>JBGAVL010000340.1:0-6249 GCA_044228145.1 Obscuribacteraceae bacterium (SeqCode)
TTATTCGGAAACAAGAGTTTTACAATCCGAACTATCAATCTCCTCTTTCGACTTGACGTTCAAGAGGAAATCTACAGATCGCTGGCGATAGCTTCGGCCCTTCAAGGCCTAAAACGGATCGGGCATATTCAATCCGGGTTTTGGCCCGACCGGATTTTCAAAGATCTGATTGGGACTGACAGCTGGTCCGGGACCTGGCAAAAGCGGTTGTCCTGAATTAAGGGCTGGCACCGTCGGCGATGCCATTCCAGGCGGTAAATTGCTGGGAGCAAAACCGGTAGGCGGCGGCGACATGTGAGTGAGATCGAGCGAGCGATTGAGGCGCACTGCCAGTATCTCTCCTTTCTCCAATTTGAACTCCGAGCCCTTTATTCTGGGCGAAGGTTTCATACCTATCAAACGTCCGCTCAAGGTCCGACCGACCATACCCAAAGAGCTCATCGCCGCCTTAGGGTAATAACTGGCTGCCTGTGCGGCATTTGACTTGCGAGGATTTTGCGTTTCGTCCATATTGGGATTGTGCACCAGAAATCCACTTATAGGCGTATTGCTTCCGTCCGGAAAAACTATCGTTTGCAGATTCACTTGCAGATTGCCTGGATGTCCCATGCCAGTGTTTCTCGAGGGGACAACATTGATTACCGCGCCGACGATTCGGGAATGACGGGGAACAACTTCGACGCCGTTTCTGAAATAGCCGTCTTCAAGGCGAATGGAAAAAATGTCGCCTCTTTTGTTTTTTCCGGAGGAAAGATTGTCTTCCAGAACGCCCGAAAGTAGTGTTCCGATCGGCACACGCGTACTGCCCGCCGTCTTCCAGATATTGGCTCCGACACTGCCTCCTGTCATACCCCTGGAAGAAAGCGGATAGCTGCCCTGATTGCTGTCCAGGATCTGCCCGGGCATGTTTTGCAGCCCTTGAGCCCCGACTGGCGCGCAGGAAAGTAAGAGTGCTGCAAGAAGAAAATTGCGAAAACTGGCTGCCACTGCCGATTGCCTCGTATGCTCCAGCTAAATTGTATTCGTTTTACCTGCGGTTGGCAAAAATGGACGCCATGATCAAAAGTTTAGTTGATTGCAAGAAATGCTGCCTGTGTGACGATTTCGCAATAGTGAAGGGCGGCAAAAGCGGGCTATTTGTACAGTGCAGGGGCGCCGGCGGCTGCACATGCTAAAATTCTCGGTCCGGCTCTTGGGCCGGTTCATATTACTGCCTCACCTTGCCTGCAAAGCAGGACGCGAATGACCATAAGGGGGATTCAACTTGGCACGCAAAGAAAAAGAAGAAAAGTACGAAGTTACTTACATCGTAAGGCCCAATATCGACGAAGAAGCTGTTGATAAAGTGGCTGCTCAAGTAGACGAATACATCAAAAACCTGGGTGGAAACATCGAGCTGACCGAGAAAAAAGGTCGCCGTCGCCTGGCTTACGAAGTGAAAAAGATGAGAGACGGCTATTACGTCTACACAGTCTTCACCATCAAGACCGATCAAATCACCACCATTAAGCGCATGATGACCCTTTCTGAAGACATCATCCGTTTCTTGATCGTTGTCTTTGAAGAATCGCAAACACCGGTAATGACTTAATTACCGCTGTTTCTAGAAGCGTCTTTTTCCCAGTCTCACCTGAGGACTAGCTGATGAGCCTAAGCAAAATAGTTGTCTCCGGACGCGTCATCCGCGCTCCCGAGAAGCGTTTCACACCATCGACAAATATTGCAGTCACCGAGTTTTCGATTGCCGTTGAGTCTCCTCCCAGAGACGGGCAAACCGAAACCACGCCGGTCAAAGTAATAACCTGGCGTGATCTGGCAGAGCGCTGCTCGACTGAAATCCGCAAAGGCGACCTGGTCGCCGTTGACGGACGCCTGCAAATCAACAACTACCAGTCTCAAGACGGTCAAAAACGTCGTGAGGTGGAAGTCGATGCAGTCAATGTCGAGAATCTCTCCAACCTGACCGGCCCGCAAGGCTCGTTCTCTGAAGAAAAGGGCGAAGCGACGCTTGCCAAAGCCGGCGTTAAGGGCAGTCAAAAGGCCAAGCCCGCGGGCGATACAGACGATCTGGACGCAATCTTTGCATCCGACGACGAAATCCCGTTTTAAGTACTCCCCAAAAGTCGGACTTTATAAGTCTCCACACAAATTTATTGAATAAAGGAACTAAGAAATGAGAATGAATCAAGACGGACCGCCCCGCCGCCGCAAGACCTGCGGTTTTTGCGCCGACAAGGTCGATCATATTGATTACAAAGACCCCAATCGTCTGAAGAAATTCGTCACCGAAAGAGGCAAAATTTTGCCCAGACGAATTTCAGGCAATTGCGCCTCACACCAGAGAAATCTCACTGTCGCCATCAAACGCGCCAGAGACATAGCCCTTATGGCATACACCGCTGACGGTTAAGCCCTGAATAGTTCAAAATGCCAACGAATGAGCACGTTGTAATATAGTGTAGAATCGTTGGCACGCGCCGAAGTGGTGAAATGGCAAACACGCTACGTTCAGGGCGTAGTGCTCGCAAGGGCTTGTGGGTTCAAGTCCCACCTTCGGCAAATTTTTGTATGCCAAATATATGGTCAGAGTCCAACAAAATCGGTCCTAACAACAAGGAGAACGCTTGAGCATAGATAAAGGTGACGTTCGTCGGCCCAATGATCCCAGACGAGAACTACCGCTCCTCAACGAGCGCATTCGGGACAGAGAGGTACGGCTGATCGATGAAGAAGGAAACCAGCTGGGAATCGTTCCGACAAGAGAAGCTTTGAACACGGCCCGAGACAAGGGCCTCGACCTATATCTCGTTCAACCCGATGCCAATCCGCCCGTTGCCCGAATCATGGACTACGGTCGCTTTAAATTCGATCAACAAAAGAAAGACCGAGAAACAAAGAAAAAGCATCATATCGTCGATGTCAAAGAGATAAAGATGCGCTACAAAATCGAAGACCACGACTATCAGGTCAAGCTTCGAAACGCCCAGAAATTCCTCAATGACGGAGATAAGATCAAAGTCATCATTATGCTGCGCGGTCGCGAAATGCAGCACTCCAGAATGGCTATCGATTTGATGAATCGTTTCTCAAATGAAGTAAAAGATTTAGCAATCATTGACAGGGAGCCACGCTTGGAGGGCAAGAGTGTTATCATGATTCTCTCTGCAATTCCACAACGAGGCAAACCTCAGCCTGTGGAAAAGCCGGACCCCAAATCAGGGGTGTAATTCACTGTCTTTCTGGCTCAAACCATGAGCAGTGAAACGTTAGCCGCAACCGGCAAAACGTAACTCGTATCCACCAAGTAGAAAGAAAAGGGTCACTGGCAATGCCTAAGATGAAGACCAATAAGGCGGCTGCCCGCCGGTTCAAAGTAACCGGTACAGGCAAAATCCTGCGCCGCCAATCCGGCAAGCGCCACATCAACGAATGGATGTCGGCAAATGTCAAGCGCAGACTGAGAGGTTGGACGCCTCTGGATAAAACTCAAGATGACAACATCCGTGAGTGTTTTCCGTACCTCAAGTACCTTAAGTAACAAATTACCGATCGCATTCCTTGAAGGAATGAGCGAGCGCCTTGCATAAGGAAGTCTCCTCTCCGATGGCTGGTTTCGCGCTTCCGGCTTAATGCCAAGAAGCACTTTCCTTCAGGACACATTACACAAACCCTGAGCCCATAACTGGGCCAAGAAGGAGATAGAAATGGCCAGAGTAAAACGTGGAAATGTGCTGCAAAAACGGCACAAGAAAATCCTCAAGTACGCAAAAGGTTTTCGCGGCTCGAAATCGAAACTTTTCATAGCCGCCAATCAAGCAATCATGCGCGCCTGGCGCAATGCATTTGCCGACAGAAGAAAACGCAAACGTGATTTCAGACGCCTCTGGATCACCCGCATCAATGCCGGCACCCGTCAAAATGGACTGAGCTATTCGCTTTTCATTCACGGTTTGCAAAAAGAAGGCATCACCCTCAACCGCAAGGTATTGGCTCATATGGCTGTAACAGACGAGAAGGCATTCGCCGGACTGGTCGAGACAGCCAAAGCTGCCGTAGGCCGCAAGAAATAGTGATATAGGCGTTTTGCAATGCCGCACTAAACAGAACTTGTAGGGGCGACGCCATGCGTCGCCCTTGCCATTCCAATCGCCATTTTTTCTTCGACAATACTCGAATCAAACTGGACAGTCCGCTCCAAAATGCATGTAAGAGAAATAGCCAGCTCAGCCAATCCACTGCTTAAAACAGTGAGGTCCCTGCACGAACGCTCAGGCAGAAAGAAGAGCGGATTGTTTCTATTGGAAGGCGCCAAGTTGCTCGAAGAGGCGCTTAAAAACGACATAGATGTGCAGGACATCATAGTCAGCAGCTCCTATTTAAAAAACGGCATGCCGGGCATGCCTGAAACCGCCAGGGAAGAACTGGTCGTCGTTGAAGATTCTCTGTTTGCACATCTGGCTACGACCGAGACTCCACAAGGAGTTCTTGCCACCGCTTTCATGAAAACGCACGAATTGGTAGATGCTCTGAGCCAGGAAAAACCGTTAATCGTAGTATCAGATACGGTGCAAGACCCTGGCAATCTGGGAGCGATAATGCGGTCTGCATTGGCCTTTGGAGCCACTGCCATTGTTCTTACAAAAGGAACAACTGATCCGTTCAGCCCCAAAGCTGTCCGCTCGGCCATGGGTGCATTGTTCGCCCTGCCTGTCGTAACAGACATCCTGTTTGACGATCTAGTCGAGAGCCTGAGAGCGCATCATGTCACTGTTTTCGCACTCGATCAAAACGCAGAAGAATCGCTCTGGAACGTTCAATTCCCCGAGCGCCTTGCTCTAATTTTCGGCAATGAAGGCAACGGAATGAGCGATGATGACATAGCAAAAACTGACAGAGTCCTGACCATTCCGATCAGTCAGCGTTCCGAATCTCTCAACGTAGCGATAGCCGCCGGCATTGTGCTTTCCTTCATCTCTTCAAAACGTGATTTTACATCAGGCTAAACAGGCTGTAACTCCCTTTGTTCAACCTTGACGACTTCCGATTGATCGCGCTCGAGGGCATTGAATGCAACAGAAACAATCGGCAGACTCAGACATCTTTTGTCTTTTGGAAACCGCTTCGGCTCAGAACAAACAGAAAGAAGATGCCTTCCGCTTTTAGAGACTAAAGAAGCAGGCAAAATAAACTCCACACAGCCAGCGCCGGTTGATGTAACTTGCCTCAGTTGCACTCCGTCAATAAAGGCTCGGATGCACTGATACTCTTCGCGTAAGACAAAGCCCGGCAAAAGCTGCAGCGTGACCTTGCGTTCAGTTTCGACAACGTTCAAGGAAACCTGCAAAACACATTCCGGCTCGGACCAGCGGAAATTAAACCCGTTATGATTTTCCGCCAGGTGAAAACCAGCAAAGTGACGCGACTCGAGTTCTGCAATGGAATAAAGAGTTTGCTCCTCGGCAGATTCTGCAGATTGCGCAAGACCATTGGCTGCAAGCCATTCCAGGCGATACAACTGGCCAAGGGAAATATGCCAGTGGTGGCGAAACAATACGCGGAACAAAGAGCGATTGATGCTGGCAACGAGTTTCAATAGCACCTGTTCGACACGTACTTGAATATTAGCGATAGCAAGAAGCAAACTAATTCCGAAAAGCGCAACATGAATGTGTTCAACAAAGCGCAGCACCGTTTCAGGCGCATGCAACCAAGTCTTTAAGCTTCCGGCATTGGTCAGAAATCCTTTCAGTAAAGCCTGCGCTTTCAGCTCACCAACCTTCTTTTCCAACCCCATTCGACTTTGCCAGAGCGGAGGAGTGCCTAAGTATTTATCGCAACGATATTCCGGAAACCGATCTCGATAAAGACATTCACCAAAAACATAATTGCGAGTCATAAAGGACAACACTTCGAATCTATCCACATCGTAGTGCCGGATATACGCCTGATCACAATAGCCAAATTTCAAATCCAATTCTTTAAAGCGGATAGCAGCAGCCCGCTCGCTGAATATTCCATACTCTTGCTCAAACGGACCATGAGAAACATAGACACTACGGCGCAGTGAGAACATGCGAGTGGCAATCTTACGCCAGTGCTCCGGGTCTTGAAGCTCCGGCACATCGATTTCCGCATACAGCTCTACTTGCATGTCCGGCAAAATACCGACATTGCCGGGCAGAACTTGCGACGAAGCACCAGCCAGCTGTGGATTCTCTTCCAGATACTTGACCATTTCTTCCAGGCAGT
>JBGAVL010000341.1:0-6237 GCA_044228145.1 Obscuribacteraceae bacterium (SeqCode)
AAACGTCTACAGCAAATGGGTGCGGGCGTGGAAGAGATGGTCAATGTCGAACCAGGCAACGATGAAACCGAGCGCGTAATCCTGGTTTTGAAAAAACACTCTCAGACCCCGGAGGGTTATCCCCGCCCCTGGTCAAGAATTAAGCGCGATTGAAGGATCTTAAAACTAACCGCCGGCGGGCGTAGCCCAGTTGCTTGGCTCGGTCCCGCCCGGTGTTGTCCACTCAGTGTTTTCTGTCTCATCCACCGATGGAGGCACCATCCAGCCTTCCGCGGACGCCTGCGCACGAGCTTTTTCGAAATCACCGTCGATAGACAGCTCCATAAGCCGCCTGCGGCTGCCGAACATGTACTGTGACCGATTGAACAAAGCGGTCACATCCAGGCAATCATGGGCAAAAATGATGTTGTCCGGGTGCCTGTACCAGTCGTCGCCTGTGGGCACGATGATGTCGGCGACCAGGTCTCCCACTTCCAACTGGGCGGGCTGACGATTGGCCCTCGGCGGCCAATTGAGTGTGTAGACCTTTGTATCGAAGCCCAGGCACTCGACTCTGCCCAAATGACTCGAGGTCTTCTCTTCGACGGTGAAGCCGGCTTCCTCGTAGGCGCGCAGCTCTTCGTGCCAAAATTCACGAATCACTTCCTGCAGCGTAATCATATGCGGCTCCAGTCGCCACATTTCAGTCGTCGGCAGGTAGGAAAGTGAGGGGACGAATTCCCAGCTTTCCTCACCGTATATAACATCAAATTGATGTGTATATGCCCATGAGGTCATAAGCACGCTCAACCAGATAGCGTTGTCGCGGTAAACCTTGGCGTAGCTCTTTTTGAACCAATCTTGCCAATCGTCGAAAGAATCATATTGGCCGGAGCGTTTGTTGAGCCCGTCGCGCCATTCTTTTTCATCAGGCGTCGAGTCTTCCGCATTGAAAAACTCCGCCCAGTAAGCAGTAACAATCGCCTGCTCGAGCAGTGGCGGCTCTGTGCGTCCGACTTGCTGTTGCCACAGCGTCTGCACGGCCTTCAACGTCTCTTCGCAACGCGAATACGGGTTCGAATCTTTCAGGTCAGGACGGTGCCTGACCCAATCAATTCCTGCTCTAATCAAAAATGCTGGATGCATAGTCAGATAAGACTATATCAAGTGTCCGGGCTCTTGGTATCTGTGCGGGGGCGATAGTGTGTCTCTATGAATCTTCAGACTGGGCCTGGCAGCTCGAAATCACCGTCAGATCCGAGTGGTGAGACCACTCCATCAGCGAACCATCGTAAACCGGCAATACATCTCCGGTCGCCAGTTCGTAAAGCAGCGAGAAGGTGGCCGCCCTGACACCGACTTCGCAATACGAAGCCTTAACATTCGATGTCGCCCCTTCGGATTCTAAGAGGCTGAGGAATTTCTCTTTGCCGATGAATCGTCCGTCCTCGGCAAAATAGCGATCGAACCAGATGTTCACAGATCTCGGTATGTGCCCCATTCTTGGTTGATAGTCGTAAAGTCTGCCGTCAAACTCCAGCGGTGAGCGGGTGTCGACAAGCAGCGGACAAGTGCCGCTGTCTTCGGCAAGAATCTTCTTCACATCCGCCAGCTCAACTCTTCTGTGTGGCTGCAGTGCAACTTTGAATTTAGCTTTTTGGGGCAAAACAGATTTTTGGGAAACTTCACCCTTTGCATTGAGCCAGGCGTTGTAACCACCATCAAGTATGTAAACCTCTTCCAGCCCGAAATAGAGAAGCATCCAGGCAAGCCTTCCTTCGCGACCTTTGGACGCGATACCTGCGGAATAAACAACGACCGTGCCACCATTTGTAATACCAAGGTCGCCGATTGCCTTTTCTACTTTCTCAATCGACTCGACATCCAGGTTGCCCCAATAGCCTTGTTCAAACAATGTAGATTTGGCTGATGATGGGGCTTTTGCGCACCACTCGAACCACTGATTCGAGATCGCGCCTTCGATATGACCTTCTGAAAATTCCAACTCTTCGCGAGTGTCGAGAAGGACTAAGCCATCATCTTGCAAAACTAACTCTTGCAACTGCGCGGGAGTAATGAGAAGGATTTCTTGTTTCATTGGTTTGCCGAATTGGATAGTTCTGGATCTAATGATGCTGGATCAAATTCATCATGCTGTTGGACAAACCTTATTCTAATGCTGCTTGTGTTGCAAAAGTGTTGCGACAGAAACGATTCTCCAGGCTGGAGTTTTCCAATCATTTTCTCAACCTCGGATGCCAAATTCAAAAAATCATCGTGGGTGCCCTGAATGACATCCGAGGTGCACATTGTTTGCATGCTTGTTTCTAGGGTGAGGTTGAAATAAGGTCCAAGGTGGGCGTGTCCAACTTCCACTGTGAGTGGATCACTTCCATAGCCTCTGAACTCTTCGACAAATGATCGCAAGCCTGAATTGTCTGCATGAATCCTAATCTCTCGAGAGTCCGCATCGAAGTCGAAGTAAAAACCGAGTGCTCTCCATCGAGAACGCATCATTTGTTCTACTGACTCAAACTTGGACATGGTCGTCTATTTGGCCGCATTAGTGACTGCAGTCTTTGAGGGGAGTCTGTCCGTTTTCATGATCAAGCTTTGGAAGGAGGTTATGTTGTCTGCGTATTCTGGAACTTTTTCCAGTTCGTCCAAACTCGATTCCAGTCTCTGGCTCCAATTCACGTCACCGCCCTGACCAGGCTCGTTGAATCTTTGCTTGGTGCCGAGTAGATCTGTGATCATCAAAAGCGCCAACCAACACGGGCTTTCCATCAGTGTTTTCAAAAACGCTTTATGCAGCTCAGGCGTGAACGAAAGAGGCGGATCTTCTTCAGGCAGAGAAAGGAAATTCATCAAACGCTGAACTTCTTTCCAACCTTCACTTCCATCAGGACCATGCCACCACTCGACCAGCCTCTCGTAATACGCCCGCAACGGTTCATGATCGTGAGTGCCGTAAGTACCCAGGCTGAGCGGCTCCATATCTTCGCTAGGTTTGAATGAACGGTCTTCTTCGTCTCGCTCAAAAATGGGAATTGCAAAACCGGCCATGCCCAATGATTTCAAAAGCGGACGAACGTATTTTGGCACGCAACCGAGATCCTCTGCGACGATCCAAGCATTGCCCGATGCTTCCATCACGACTTCAAGAAAAACTTTGCCTTCCTTTTCGTTTGCTTTTGCATCTTCCGGTTCGTCGTCCGCGCGCGGCAGAAATTGCGGCAATTTCCCGCCGGTGCGCTCTTTTGCTTCTTCTTCCGTCAGTTCGGTAAACTCCCAGTTGCGCTCCGGAATCCACGGGAAAGAATAGATGCGGAAAAATCCCAGTACATGATCGATGCGGAAATCGTGAAAAATTGATGTTGCCTTTCCGACTCTTTGACGCCACCACTGGTAGTTGTCAGCTTTATGCTTTTTCCAGGCGTAGAGTGGAACTCCCCAATTCTGTCCCCATTTTTGAGTGAAAGGGTCGCCCTGAAAATATGCTTCAGGGGGTGCACCGCCTGACCATTCCAGTTCGAACAAATCTCTTTGCGCCCAGACGTCGGCGCTGTAGCGACTGACACCAAATGGGATATCACCCATCAAACGAACATTTCTTTCATCTGCATAACTTCTTACTGCATGCCACTGTTCGAATGCCTGCCACTGGACGAATTCATAGTAGCTGATCAATCTCTCGAATTCAGCTTTGCGCGGGCTTTTCGCTATCCAGGCAATCGCTTGTTTGGGATCCCTGAAATCTTCTTCCCATTCAGTCCATACGCTGCTGCCGTTGTGATGATCTACGAGGGTACGGAACAATGCATAAGGGATGAGCCAGCGTTCGTTTGCTTTGCGAAATTCGGCAAAACGTTTTATCTCTGCCGCGTTTTTTTCATCGGTTTTGAAAGAATCAAATGCGATTCGTAAAAGGGCATGTTTTAGCGCTTTTACTTCGTCATACTTTACGGGTCCCTGATCCAATCTAATGCGAACACCTTCGGTGACTATCGAGTTAAAATCCGCATCGCTGAGCCACGGTATCGCCTGCGGTGTAATCGTCATGAAAGTCGGATCGAGTGCGACTGAACTTATGGCTGTGTACGGGCTGTGATCTCCACCGGTTTCATTTATGGGTAGAGTCTGTAAGACGCCGATCTCGTGACGCTTGCAGAAGTCGATAGCTTGCTTAACAGCTGTTGTATCGCCTACTCCAAGGTCTTCTTTGTGGCGGAGCGCAAATACTGGAATCAGAATTCCCGCGAGTTTTTTTGTCGGGTCTATTCTCATTTTGATTTTCTCATTTCGATTCTCACATAGGACTGCTTTCATAGCACTTCTCTCAGCTCTCACACGGCACTTTTCCGTCAGATGCCCAATCGGTCAAAAACCACATTTATGTTTTTCAAGTATTCATTAGGATCGAAGCAAGAGGCAATTTCTTCTTTCTTGAGGTGCTTTGTCACGGAGGGATCGCTGGCCAGGTAATCCTTAAAGCTGCCGTTGTCAGAGTTCCACGCCTTCATGGCGTTGGTCTGGACGAGCTTGTACGCGTCTTCTCGACTCAGACCTTTTTCGATTAGTTTAAGCATTACAGCTTGCGAGAAAACCACTCCACCGAAAACGTCGAGATTGCGAGCCATGTTTTTTTCGTACACGACAAGGCCGATCATGATCTTTGTGAAACGTGCCAACATGTAATCGAGCAAGATCGTAGAGTCAGGAATAATCACTCTTTCCACAGACGAATGGCTGATGTCGCGCTCGTGCCAGAGCGGAATATTTTCCAATGCAGCCATGGCATTACCGCGTAGAATTCGTGCCAGCCCGGTAATGTTTTCCGAGCCGACCGGATTGCGTTTGTGCGGCATAGCCGACGATCCCTTCTGTCCAGTCGTGAAAGGTTCTTCCACCTCCAACACATCCGTTCGTTGCAAATGCCTGATCTCAGTGGCAAATTTTTCCAGAGAAGAGCCGATCAGTGCGAGGGTGAAAAGATACTGTGCATGCCTGTCGCGTTGAATAATTTGTGTCGAAATTTTGGCAGGGGTCAAATGGAGAATTTCGCAAGTCAGCCTTTCGACTTCCGGTGAGATGTTTGAAAACGTACCGACCGGTCCGCTGACCATGCCCACCGAAATGTTGTCGATTGCGTCATCAAGCCGTTTTTGATGGCGCCTGACCTCTTCCAGCCAGACTCCCAGTTTGAATCCAAATGTGAGCGGCTCGGCATGAATGCCGTGCGAGCGTCCGATCTGCACCGTGTCTCTGTGCTTGCGGACTTGCTGCAGAATTGCATCATGCAATTGATTGAGCTCATTTTTGATCATCAGCCCGGCCCGCTTCATATTGATAGCAAGAGCGGTGTCGATGACGTCGGAGCTGGTCAACCCCAAATGAATAAAACGCGAATTTTCGCCGACATTCTCATTTACGTTCGTAAGAAACGCGATGACGTCGTGCTTCACCTCTTCTTCGATCTCTTTGATTCTCTCGACATCGAATTTCGCTTTAGTCTTGATGTCAGAGAGCGCTTCTTTAGGAATCGCCCCCAGCTTCACCTGCGCTTCGCAAACGGCGATTTCAACTTCAAGCCAGGTCTGAAATTTCGACTGCTCCGACCAGAGCGCGCCCATTTCTTTGCGTGTGTAACGGTCAATCAATGCAAAAACCTCGGCTCTTCGCCTTTGCAGGCCTGTTTGGGGAACGAACGCTATTTTACGACGTCGCCCGCCTTGCCGCACGGCGCAATTGCTTTCGGTTAACAACTGAGTAGAACCATCTTTAGAACGCAGGCAAGCCTGAAATATTCATCTTCCCGATCGGTTGTCAGCAGAATTTCCTGTCTGTCGACTCCCTAGTTTCCACATTCAAAGGGTGGCAGCCGGGGTTAACGTAATCACAACCGCGCTAAAATAGCGGCTGTTTCGCCTGTTGCTCTGGAGATTAAATCGAATGTCCTCTCATAATAACGGACGGGTGCTTTTGCCGGTTGATGTTACTCATCCGACCAAAGATCTCACCGAAAGGCTCGAACAAATCCTGCCCTTGAAGGGTGTGAAAGCACATCTTCTGACAGTGAGAGAGGAGCTGCCGTCGTATGAGAGTCTGCTTGCGACTGTTGCGGACTTTCCGGAGGATCTGCCGCATACGTTTGAGACAAAGGCAAAGAAAGTTCTCAATACCATAGCTGAGGCTCTTTCGAAAAAGGGTGTCGAGGTTTCGCAAGAGATAGTGTCGGGGCCGACCGCCGGCATGATT
>JBGAVL010000342.1:0-6149 GCA_044228145.1 Obscuribacteraceae bacterium (SeqCode)
ACGAGCCGCGCGCGGCTGGCGTTTTTCCATCCGATCAGCACAAAGCCGCAGCTATCCTCACATTCTTTTCTCAAGGGCTGAGATTCTTACATCAAGGACAATTTGAGGGGTATCGCAAGCGGGTTTCCGTCCACTTGCAACGAAAACCCAAAGAGGAGGCAGATCACGACATTGAAAAGTTCTACAACGAACTGGTTGATTGTCTGAAGCTACCGGTGGTGCATAACGGAGTTTGGAAACTTCTTGAATGCGCACGGGCATGGGAAGACAATTGGACCGCAGAAAGTCTGATTGCATTCTCATGGACCAGTGAAAACGAGAAGCCTGTATATGTAATCGTGAATTATTCATCGCACCAATCTCAGTGCTATGTGAAAGTTTCACCACAAGGAACAGACTTGGTCGACGGAAAGGGATTGAAAGACTTCGAAATGCGCATGTCGAATGGAACCGATCTCAAATTCATCGAGCTGACGGAAAACGGGTTCTTCGTCGATTTCCCAGCCTGGGGCTATGCCGTATTAGTCTAAGATTGGCACAGTTCGCTACCTTACACTGATACTATATAAAAATAGTATTTCCAGATCAGTGAGACTCTAGTGACCGCGTCTGACCCGAGTGAAAATCAGAAAGAAAAAGCTTCTCCGGCACTAGATCAGGCTCAGACTACGCCTGAATTGGTGGAAAAAACGCTGGATTCTGCTGGCGGCGCTTCAGGCGCTTTCATGGCTGCCTCATCAGGTGCAATGCTCGCGGTTTCGCCAAATGCACCGGAACAGTTGGTCGGCGCCATCTTTGACTCCAAATATGAAATTCTTTCGCTGCTCGGGCAGGGTGGCATGAGTGCCGTTTTTAAGGCCAGGAATTTGGTCTTGAACCGCATCGTCGCAATTAAAATCCTGCTGGGCAATCGCAATCTCAATGAGCAGGCGCTCTTGCGCTTTCAACAAGAGGCTCGCGCCGCCAGCCAACTCGATCATCCTAACATCGTCAAAGTACACGACTTTTCAGTTTCGATTGATCACGCTCCATATATGGTGATGGACTATGTAGAGGGAAGTTCGATTGCTGATCTAATTGCCTCGGAGGGACAATTAGATCCGTACCGCTCGATCGATCTAATTTTGCAGGCGTGCGACGCGCTTGGACATGCCCATGAACAAGGCGTCGTCCATCGCGATCTAAAACCTAGCAACATTATGGTTACGTCTCTGAAAGACGGTCGTGAGCTTGCAAAAATCGTAGACTTTGGAGTTGCAAAATTAATCGAAGAAGAGCAAGCGGCGACACCACAATTGACGAGAACCGGAGAAGTGTTCGGCAGCCCGCTCTACATGAGCCCGGAGCAATGTCTCGGAAAGAAGGTTGACGCGCGCTCAGATGTCTATTCTCTCGCCTGTGTTTTGTTTGAGGAGTTGACCGGCGCTCCGCCATTTCGCGCAGAAAATGTTCTTGCCACCATGCACATGCACATCAGTGATGCACCACCCGAGCTAACCAAAATACGCTCCGATTTGCACAACGGTGCGCGATTGTCGTCGATTCTTCTCACAGCGCTCTCCAAAAATCCGGAGCAGCGTTTTAACAGCATGAAAGCATTCGCTGCCGCACTCAAGGAAGCTGCCCTCAAGCCGCAAGCCGGTATATTCAGACGTCTAGGAACACATCTGAATATTTTGCGTAAAACACAAGAATCAAACCGCCAGCTGCCTTTTCTCATTGTCACGACAATAAGTGCGCTACTCGTCAGCATTACAACATGGTGGGCCTGGCAATCGCACAAAGCACTTGAAACTCTCAAAAGTCAACAACCGGGAGAGAATGACAAAAAAATGGCAGAATTTCTGCGCACTAAGGACCCTGCAAAGCTGAACATTGAAGACGGACGAGGCATTACTGACGACATAGTACCGATCATGATCAAAGAACCACATCTCAAAGCACTTTTTTTGCACAAATCAAAAGTGACCGGTAATGGGTTTATTGAATTGACGCGAGGACTAGGCAGCCAACTGAATGAATTCTCGTGCAACCAAAATCGTCATTTAAAGCCTAAGGAATTACTCGAGATGATTAACAATCTCGACAGCGACTTACTTACTCACATTTCAATGCAAGGGCTGGAAGCTACAGACGATGTGGTTGCAGCCTGCGCCAAGTTCAAAAATCTCGAAACTCTCGACCTTAGCGCCACCCTCGTCAGTCCAAGAGCGTTCGAACGCCTGCCGGTTATGAAAAAGGTTGAGAAGCTAATGCTCAATCACACGGATGCCAACGATCCCACCATGCGCGACATTGCGGCGAAGTTTCCTAATCTTCAACACCTATTTATCAAACGAACAGAAGTCACAGACCAGGGACTTCAATTCCTGAAAAAACTGCCGTTGAAAAACCTATGGGTTATCGACACCAAGTTGAGCAAGCCTGCGCTTGATGATTTGAAAAGAGAGATTGGTCCCAGACTTACCATTCATGGACACTGAGATCCGGAAAAACCCTGAGCCCACACTGGCGCCCGTCTGACGAAGTTCACGAACACTTCACGCTCTCTGGCTACAATTAAAGCTGCAATTACCATCTCTTCCCCATCCATCCTTTCCCCAGCCGCCTCTTCCCAGCGGTCTCACTCATTGCGAGTAGTGCCATGACTGCAGCAGATGCTCCGGTACAACCGGTCGTTCGTCAGCAACATGCTGTTGCCGACCGCGAAGACAACCCCAAAACAACCGATTTAAAGGCCGAGACAGCTACAGCTCCAGGCACTGACTTCGCAAGTAGAATCGGACTTACATCCGGCGAACCGCAAGACACTCTCAGGTTGTTAAGCGAATTTACTCGCAATGCCGCCATGACCGGGATGCCTGAGGTTTTCGGCAAATTCGACCTTGCCTTTAATGGAACGGATTTGCCGGGACTGTTGAATCCGCGCAACAGGCAAAATCAAAATCGCGACCAGGCACTGCCGGCCGAAAGACAGGCGTTGCCTGGTGATGCTTTGGTCGCGCCCACAGATCTGAGCGCCGCGCGCCGACAGGAAGCATTGCCGGAAGGCGTGAGCAAAATCGAGCGCACAAGGATAACCGGCACGGGCTCCAACCGCGACACAGAAGTCGAAATTCGCTATGGAATGGATGGAAAACCCAATTTCGTTCGCGATCATCTGGGCGAATGGAAATCTGAAGACGGCGGCAAAACATGGAAAACGGGTGCTCCGAATTTACGTGTGCGCCGCGGTGAAGTTTCCATTGACGACAAAGGCAACTATTCCTACGGCAACGATGACTATGGCTTGAAGTCCACATACTCGCCCGATGGAAAAGTGACGCGCACCATAACTAATGCGGAAGGAGAGCAGTTCTCAGTCACTCGTAACAAAGCAGGCGTACCCACCGGCTTTACCGACAAGAGCGGCGAGTGGACCGGTGACGGCAAGAATTGGACAAACACAAAAACCGGCGAGACCAAAAGCGGCAGAGTTGCGCTCACTGAATTCGGGCAATTCCGCTTCAAGAGCGAAAAGGGCGATGCTGTAGTCGCGCAGACTCCACAGCTTGAGCGCATCAACAAGATGCAAGAGGAAATCTCCAAGCAGTTTGGAGTAAGATTCGCCAGACCAGGCGAACAGATGCAAAATGACGACAGAGAACCCGGCAAACCGAAGGAAGCAACGTTGTATGCCGGCGTTCCTACAGAAGCTGAGCTTAACGTTCTGAAGGAAACGTTGACGAATACGCAGCACGAAAATTACAAAGGAATGAAGCTCTGGTTCATTCGCCCTGATGAAAACGATCGCAGTGAATTTGCTACTTATGATGGACCAAGCGTCGGCAAGCAGCACGATGGTTGCGCATGCCACAGCAAAGCTGCGCGACAAGACGTACAGAACGGAGACCTGGTGCTCTTACCGAGAGCGCGCCAGGAGCTTAAAGGTTTCAACGGACTGGAAGGAACTCTCTATCACGAACTTGGGCACCACGAACAGAGGCGAAATCTAGGCTGGGAAGATCTGGTCGGACCAAATGCCACTCCCGAAGCCAGGAAGCTCGCCAGCGACTTGGGCTGGCAATGGAGTGAGCGGCATCAAACAGGGGTGCTGCAGGACAAGCACGGCGGTTTGTGGCGATTCGATGAGAATAAGGAAGAGTGGCGATGGGCGGGTGGTCGCCAACCTGCAGATAAAAAACACAGGCTGAACAACGACCAAATGCGCGACCGCGCCAAAGTGACGCCCATTGGTTCGTACAACGACAGCCCGTACGAAACGCACGCAGAAGCGCTCTCTGGCTTCCGCATAGGAGAGACCGGAAAGGACAAGCCCGCTGACCGTCGCACTCTGGCCATCGACTCGCCAAAAATGTACGAAGTGATCAAGAAATACGATCAAGAACGGATCAACAAATGTCACCCACCTGGTCCGGATGGCGTGCCGACTCACATCCGCGGATTAGACGGCAAGATGATACCAAACACGCCGGAAAACAGAGGCGTGATCGCTGCCAGAGAATATCAATGGAAACTCGAACATTTGAGCGAACCAAGAATTCCCAAACGCAGATAGACTGTCTTCGAACGCAAGTCTATTTTTCAGTGCTCTTGTTCTTGCGCGCCACTGCAGCTTTGATTTCCATGACCTGTTCCATCAAAGGCTGGGCTTTGTCGTTCTCATCAAGAGCCATGTGCAAACCCGCCAATTCTTGTATGCGCGCAGCAGTCTGCAGGCTGTTCAATCCGTGCATCCGTTTCGAAACTTCAACCGAGTGCTCCAATAGTTTAATAGCGGTGCCGCATTGCCCACGTTTGTGGCAGAACATTGCAAGATTGGCAATGCGTTCATCCTGACTCTTCGTGGCGGCAGAAGAATCAGGATTGTCATCTGAAACTGAGCCAGTGGCAGCAGAAAGTTTTCGTCCAGAGCTGATTTCAGAACCCTGGGTCTCTCCAGACCGAGTGGCCGAATCAAGTGCCGCCGTCAAACGCATTATTTCTTGATCAAGCGCATCTGCATCTTTGAATTTACGCTGCACATAGAGTACATCTTGTTGTTTACGAAGAGCCTGCAATAGTTCGGAATTGTCGCCATCATGACGCGCCTCCAAAATGGCAAGTTTTAGAGCCTTTTCAGCCGCCTCATATTTTTCCTGGTCAAACGACAATACAGCGCTTCGATAGTGTTTTGCCCAAACAGCATTTTCCTTGACAGGTTCGGTTTTCACTGCAGCAGTTGAAGTCGTATCAATCAAAGACTTCGACGCAGGATTTCCACCCATCATATATATAGCCAAGCCAATGCCTGCGGCAAGCACCACTAATAGTGGCAGCGCATACTTGAATTTCTCGGAAGCCCATCTCGTCGATGTTGATGATCTGCTTGCCGCATTTTCCGGAGACGGATTGAGCGAAGCAACACCTACTGGAATCGATGCCGTAGCGAGAGAAGAGAGCGGAGTATTGTCCGCAACCTTCAGCTTTTCCAGTGCTATCTTGAGCTCTGCCGCAGATTGAAAGCGAGATTCAGGATCTTTGCTCAATCCTCTGCTAACAATTGTTTCCATCGCTTGTGGAATTTCAAGTTCTGGTCGAACCTGCGCAACGGGTATCGGCGATTCATCTATGTGTTTTTGAACAGTCTCGAGAACATTCTCACCTACAAGTGGTGGCACACCAGTAAGTGCCTCATATAAGACGCACGCCAGCGAATAAATCTCGCTGCGGACGTCTGCTTTCTTCCCACGGCACTGTTCTGGACTCATGTAATACGCAGTGCCCATCATAAATCCCGATGCGGACAGTTGTTGCTGTTTTCCTTCGCCGAAAAATTTCGCCAATCCAAAATCCAGAATCTTCACCTGATCTGCTCCGTCTTTCCCGGGCACGATCATTATGTTCTCCGCCTTCAAATCACGGTGGATCAATCCTTGCTCATGCGCATATTGCAGCGCATCACACACTTGCAGAGCGATGCTGGTGACTCGGGCAACAGGCAAAAAAGTCTCGTCATCGAGCACGTCTGCCAGAGTCTTGCCTTCTACAAAATCCATGACCAGGTACATCTTTTCGTTGACGATACCAAAGTCATGCACTGTGACAATGTTTTGATGACTTAGCTGGCAAGCAATCTTTGCTTCATTCTGAAATCTTGCATATGCATT
>JBGAVL010000343.1:0-6148 GCA_044228145.1 Obscuribacteraceae bacterium (SeqCode)
GCGTGGATGACAACGCTGAAGATGAAGATACAGTGAGGTATCTCCAATCATGCGCTCTGCAGGCAGGTTTGGACGCACGCTACATCTTCATGAAAGATCTCGGCTTCGACAGCTTGGGCCGGCTTGTTGACCTGGAAGGCAACATAATCAAACAGCTTTTCAAGCTTTATCCCTGGGAACACCTGATGTATGAAGATGCCGATGTGAAAAAACACTTTGGGCGGCAGATTTTCAGTCCCCTTGCCGAATCGAGTTTGACCAAATTCATCGAGCCGACCTGGAAAATGATTTTGTCGAATAAGGCTATTCTGCCTTTGCTCTGGCAACTCTTCCCGGCGCACAAATATCTTCTGGAAACAGCATTTGATGATGAGTCTCCGGATGCGCATTTCATTCGCCAGTCTCCTCATGTGAGAAAACCGATATTCGGTCGCGAGGGAGGAAGTGTATCGATCATTGATCCGTCGAAACCGGAGGAAAAAATCGAAAAAGAAAGCGTCTATGGAAGCGAAGGCTTTATTCTGCAAGCTTTGCATGCGCTGCCGAAATATAAGGACTATCACCTGGTGATGGGAAGCTGGGTAATCGACGGACAGCCGGCCGGCATCGGGCTGCGCGCAGACCATAGTCCCATTACAGGAAACACCGCAGTTTTTGTACCGCACTATATTAGGAATTAGATTTCTCCAGAAGGTATATCCGCAAACCGAGACTATAAGCTGCTCACGAACATACTCAGCCGCAATTGTGGTGGCACTTTTCGTTATTTGATCTTGACAGTTTGTCAATGATTGATAGAATGAAAATGTACATTGAAGTGTGCGTATGTTCGCACACAAATGGTTCCTCCCCTCAGCGAGGTATCGATCATGCATCTCCCGAACTCTGAAAACTAGCAGGTAGCGATTGTGGCTGTTTATCTCAGCCTCTGCCAGCGCAAGGGATCATGATCTGACAGGAACCAGGTGTTCTTGAATGTTCTTCCTAATGCAATAGCCAATCGGTCTCCTGCTTCAAGAGCACGGATGAAGAATTTGGCGTAATTGAATTGGTTGACGTGATTATCGTCGGCAAGTTCAAAACGTCCTGATCTTCCACGTGTTCTCAAGGAAACACGTAGCTACAGCGTCGCACACTCTTGCATTCATTCTGCAAGAGCAAATGCTGGCGCGGCATTAATGGAGAACAAACCAATATATGATTCCAAGCCTGAAAGAAAAATTCCGCAAGATAGGCGCGCGGGTTGATATTGCTTTTGTGGGAGTCTCAAGAACAAGGGGCTTTTCCACACTCCGCAATCCTCCTGCAGCACTCGATATTCTCAACGATAAAAATGGAGAATTCTTTCAAATCAGAATCCGTGAAGATGTTTCCGACAACCTCGACATTTCCGTACTGGAGGTTCAACCAAAAGACAAGCATCTTGTTCTTCTGGCCAGACAAGTCGATGAAGAAGGCAACGTGATCTCCAAAGATCATTTTCTTTGCGGTCAAGATGAGCGTCACTTTTTCGTCGCTTCAGTTGGAAATGTTTCTACAGTAGCAGCAGCAAAAGAGTCTCTCAAACCAAAAGAAATTCTCACCAAAGAGACCGGGCTTAATTCAGATAAAAGAAATCGCCGCAAGACGAAAGTATTCAGGCGCCAAGGAGAATGGTTCTTCCTTCCCGCCGACATCAATCCTGATCCGGTCTTCATTCGAAGAGACGAACCGCTCATCCGCAACGCGGGCAGCAAGGCACACATCGCAGAATTCGCTTACCGCTCAGGTGGTGAAAACGTAAAGGTGTGCCGCGAATATCCAAGAGGATTGACGCAAGACGAGTACAAGACCTTGATTGAAGACAACCCCAACGCAAAGTTCCTCCACTGGAGGAACATGAAGCGAAATGCTTCAGTCTACGTCAAGGGAAGAATCAGACATGCAGATCACGCTACTCTAAACCTCGACACATGGCATCGTGTTCTGATGAACACCGAAACCTTCTCAGCATCCGTTGCCGTCACTGTCGCGTTTCTCGATTAGTCAATCTGCACGCCTGGAATAAAGAGGTCTCTGCGCGCTCCCCACCAGCGCGCGGAGGGGCCTCCGATCGAACGAGCACGCCCAAAAGTGCATCCGAAAAGATGTATGGAAATGACGTTTCAAGTGACGTTTCAAATGACATTTGGAAAGGCATTCTAAACCACACCTACAATACGCTAAAGAAAGAAAAACAACTATATGAGTATTCGAATTATCGCATCTAAGAAAAACTGGATTGAGGGACGTGCTGTCGATCAACTTCAAAAGAGTTTTGAACTGGCTGGCATGAAGGCTGCCGTTGGCATGCCGGATCTCCATCCGGGGAAGAACGCACCAATCGGTGCAGTTTTTGCCTCCGAAAGATTCATCTATCCGCATCTGGTGGGCAATGACATTGGCTGCGGAATGGGTCTGTGGCAAACTGACCTGAGAAAAGGCAAAATGAAACTCGACAAATGGGTTTCACGCCTCGAGGGTCTAGACCTTCCCTGGGATGGTAATCCGGATCAATTGCTCGAGAGCGAAGGCATTAAGATCTCCCAGTTCGACAACACACTGGGAACTATCGGCGGTGGCAATCACTTTGCCGAACTGCAAGTACTGCATAGAGTATTTGATGAAGAGTTGTTTGCAGCACTCGAACTTAACGTGCAAGCGCTATTCCTTCTCGTTCACAGCGGCTCACGCGGTCTCGGCGACTCGATTTTCCGCTGGCATGCCGCCCGCTTCGGAAGTCGTGGACTCTATGAAGAGTCTGCTGATGCAGACGACTACATGTGGGCGCATGAACACGCTGTCAATTGGGCACGGTTGAATCGCAAATTGATCGCGCAACGCTTCTTGAATGCGATAGGAACGGACGGCACA
The DNA here is from genome assembly GCA_044228145.1 of Obscuribacteraceae bacterium (SeqCode). Classification (GTDB taxonomy): domain Bacteria; phylum Cyanobacteriota; class Vampirovibrionia; order Obscuribacterales; family Obscuribacteraceae; genus QKMZ01. Next base: position 2,893 of record JBGAVL010000343.1, read on the forward strand.
CGAGTACTGGACCTTTGCCACAACCATGTTGAAAGAGAAACAGTAGCCGGGCACACATGCTGGTTGCACAGAAAGGGTGCTGCCAATTCGAATAAAGGCGTCATCGTGATACCAGGCTCAAGAGGCAGTCTCAGCTATCTGGTACAGCCGACCGAAGACCAGAGCAAAAACTTATTCACCGTCGCACATGGTGCCGGCAGAAAGTGGAATCGCTCAGATTGCCGTGCTCGACTCCACCGCAGATATTCAGAAGGAAGTTTGCGACGCAACAAGTATGGCGGTCGAATCATTTGTGCTGACAAAGAACTGCTCTACGAAGAAGCACCACAAGCCTACAAGGACGTAGACATCGTCGTGAGTGACTTGATTGAAGCCGGACTTATTCGCCCGATTGCAGCACTTTCTCCCGTTATAACCTACAAGACTGGTGTTGTACAAAGATGAAGTTTCAAATTCAAATCACAGCAGGACAGGGTCCGGACGAATGTTCGTGGGTTGTCGAGCAAGTCTTACGAGCTATTGAAACCGAAGCAAAAAAGCACCAGTGCGATTTATCTATTGAAGACGAGTCCAGTGGAAAGAGACCTAACACGAGGACATCAATAGTCTTCTCGATCGTGACTAACTCCCACTCTTCCGCAATTGAATCGTGGCTGTCATCCTGGAAAGGAACAATTCAATGGATTGGCGCGAGTCCCTATCGCGCCAAACATCCACGCAAGAATTGGTTTGTCGGAGTGAATGTAAGGTCCACTGCGAAGGAAACATCGAATTCTAATACTAAAGATTGCGAGATCGACATCAATGAAGTCGCCGTAGTCACTTTTAGATCCTCTGGTCCCGGCGGCCAAAACGTGAATAAGGTAGAAACAGCCGTTCGCATAGTCCACAAACCGACTGGCATATCTGCATCAGCCCAAGAGCATCGGTCTCAATCAGACAACAAAACTCTGGCGTTCGAAAGATTGCGTCAAAAACTGCTGAGTAGAGAATTGGCTGAAAGGCAAAACCTGAGAAAGCAAATGCGCAGCGCTCACTTCAAGGTGCAACGCGGAAATCCAGTCCGAGTCTACACCGGGGTGGAGTTCAAAAGGATCAGGTAGGTAGGTACACCAAAAACCAGTAAAATATCCCCAAAAACGACAAAACCCGTTGTAAACTCCCTATACAGTCCTTAAAAACCCAGGAAGTATCCTGGGCTATAAACCTTCGTATCACGCGTGAAATGCCGACTGACTGCACTAAATACGTGACAAAACTCCCCTTGAAGCGTTTGATGACTGGGGTTTTCCACAGAAAGTTAGGTATTTACAGGGCTGCCCGAAAGAGCTGATTGGTTATAGACTATAGCTGCGTTGGATATCGACGCCCGCGAGTAGACCGCCTCTCAAGGGAGCAGCGTACCTATGTTCACAGAAAGAGTCTTAAGATGCTGCGATTGCGCAAGCGACTTTGTTTTTACCGTGGGTGAGCAGGAGTTTTTTCACAATAAAGGATTGACCAACGAGCCGAAGCGCTGCGCAAACTGCCGCGTGGCAACCCGCTTGCGACGCTCAGGCCGCGGACTGGAATCTTTGTCTTCTGCTATTTGCGCGAAGTGCGAGTCAAGTTTTATGCTGCCCTTCAAGCCGCTTGGCTATAAGCCCACCTATTGCAACACTTGCTTCAGGGTTCATAGAGCAGAACTGGAAGCCGCAAAGCAATCAGGTCCGGCAGTCGTTGCACCGATCGAGCAAGTGCCAGTAACCGCCTAATCAGGTCAATCTGCCGTAAGAGCTTTTGACGGCCGCATAACACTCACAACTAACGCCTTCGAGTCCATTTCGATCTCGGATCGTCATCTTTCCGTGCTTGTAGCTGACCAGTCCAGAATCCTGTAACGACTTGGCCACGAGGCTAACCCCCGGACGGCGCACGCCGAGCATTGTCGCTAAAAATTCGTGCGTGAGGAAGAAAGTATCTCCATCAATTCTGTCGTGCGTGGAAAGAAGCCACCGAGCACATCTTTGTTCTATAGTGTGGAGCCGATTGCAGGCCGTACTTTGAGTCAAAAGTTCAAACAATGCGTGTGCATACTTTCGCAAACTCAAGAACAACGCAGGATGTGCGTCGAGTGCCTTGACCAGCTCATCGGCAGAAGTGCGCGAGGCACTTCCGGCGATTTGGCAAACGACTTTGGACGTCATCTGATTACCTGCAAGAATCAGAGGAATACCGATCATCCCTTCCTTGCCGATGATTGCAGCTTCAATTTCAGTGCCGTCATCCAACACTGTAATCAACGACATCACGCATGTCTCAGGGAAATACGCATAATTCAGATGTTGACGTGGAGCATAAACTATCTCCCTAGGCGAAAACTCAGTTAGCTCCATGCTTGGAAACAGAGAGTCCCTCTCTTTCGAGGAAAGTTTTTCAAGCAGAGTGTTTCTCATTTGGAGTTGGCTAGAGGATTCTATCATTGGAGACTGGCTTATCATCAAAGGTCAATCTGGTAGCAACGAAGTTCAACTTTCGCTATCGCGTTTGAGAGCAGCGAAGAAGTAAACATCTCTCAGTGTACATTGTTTTTTCGCAGTGGGTGCCCAAAGAATACCATTCAGCGAAACGCATTCTGTCCGCTATCGAACAAACAGGAAACGCGTTCTAGTGGGGGTTTTAGGATACGAAGGACCGGTATTCAAACGCGTCAAATTTGTCGTCGGAAGAATTAAGAAAAGCAATGCCGGTAAAAACAGCGAAAAGAAGTCCAGGCAAAGCTTGTTCACTGGCAAGCTATTTGGGAAACGAGCTGTCGCCATTTGTAGACATTTTGAAATTTTCTAATTAGCTATTATCATTCCGTAAAGAAATGCAGGACACAAGCCTCTATTGTTCAAGCTTTGGCGTGATCGCCGGCATCCCATCGGCGGGGTAATTTTACGCACAATCGGTCACGCGGTAAAACTGCGTGTCAGCAAATTCACGTATCTGTAGAATTCTCTCGACTACTTGCGTCAGATTACGTCAGCTACAGCGAATCAGGAGGCCCGGGTGGGCGCCCGGCCGTAGTCCCACCGGCACCGGGTGTGACGGTCCGCCCGACACGGCGCAGGAGCGCGACCAGGTGGCCTCCGGCGGGGGACCCCGGTGGCAGAGTGACCCCATGAGCGCCTTCGCCCGTGCCGTCGCGGCCCTGATCGGCCTCGCCGTGATCGGGTGCGCCTTCCTCCCGTGGGTGGCCTCGTCGGTCACCTCGTTCGACCTGCACATCCGC
>JBGAVL010000344.1:0-6054 GCA_044228145.1 Obscuribacteraceae bacterium (SeqCode)
GGCACCTTTGGTGTTTGACCGCTGAAATTGAACGTATGATCGGGATCGAAGGAATCCTCCGGCACTGTTGCCTGCAGATTCAAGATCGGGTACAGATAGCTGCTGCGATAACGAAGCGATCCGTCTTCACCACGGAATTCAGCGCCAAAGAAAAATATCTGCGCGGGAATTTTAATCGTGATTTCAGTAGTGACAAATACAGTCGGTTGGTTGTTGGGATCCAGCGGATTGGCATTGCCATATGTCGGTGGCAGCCCGTTGTATTTGAAATCGACCACCTTCAAATCGCGAACAAAAAAACCGTCTATTCTCTGGTGAGTGGTCAATGCGCTATTGGCGGCCGTGCGCGCTTTGTCGGGCGGCGCCAGTCCGGCGGCGCGGGCAGCGTCGCGGCAGGCTTCATTGTTGGTTCCGTTGGCTACGACGAGCACGGCAATATCGACAACAAGCAATGTCAGAACAACAAAGAAGAAAGCGCTGGCAGCCAGCTCGAGCGCCGACACCCCACTTGGTCTTCTCAATTGTGCTGTCTTTTTCATGCGATCACTCAATCAACTGAACGAGACTGCGAGCCACCTGCAAAAATGCCTGACTGATAGCATTTACCTGCCCGCCGCCCGGTGCAATTATCGAATTGCGATTGACCGGGAAAAAGCGTGCACCATTGCCCGAAAGCGTGGCTATGCCTTCGGCTGCCGGAGTCAATTCATCGCCCAGAAAAGGTCTCTGCAAAGCCTCAACAGGTGCGTTTTGTGCTACTCCCACCGTGAATATGGGGATGCCTTTTTCGTTTGCTTTCCTGGCCAGATCGCGTGACTGCGAATAACCCAAGGAGGTCGAGGGATTGCCGGCAATGTCGCGAGTGGCAACACCATCGGTGATAAGAATAATGACCTGGCGAGCAAAAACCTTGCGCGGGCTCTTCTCCAGCATATCCAGAGCCTGCTTGAGAGAAGCGGCAGTATTGGTCGCTCTCAGTGAAATCAAGTAGGTCTCGAATACTTCGTTGATGGTCAGGTCCGGTTTGGTGGAATCAACCGGATCGGGAATCAGATCTTTGTCCGGATCTTTCAAAGTGGCAAGATCCATAAATAGAATCGGGCGTTTGAAAGGACCGGAAGGTCCAGGAGAAGAGCTGTTTACGTCAAATTCGCAATTGGGCACATCCGGGTCTTTGACAGCAATATCAGAGATTGGTTTTTCAGTAAATCCAGGTGGCGAACTCAGGGTTTCATAAGAGACGAGACCAAAGCGCACATCCGAGCCCGCGCCTTGCAGCGCCTGATAGAAATTCTCCAGTGCATCGACTGTGGCTGCGACCGGCTGGCAGAACTTGCTTGCCAATTCCATGTACGCAGCCTGATATCCGGCTTGCCCCTGCGACGGCAATTGTCCTTGCTCAATTGCTTTCTTGAATAAAGTGTTTTCCAGTTGCTGGAATCTTGGCGGATCCAAATTGCCGCGTGCCGCTTCCGTCAGATACGCGAGCCCATCAAATGAATATGTTTGACCCTTAAATGGATTTCGCTTTTTCGTAAAACTGAAGCGCGAACCAGGACCGATCGGAAGCGGCCCGGTCGTGCCAAATATGGGTTGCGACTTTGAGTTGACCTGATTGTCACAATGCACAACTATATCTGTCATTCCATCAGGTTCTTCCGGGCAGGCACAGGCATAGTTGGAAGGTGCGCTAGGAGGTTTTTGGATATCACCACCTGTGGGGCAATCGATACTGCCAGAACCGGTTTCCTGGAAATGTCTCTCCTTGCAATTGAAAAAAGGAAGTCTTGGATTGGCTGCATTCGCGCGCAGCTTCGTGTAATTTATGACGTTTAGATTCTGCGGGAAAAGACAATTGACAGTAGAACCCATTGGCTCAAGCGGAGTAAAGATGCAATCGGCAAGCGTTCCATACTGAATTTGCGCCCAATCCAATTTGCCCTTCGTCAGACCGAGAGTTTTCCTCAAATTCAAATAGTCATTGAACTGCGCGACCAGATTGGCGCGGCGGGTATCACACTCAGCTCTGGTGTAATCGGGGCGGCGCAGATATGCTTCGAAATCTTCCTTAGCCAGCAGGTAAGCTCGCCAGGCGGCCTCGATCTGGCTGCGCTCCGGCTCAGGTATTGTCCATTTTCTGTTGACCATCGACACTCGAGTGGAATCGTCCATCGAGCCCGAGATGTCAAAGCACATCACCACATCCAGGATGGGGACGCCTGCTGTCGATTTGCTGTACAAAGGCACGAGATTATTGAGCTGCAAAAATCTTCCAAAGGCAGGCCTTCCGGTAAACAACGCCGAAAAGCGAACCGCTTTGGCGTCCGAGCTGTCCGGCTCTACGACTTGAAAGTTGGCGGGATTGATCGCTTCCACTTTGAATTGGCAATAACCGGGCTGGCTGCCCAATTGCAATCTCCCGCCCCGCCCGACGTTGACGGATGTAGTCAGGGTGCTGCCGAGAATAATATTGAGCTGACCGCTGGTGCCGGCAAACGTGCTTTTGAAGGCATTTTCCGCCGCCTTTTCGGCCTCTTCAAATCGTCTCAGACGGTCGGTCGGTTTCTGAAATCGCGACGTAACAAGCATAGCCGCGCCTGCCAGTGCAGCCGAATCGGTATTGGCTTCCAGTTGCTGGACGCCGGCCTGATAGCGCGCAATCTCGAATGAAAAGATGCCGATAATGGGAATGAGAATCAGCCCGATCAATGCGCTCAGCGCAATAACGCCCTGCCCAAGCGCAGAGCGAGCTGTCAGGCTTCTGCCGAATTTTTCTCTAGTAAATCGGGTCATCGTCACGCAAATTCTCTTGTGATGATCTTTGCTAACAAGATACCGTGATGCCAGGTTATAGTACTTGCGATGCGTGACAATTTCGGGAAAATTTCCACCTTTTGCTGAGCTTTAATCTAACTGTTGTATTAAAGCCTGTCAACGATAGACACGATTACAAATTGCCGTAAGGTCCGACATGAAGAATCTGCTTACCACAAAAACAGCAGTAATTTTGTTTTTTGCATGCATTTTCTGTTGGGTTGCAGCCGCCAGTATCGAACGTTCGATGCGCTTGTCGGGACAATCGAAAGAGCAAGGCACAGGCGCCCTGCGAGCCAAATTGCACGAAGAGATTGAAAAACAAAGGAGTGAAATCGCAGCGCTGCCTGAAAGTAAGTCGGCCCTCGATCGCCTCACCCTGGCAAGCAAGCTGGAAGAGCTGGGATCTCTTTTGTGGCAGGACCAAAAGATGCAAGAAGCATCGGAAGTTCTTACCAGGGCTCTATCTCTCGAGCGCCAGGGAGGCGCCAGCAAGGAAAGAATCATCTCAACCTTGAACTTGATTGCCACCGTTTGCCGCGACAGCAATAACTATTTCGATATGCGCACGGCATTGCGTCAGATTCAAACACTCAACGAACACGATCCATCGACGCCGATTGAGGTTTTGATCAGAGACAGACAGAATATGGCTTCGTGCAATTTCCTCTTCGCTTTAGCGGAAAAAGATCCCGCCAAAAGGCGCGAACAACTGGTGCTCACTCAGACGATGATGCATGATTTGAAAAAGGAATTATTGAACGATCGACCGATTGAAACGTTGAGCCCGAGCGAAAAATACTTGCTTGCCACCATCGATGAAAATCAGGCTTCCATCTTTGACGAACTTGGCGATGCGTCGGCCTCGAAAACCCTTAAAGACGAAGCGCAGACCCTGAGGTCTGCGAATCGTTGATCGTCTTCCTTTAAACCTTTCTTTTGCCTACATCGAGAGACCCTTTGGGTTTTCGAATACTTCGCGAGCATGTGTTTGGATGGTGAGCGGTCTGGTCAAGCCGGGGATGTCGCCGAGCAGTCCGCCGTTGTATGTGATCAGCGGTTGGGCTTCAGCTTGCAGTTCTACTTCGAGGTAATAGACGTTGCCGTAGGTGTTGCCGCTGGCCAGTGGTGCGTATACCGGACCGGTTTTGTTGCCGGTGGTGTTGTTGACAGTGACGATGCCGGAGCGAACGGATTGAACTTTGACTCCGTTGAAAGAGTTGATATAGCGTTGAACTGTTTGTTCTGCAACGGTGATTGCCGGGGTGTTGTTGCCGAGTTGGACGGGAGCTGCTTGTTCGTAGGTCAAGGATTTGGAGGCTCTGTGAGCGGCTTCTCTGCAGGAAGCGATGACGAAATAAGAGCGAAGACCGATGGCGCCCAGGTTGATCAGGGGGAATGCCATGAAGATGAACAAGACCATAAGAATCATCGGCGATTCAGCGATTGTGGTGCCTTTGTTGCTTCTTGCGCTTTTTACGTTGGTCTGCAGTCTTGTCATTTTTCAGTACCTGGGGAAGGTGGATGCGGTGGGGTTCGATGCATGCATCCTACTCAGCAAGAATGACAAAGTCCGGAAATTTTCGTGACACTTTCGTGGCACGATACTGGCATTTTCGTGGAATTACCCGCCTTCCGGGGCTAAGCTCCGGAAAGCGGGAGCGAAAACGACCGCCCACGCTTCACTTGCAGACTTTTCCGCTTCAGACCAGCCAGAAACCCCTATGGAGCGCCGAACATATCCCCAGTGCTGGAATCATCGCCCCAGAGAAGGGCCACCTCATCTTTGACGCGGTGGTAACCCTTGGGCACTTTCAGCTGGAAAACCTTTTTACTCTTCTCGATTTTGTATGTATCAAGCAAAGTGACCAGCTTTCCGCTCTTGTCCGCTTTCAGCCTCATGAGCACACCACCGGTGCTGGGCACTGATTCCAGTTGGGCAAATACTCGCAAAATCTCCATAGCAAACTGTCTAGCCACTCCCTTGCCGGCTTCCAGCTCATCACAAACCCAGAGCTGCTTTTTGTTGAACTGTTTTTCGAGCGTACCGTCTAGCTTTACAGGGTTGATCTCGAAGTAGTTGCAATTGAGTCCGCAGATTTTGGTTGGCTTGCCCTTAGTGACCTTGAATCCTTTGAAGCAGGTTTCTTTCTTGGTCTTAGCCTGATATTTGGCCGCTCGTTTTTTCCACTCAGATCTTGGCTCTTGCAAGTAGGTCTTATCTCTATGATTGAGAATCAAGATCTCCATCATTTTCTCGTCACCAAAAGCCTCAATGCCAAGCTTTTCCATGTAAATAGAGGTGGTTGTTTCACCCAAATTAAAAGCAACATTGCCTAGAAAATTGCTGCTCATGTGCAAAATCCAAATTTCGCCGGGCTTTAGCTTGCCTGAAGCCGCGCATGGGGTGGCACAATAGCCGCCTATAGTGGCGAGAATAAGCGACACAAGCATCATGTGAAGCAGGAGAAAACGCGGCTGGAGCATGATTTACCCTGAAATTAGGACTGGAAAGGCGCCGATCGAAGGCAGTACAAAATGGCAATTATGCCAGAGTCGGGCGCACTGCACCACCGAGCCACCCACGTGCCGGTTGGGCATAACTAAATAGGGCGCCCGGTAAGCATTGACACATAATTTAGCTGAGCGAACAATTCGCCAGATTCAGCACCTTCAGTACATCCAACAGAGTCAATAGGATATCGAGACTTGCCTAAGAAGGGGTTATCAAAAAAGCCTGACACCGACCCGAACCTGTCTAATCTGGCCGCCCAGTCTTCTGGCGACGCTCACTCGGGCGAAAAGGGAGAGGCCGAAGACGAAGAAGCTCGCTCTGGTAAACCCGGGGGCGCGTCCGATAAGAATAAATCGTCTGGGAAAAACGGCGAGAAAGACGGCGAATCCGGCGCAAATGGAGAAGCCGAATCAGAATCCAAGAAAGACGAATTGCAAGACCAGACGACATTCAGCTCAATCGTTAACAGCTCGATGGCGGTCGCCTCCGATGGCTCGGACAATGACGCATTAATCGGCAAGGTTCTGCTGGGCAAATATCAAATTATCGAACTACTGGGCGCCGGCGGCATGAGCCGTGTGTTCAAAGCGCAGCAATTGCTCACAAAAAAAGTCGTCGCACTAAAACTCCTGCACAAGCATTTGAGCAGCAACCCTGTGATGATGCGGCGCTTTCAAGCTGAGGCGCAAGCTTCTCACCACCTGGCGCACATGCACATCATCACC
>JBGAVL010000345.1:0-6044 GCA_044228145.1 Obscuribacteraceae bacterium (SeqCode)
CGCGCTGCAACTGGGTTTTTCGAGTTATCCGTGGCTGTGTTTGTGCAGGCGATGCGCCAAAACCTACAAAATATGCGGGTTTCCGTGATGTTAGAGATGCGATCCCAACAAAAATTTTATCTTCTAAGCAAATAAAATCAAGGATCTTGGGCATAATGGGGGTAAGGGACTTACGCGACAATCAGCAATGCGCCTGAAGAGAGCTTGAGTTTCGAGAATCAAAAATAGCCGGGACAGCAAAGATGTGGAGTTCGGCACCAGGGAACGCGCGAAGTGTGCTCCCCAAGAAATAAGAGAGCACGAAGGGCTCTGCGAAAAGAGGAGAAAAGGACACAAGGTGGACAAAGGGGACAGCTCTGAGTTTTTGATGGTGGAGATGTTCGTTGCCGGCATCGCTCTCGATGCACGCAGCGGGCAACCAATCGTTGTCCTCAACGATCAGACCAAAAGGCGCGCCTTGCCCATCTGGATAGGAATGGCGGAAGCCAGCGCGATCAGTCGGGCGCTTGACAATTACAAGCCTGAACGCCCGATGACCCACGATCTGCTTCTCAATGTCATTACTTCGCTCGGCTATAAAGTCAAACAAGTGGAAATCAACGAACTCGCCTCCAACACTTATTTCGCCACCATTCAATTGCTATTGAATGAGCCCGGCACTCCGGCCACTTCCATCGAGACCTTGAAGCCAATAGATTCTCGCCCATCAGATGCAATCGCATTGGCATTGCGTGCCAAAGCTCCCATATTCGTATCCGCCCAGGTAGTAGCGGACGGCACAATCCCTGCCGACTTCGAGAAAGACGAAGCGGAAGCGCAGGAATTCAAGAAATTTATCGAAGGCTTGAAAGCATCGGACTTCAAACTGTCCGGGGGCGAATAGCAATAGCCTTTATTTCTTTTTCAAGCTCTGTTTCAATGCTGCATCAAGCGTCTGAATTTTTGCTTCCAGGAGCTTGATTTTGTCATTGGTAAGCTCTTCCTTTAGCTTCTCGTCTTGCTGCTGCCAGGCCACCTGCAGCTGCTCACTTTTGGCTTCTTTGGCCCGGCTGAGAAGCACAGGAAGGGTACTCAAGCCGCCGCAAGCAAACATAACGAATGCAACTACACAGAAAGATACCGGCATCTGGCTGCCGAAGAATTTGAGCGTCACTATCTCGCAGTTTTGCCCTGCTACAGCAACTGTTATGGCAATGGAGAGAATGGAGACAAGAAGGTAGATTGGTTTTTTGTTCATTGTGTAAATTAAAGAAACACCAGTGTTGAAAACTCGCAAGGCCGAATTCACAACCGATCTATAAGAGTCTGCATGTCCTTCGGAACGGCAGTTTGAAATTCTAGCAGCTCGCCGGTGACCGGGTGGGTGAAAGCTAGTTGAGCTGCGTGCAGTGCGTGCCCGGAAAGTCCCAGCTTGTGCCGGGCCGGCAATGTGCCTGTGGTTTTACGGTTGTACACGATGTCGCCCACTACCGGAAAACCACTGTAGGAGGTATGCACGCGAATTTGATGCGTGCGTCCCGTTTCCAAAGTCAATTTTAGAAGACTGTATTTAGAAGACCGGGTCAGAACTTGATAGTGAGTGACCGAAGGGCGGCCGTTTTCCACCACCCACATCTCTTTGCGTTTGGTCGGATGTCGGCCAATCGGTAAATTGATGGTGCCATGATTGGTCTCGACAATTCCTTCCACCACTGCAAAATATACTCGCCGTGCCTTGCGCTCTTTGATTTCTTTCTGCAGATGGTGCAGAGCCTTTTCGCTTTTGGCCACGACGAGAAGACCGGAAGTGTCCTTATCCAGGCGGTGCACGATGCCCGGTCTGAGCGTGCCATTAATGCCTTTGAGCGAAGGTCCGATCCGGCTCAGCAAGGCGTTCACCAGAGTGCCTGTGAAAACACCGGCGCCGGGATGTGTAATCATGCCTGCTTTCTTGTTGACCACAACGAGTTCTTCATCCTCAAAGACAATCTCGACGTCTAAGTCTTCCGCAAGCAAGGCGAGCGGCTCGGGCGCATCGATGACTACAGTCACTTCCTCGCCGCCTTTTACCTTTTGACCGGGCTTGAAGGACTTGCCGTTGACCAGCACTTTTTTCTCTTCGATCAGTTGCTGAATGCGGCTGCGAGACAATCCCGGCAGGCGGGTAAGCAAGTAATGATCCAGGCGGGCGGGCAGAGTCAGTTCTTCCTCTATATCCTGCTCATCAAAGGTTTCATCGTCGCTCGCTGATACTTCGGTCTGGCTCTGAGCTAGAGCCGGCTTCTCTACCTTAAGGGTAATGGTATCGCTGGCGATATCGTTTTCCATTTCCGCTCTAACTTTTCTCAGGACTTGCCGGAAGTGCGTCTTTGCTGTCGGTGTCCTTTGGGTCGCCGGTTTTCTCTTCGATTTTGCCCTGGTCTGGAGTATCGCTTTCCTCGCCCTTGCCGATGCGGCCAATAAGCACCAAACCCAATCCTATATTTATGAATGTATCGGCTACGTTGAAGACCGGAAAAGAAAAGAAAGCAAATTCCAAAAAGTCGGTCACATGCCCCTGGCTGAATCTGTCCGTAAGATTTCCCAGCGAGCCGCCGATGATACAGCTCAGACCGATCAATTCGATGACCGGAATTGCATGCCCTCGCGCGATTCTAGAGCCGAGCCAGACGGTGAGCGCCAGCGTCAAAACCACGGCTGTGATGGTCATGAAGGTAGCGTTATTTGCTCCCAGGCTGAAAGCGGCGCCTGTATTTGTAGTAAGAGTGAGCCTGAGAAAACCCTCTATAAAAGGTTGGGAATTATGTAGTTGTAAATTGCTCAGGGCCCAGGATTTTGTCAGTCTGTCCAGTGCAAAAGCCGCCGCTGCGGTAAACAGCGCTATGGCGGTTGAAGTTGCACAAGCTTTACGGGTGCAAGCTTGATTGGTCTGATCTTCGCCTGTCATTTCTACTTGCTATTGAGAATCGGCGCCATCTTTTTTCTTGTCGGCGTCAGTGGAAGAATTTTTTTGCTTCTTTTCTGACTTCGGCTTGTCTTGCGACTTTGAAGGCTTACTTGATTCGGTCTTTGTCTCTGTCTTTTTCTCTTTGGTAGAAGTGGTTTCCGACTTCTCGCCTTTGCCGGGCTCTTCTGATTTTGACTTCCCCGATTCGGCGGCGTCGCCGGCTTTGTCCTTATCAGCCTCTGTCTTGGCGTCGGCTTTCTTCTCCGTCTCCTCTTCGACCTTAGTTGCGACATCAGCCCTTTCGTCTGCGTCCACGGTCTGAGGAATTACATTCAGCCGTCTTGTCACCACTGTAATTCCCATCAAGTGGGAGCGCGTGGCATTGGTAATGCCTACGGTCGCCATCAGTAATTCATTGCGGTTATTGGTATTGGCAGACATGACTCGCTCGAGAGATTCGCCATCGATGATGCGCGGTTTTGGCTCGCCCGCCGAGTCCGCCTTCTGCGGGTACTTGAGCGGCTGGCTCATGATTGAGCCAATAGCCGTCAATCCGACCGGCAGTGAAATATCTACCCGGGCTGAATACTGCCGTCCTGATTTGACTTGTTCGGGAGCTGAGAAATTGGCGGTAAGTTGTCTGGCCAGTCCGTACGAAACTCGAACTTTCTCGTAGTCGATGCGGTCGCCAATGATCTTCCAGTTGTTGCCGTTTTTCTTCAGGTACACTTGACCTTCAGATACGGAATTCAATTCGCCCTTGGTGCCGGTGTCGGCGTTTTCTCTTTCGGTTGTGCCGCTGGCCACGTCTCTTGATTCGATCGTGGAAAAATTTCCATCAATGCGAACTTGTTTGATTTTGGAGCTTGATTTTGAATCAGGGTACTGGGACCAGAATTTTTTTGTGATGGATGCGACCGCTTTCTTGTCGAGACCGTCATTGTTGACGTAATCCTCGGAATAATGGCTCATCACGCCGTCGAGATCGTGGGCATTCCATTGAGTTTCCAGGCTGGAGAGGAGCGCCTCTATTTCCTTGCGCTCTTTGTCATTGGTCTTATTGTTTGGCTCCAAAACTGAATCGCCGCTTGCCGCTGTTGTTGCGGCTGGAGACGTTTCAATTGCCCGGGCGCTTAAACTCATGCCGGCTGCTGCGCAAATTGCAACTGACACCATGAGTGGTGCTAGTAATTTCTTTCCGGCGTCTGTTTTTCTTGTCATGTTTTTTGTTGCTCTGAGGCTTGCCCTAGCGCTATCCGAGACCACATTATAACAACCTGGTGGAAAACCTGTCGGGATAAAGTCAGAGGGTGGAAGTTTCTCCACCCTCTCCAATGCTTCCAACTATTTCAAGCCGGTTGCCTACACTGCGGCGGTCAAAAGATCGTTCATCAGCTTGATATTTTCCTTGATGGATTCAGCTGACTTCTTGAGCATTGCCGATTCTTCGTCAGTGAGCTTCAATTCGACGATCTTTGACAATCCCTTGCGGTTGAGAACCGCCGGCAGTCCGATGTAGACATCTTTCAGACCGTATTCTCCTTGCTTCGGCAATACGGCGCACGGCAAGAGGCGGTTCTTGTCGAGAAGTATCGCTTCCACCATCTGCGAAACCGAGGAGCCGGGCGCATAGTAGGCGCTTCCGGTGCCGAGCAGTTTGACGATTTCAGCGCCGCCGTCGCGGGTGCGTGCGCTCAGGGCTTCAATACGCTCTTTGGAGATGAGCTCGGTGATCGGAATGCCATTAACCGACGAATAGCGCGGCAGTGGAACCATCAGATCGCCGTGTCCGCCCAAAACCATCGCTCTTATGTCTTGGCAGGAGACGTTCAATTCCATGCCGATGAAGGTTTGGAATCTGGCGCTGTCAAGTACGCCGGCCATTCCGATTACCCTTGAGGAATCTAGCTTGGTGGTTTCTTGCACCAGGTAGGTCATTACATCAAGCGGATTGGTGACAACAATGAAAATCGCGTCAGGGGAGTGCTTGACAGCTTTTTCAGCTACTTCTTTGACAATCTTGGCGTTGGTGCGCAAAAGGTCTTCGCGGGTCATGCCGGGCTTGCGGGCGATACCCGCTGTGATGACGACGATGTCGGAGTCCTTTGTGTGCGCGTAGTCCGAGCTGCCCGTCAAAGAACGTGAATGCCAACCACTTACAGGGGCCGCTTGCATCAGGTCGAGAGCCTTGCCTTGTGCCACTCCCTCGAGATTGGGAATATCAATCAAAACCACATCGGCCAGGTCTTTCTCGGCGACGTACTGGGCGACGGTGCTGCCGACAAATCCGGCTCCGACAACTGTTACTTTGCTCACGGCTCAAACCTCCAACCTGTCAAAACTGGCTGCCAGATTAGCATGCGGTCGCTTCGGATGGGCGGAGCTTAAGCAAAGGTTTTGATTACGCTTAAAACAAGTCCGGCAGTCAGTTCATTTTGTCCCGGGGCGGTGTATTCCAATGATGGGAACAGATCAACCCACGGCGCGTCCAAAATACAAGGAGTAAGGAAATGATGGTAGGAGACGAGCTCTTGACCGAGACTGGCAGTGCAGATGCGGTTTTTCATCCGTGCAGGCGGATTGGGGTTTACCCGCTTTTCAATAAGTGCGGCCAGCGGTATTCTGGGTATGCAACATAGGATGGCGCAACGAGCCATTTAAACAAGAACAAATTCATGACCGTATTCAAAAAATTGCCGTTTTCGAATTTCAGTAAAGGTCTGGTTTTTGCCGCCGCTCTCGGTTGTATTTTGCAGTGCCCTCCGGCACCGGCCTTTGCCGACGACCAGGTTTTGCTCAAACCCGACGTTCCCAAGCTGGACACTCAGGCAGAGGTGCCGAAGAAAACGCTTAAGGGCACCGTCCAGCACAGCCATAAAGAACCTGCCCCTGCCCCTCGCAAGCCGCTCACATCGGGGGCGAATCAGTCCGGCTCAGGCTTCGGCAGTCCCGGTCTTGGTCACTTTGGCTCCAACCGCAAGCAGATGAAGGCTCAAGTCAAAAACAACGCTCTTGACGCCAGTGCCATGGCCGGTATCGGCATTATCGGCGTGAAATTTGAGATGGTAGTCGGGCGCCCGCCCACAATCAAGTTGGTTTTCTCAGGCACTCCGGCATC
>JBGAVL010000346.1:0-6039 GCA_044228145.1 Obscuribacteraceae bacterium (SeqCode)
AGAATTGCAGAAGAAATCACACACCAGGAAGAAACTGACGCAGCAAGAGCAGAATCTGACATGAATTCAGCCAGCCAGAAAAGACCTGAGATTGGCTCGAGGCTTCAAGTTGACTTTAACCCACCTTCTAGCGGCTGGTGACTTAATCTACTTACAGCTTTGTGGAACCTGCCAAATATTTGCGCGAGATGATCTCTCAGGCACTATCCTTACAAAGACGCTCGTGAACTTTGGCGAACCAGATTACCAGTTTCGCTGTACTCGAACGCCTCAAGCTCCGCTGCCGAGACATTCATCCCTTGCAATTTGCTGGAATGCCCCAATGTCACCATGCGGTCGAGAATGGTGAAAATGTCTTCGCAATAACGTGCCAGGGCGCGTCCTTGAGGAACAATGTCTTCTACTGCGGCTGCGATATAAAAATCGGAAACAATCTGCAACGGAATCGAACCTTTATCTTGAGTGCGTATCTCGCCATGCGAGCTTTGAAAACGCAAGGTCAAAGGCGAGCCCGGTTGAGCAAGAACAGTCAACTTTCGCTGGAAGCCAGAATTATTCAGTTCGAATTCACCAATTAGTTGGTTAAATGCAGCCGGTCCGGTCGGCAAATTGCCCTGCATTTTGCCAGGGTTTGTGCCCAGCTCTTGAGCGAGCAACTCTACCAGGCGAGCAAAAGCTGCAACGCCCTGAAGATCAATAGTCGTGCCCTGTGCGGGTTTCGGCTGGGCTTGGTTAGGAACATCCTGGGAGCTCATACTCAATGACATCCTCTCAATTAACACGATCGTTTATGTTTGCGGCATACATCAGCAATACTGAGCCTTTCACCGCGTCTTCATCATGCCAGCTACATGTCAATTATTCAAGTAGAACCCGCTTGATAATCGGCTCACATAGCCAATTTGTAAGCCATAACACATAATGACAATCAGCAAGAGTCTCTCTATTAGACCGATTACACAAAAGCGCTCTCGAGAGATAGGGCTCATGACAAGTTGTTAAGTGTCTTCTCCTGATGCGGGCGTACATTGGTCGTACAATGATTCGCTTCTACGCATCCGATTGAATCCGTTATAAAAATGACCGCCGCCAACGACACAGCCAAAGCGCTAGATCTCGTCACTTCCGCCAAAGAGTGGACGGAGATGATCAAACTCGAGCACACGGTGTTTGCGCTGCCTTTTGCGCTATCCGGTCTGGTTCTGGCTTCGCCGGCTTTGCCTGGGTGGAGCGTAGTCTTCTGGACCATTCTTGCCTTCACAGGCGCACGCGCGGGAGCAATGACCCTAAACCGCTTGATCGACGCCAAGATCGATCTGCGCAATCCGCGCACCCAAAGCAGAGCCATCCCGCAAGGAAGAATCAAAGGCGTTCATGCCGGCATCTTTGCTGTTATCTCTTTTCTCATCATGCTTTTTGCGGCCGCACACTTGCCTCCGCTATGCCTTTACCTTTCTCCGATTGCCCTTTTCTGGCTGAGCTTCTATTCCTATACAAAGCGAATTACCTGGCTCTGTCACATCGTGCTCGGCATTGCCCTGGGTGGCGCCGCGCTGGGCGGCTGGGTTGCGGCAGGAGGAATGCTCGATATTGCTGCGCCGTGGTTTCTCGCACTGGCCGTAAGCACCTGGGTGGCAGGATTCGACATTATTTACGCCTGTCAGGATTTTGAAATCGACAAAGAGGAAAAACTGCACAGCATTCCTTCACGTTTTGGAATCGCTGCAGCTTTGAATATTTCCATCGCACTGCATGTGGTGACAGTCGTTGCAATGGCGTTGCTCGGCTGGCAAGTGCATGCCGGAGTCGCATTTTACGCCGGACTGGCATTGATTACCGGTATGCTTGTTTACGAACACAGTCTGGTCAAGCCAAACGACCTGAGCAAAGTAAACGCAGCTTTCTTCAACGTCAACGGTGTCGTTAGCATATTGGCTTTCCTGGCCATTTTGATCGACCGAATTCTTTAAGGGCGTCGCCCTGCCTGAAATTTTAAATCGGGCGATGCATGGCATCGCACCTACAGCGACTGGCATGGCATCGCACCTTTGGCAACTGGCGGGGCATCGCCGCTACGCCGTTTGTTCCACTTTGTCTGCCGATGCCAGTGAATACGCGTACAGTTCACCCTCGACCGTTCCGACATATAATGAATTGTTTGATACCATTGGCGGTGATTGAATTCGTTTACTTATATCCGTCTGCCACTTCATTTGTCCGTTGGCGGCAGAAAATGTTTGAAGCCAGCCGTCTTCGCTTGCGCAAATAATCTGTCCTTTGTATGTGCAAAGATCAGCCGAAACCTTTCCTTTCAGAGCCGATTTCCACTTCAGTCTGCCGTCATACTTTTCGCAGCAGTAAAGCCATCGATCCTGGCTTGCAAATGCTACCGATGTGAATACGATGGCACCACTGCTGACGATACGGCCGTTGGCAGGATACTGCCAAATCATTGCCCCCTGACGCATTTCTACTGCATAGAAATTGCCTGATTTGGTTCCTACATATGCAGTATCGACTGAAGCAAAAGGCGAAGAGATGATGGCTCCATCGGCAGTGAATTTCCAGATCATATTGCCTTTTGCCGAGTTGACCGCATGCAATTCACCACCTTTGGTGCCGATCAAAACAAGATCACCTTGAACAAGTGGAGAGGCAACTATTGGTGCGCCCGTGGAATAGAACCAGAGCACCTCGCCGGAGCGGACATCGAGGGCACGCAAATCATTTCCACTGGCAACTAAAAGAGCTGACTCTTTGATCATTGCGAGCGATGCCACAGTTTTTGCGCTTAGCGACTTGTTCCAAATGACCTTGCCCGTATAAGAATCAAGGCATAAAGTCTCACCGGAAGCCGAACTGACAAAGACGTAATTGCCAATTGTCACAGGAGCAGATACGATCGGCTCGGTTAGCTGACAATTCCACAGCTTGTTTCCGGCACGAACATCTAAGGCATACAAGTTGCCGTCGCATGAGGCGACAAAGAGTATTTTCTCGCTGCGATCGATCAAAGGTTGAGCGGACCAACCAATTGGGCCTCTGGTCTTGAACACCCACTGCGTTTCCAGAGCCACGCGCAGTTTTTGCAATGATTGATTGGCATGAACACCAGATGTCCGGGCCACTGCAGGCTGCTGCTTCGCGGTCGACGCAGCAGGCATCGCCAGAGGTTCTGTCTTTTTCGAATGAGGAACAGCGGTTCTCGGCATGTCTTTTTCAGAGGACTCTCCATCCGTTCTCGGCTCTGTTTTCTTGCCTTCTTCCTTTTTGTCTACTGTTTTTCTGCTCGACTGTTTCTCCCCTGAAGCTTGCCACTTGGTTGCGCGTTCCATATCTTCGCGCTCTTTTGCACGAACTTGATCGGTCTTGCTCTCCAGCTCAAGAGTAGACCCCAGAGTTGCATTCGGTCTGGTCGCGTCAACTTTGGGAATCTGTTTGCCGGGCACCTCCGGCAGAACATCAGGCGCTTGCACCGCTCTTTTCTGCCCTGAACTGAGCGCATCGCGCTCATCAAGGGCGCCTTGCAGTACCTCACCGGAGGTAAGTAGAGGGCGATTGGAGCTGATGCCGAGGCGCTGAACGCGCAGCTCGAAAATCAATTCGTCAATAATGTTTAGAATATCGGCCGCATTTTGATAGCGCTCCTCGGCCATCTTTGCCATCATGCGCCGAATTACCTTATCGAGAACTTCAGGCGCCTCAGGATTTTGGCGACGAATAGATGGAATAGCTGCGGTGGCGTGTTTCATCGCCATTTCAATCATGCCTTTGGCGCGGAATGGAAGACTTCCTGTTGCCATTTCGAAGAACAAAACACCCAGAGAATAAATATCGGAGCGGTGGTCTTGAGGCTCGCCGCGCGCCAATTCTGGCGACATATAGGCGGGTGTTCCCATGATTTTGGTATTGGCTGCGCTCACTCTGCCGACCAGCAGTCGAGCCAGTCCGAAATCGCCAATCTTCAGGTCGCCCTCGTTGGTGATGAAGATGTTGTCGGCTTTGATGTCTTGGTGAACTACGCCCCGCTTGTGGGCAAACGAGATGCCTGAGGCAAGCTGTTTCATCCAATTGAGTGCATGTTCAAGCGAAAGCGGTGAATCTTGAAGGCGGATGGCCAGGTTGCCTCCGGTCAGATATTCCATTGCCAGAAAGTGATGATGCTTGCCTTGCCTTTCCTCGACACCTATGTCGTACACTGTGACCAAATTCGGATGTTCCAACTGGGCAGCCAGGCGCGCTTCTTGCCGAAAAACCTCGAGATTTTTCTTGTCTGACATCAGGTCCGGCAGGAGCATCTTGATTGCGACATCGCGAGTCAGAAGCTCATCGCGGCAATGATAAACAACACCCATACCGCCCACGCCAATCTCCTTGACGACGGTATAGTGTCCGTTTTCTAGTTTCTCTCCGCGGGAGAAAAGTGCCGGCATAGTAGTAACTCAAACCTACAATTAGAAAGTGCCCAGAAATAGGCCGGAACACCCGCGCGGGCGAATTAAACTGAGATTTAACTTAGCTGCCCGGAGAAAACGAAAAACAGATGCAGCCGAAGCCTCACAGGCGCGCAAAACCCCGACTTGACAACAAAGTTGCCGTGGCAGCTTGAATTCCTTCCAAAGTAGCCACTTGCAACACCATGTAGAATCAGCCAGTGACACAGTCCTACACAAAGAAACGTCGTCTAGCATCAGCTGGCGCGGTAAAGCTGGATTTTCAAACAAAATGGCAAACCCACAAGACCAGAATCTTAGTCAGAGCACCTTCGCTCCCGAGACATTTTTAGCAGATTGCCCGCCCGACTCCACGCGAGAGACACTGCTCGAGCAAGCCAAACGGGTTCTCTATCTCGAGGCTGAAGCTCTGCGCGGCGTGGCCGACAGGCTGGGTCCGTCATTCGAGGGTGCCGTCGAATTGCTCCTCTCGTGCCAGGGTAAAGTAGTTGTGACCGGCATCGGAAAGTCCGGCCACATCGGCAATAAGATTGCCGCTACTCTGGCATCGACCGGCACTCCCGCATTTTTCGTGCATCCGGCAGAGTTGCGTCACGGTGACTTCGGCATGCTGGAAGAAAGAGACCTGGTCATCGCCCTTTCCTACTCCGGCGAAACGGTTGAAATCAAGCATGTTCTTGATCCCATTAAGCGTCTGGGACTGAAAGTAATTGCGCTTACAGGCGCCCCTCAATCCACGCTCGCCAGACACAGCGAAGTGGTTATAGACGTTGCAGTTGACAGAGAGGCCTGCCCTTTCAATCTTGCACCGACGACTTCGACTACTGCAACACTGGCCATGGCCGACGCACTGGCAATTGTTCTCATGACCAGAAAGGGCTTTCGTGCGGAGGATTTCGCTCGCCGCCATCCGGGTGGATCGCTTGGTCAGCAGCTGGTATCGGTGCGAGACGTAATGCGCGTCGGACTGCAAATGCCGCAAGTCCTTCAGTCTGCAAAATACAACGAAGTGATCGCCGAAATCGATGCCAAACGCCTTGGCTTTGCTGTTGTCATTGATGAACACCAGCAGCTTAAGGGAATTATCACAGATGGTGACTTGAGAAGATCTCTGGTGAAGTGGGGTCACGATGCCTTTGAGAAAATCGCATCAGAGATTTCGACCGCAAATCCCAAAACGATAAGGTCAGACGCACTGGCTGTAGAAGCATTGAAATTGATGGAAAAACACTCAATCTCCGATTTGATCATTCTTGATGAACAGTCCAGACCGGAAGGACTCATTCACTTGAAAGATCTGTTGCGCGCCGGAGTTATCTAGGCGTCGGCGAAATTCTTGTCGCACAAGCAGCAAACAAAACAAATTAGAAGCAGCACCGGGGATGGTGCTGCTTCCGTGCCGAAAGATGGTGGCGACAAGCAACCTTAAATATTGGCTTGCCATCCTTGTCTACAACTGAGCTTAGAAGATTCTGTTGAGAATTCTTCCTACAGTGCTCAGTCCTAGACCGTTGTTGTAATAGCCGTTGTTGTAATAGCCGTTGTTGTAATAGCCGTTGTTGTAATAGCCGTTGTTGTAATAGCC
>JBGAVL010000347.1:0-6033 GCA_044228145.1 Obscuribacteraceae bacterium (SeqCode)
GGCGGACGAAATCCTTCTGGGGATGCCGGCGGCAACGGTCGTCTCCTCCAGCAATGAGACTATCGCGTCTTTAGTGCAGTCAGTTTTGACCTCGAAAAAATTTCGCGTCTACACAAATACTGACATCGTCGGAACTGAGCTGGGTGGTTCTTTGAAGAACATCATCGCCATTGCCGCAGGCGTCAGCGATGGGCTTAAACTGGGCGCCAATTCCAAAGCGGCGCTTCTAACTCGAGGTCTGGCTGAAATGACCAGGCTGTCAGTGGCTCTGGGTGGAAAGACCACTACACTGGCCGGGCTGGCTGGAATGGACGACCTCTTTGCCACGTCGGCTTCAATCACATCCCGCAATTACAGGCTGGGGGCGGCTCTTGCAAAAGGGTCCAACGCCAGGGATGCGCAGGCAGCACTGGGAGTAGTTGCCGAGGGGGTAGCCACAACGTTTGCCGTTTGTGAACTTGCAAAACGGCTCAATTTGGACCTTCCCATTGCTTCTGCCGTGGAGTCGATGCTGGACGGAAAAACGACGCCGGAAGGCGCGATAATGACTCTGATGTCCAGACCGCCCGCGAGCGAGGCAAAATCTTTTAAGGACCATTCTGACGACAAGTCGCCGTCGGCTGCCGGGCATAGCGAATCACATCACTGGGCTAAGGGAGAACCAAAGTAACCTATGACTGAAAAACGCCTGCTCATGCTCTCCTGGGAGTACCCGCCTCGTGTAATCGGCGGATTGGCTCGTGTCGTCGAGGCGCTGTCTCGCCAATTAGCCAATGATAAATGGGAAGTGCATGTGGTCACAGCCGACCATCCTGATACTCCCGAGCATGACGTAGTAGACGGTGTGCATGTGCACCGCGTCAAGAATCAAACCGACACCACGCCGGACTTTCTCACCTGGGTACATAGATTGAATTTCGGCATGTTGCAACATGCGATTCAATTGCACCGCAAACATCCATTTTCTATCGTGCACGCCCACGACTGGATGGTTACAGATGCGGCCTGGACGATCAAAACCGGCTGCGGCATTCCCATGGTTGCCACCATCCACGCCACCGAAGCCGGACGCATGCACGGCATCCACAACGATCTCAATCGCTATATCCACCAAATGGAGTGGCGCCTTACTTTTGAATCCTGGGAAGTGATTGTGAACAGTCACAGCATGCATGCGGAATTGCAACGTCTGTTCGGCATGCCCAAAGACAAGATCGTCGTCATTCCCAACGGCACCGATCCTGACACCTTCAATTTTCCGTTTGATCCCGGCCCGATGCGCAGCCAGTATGCAGGCCCCCACGAACAAATCATTTTGTATGTCGGTCGTCTGGTAAATGAAAAAGGTGTGCAAGTCTTGCTTGATGCGGCGCCGAAAGTCCTCGCCGGCTCCCCGGGCGCGCGATTCTTGATCGTGGGCACCGGCTATTACATGGATAATTTGAAAAACCAGGCCCGTGCTCTGGGCATAGACAATTACGTAAAATTCTTAGGCTATGTTGACGATGATTCATTAAAGCGGTTCTTCAAGATTTCCGATGTGGTCTGCATTCCCAGTCTTTACGAGCCTTTCGGCATCGTCGCCCTGGAAGGCATGGCGGCAGGAAAACCAGTCGTCACATCCGACACCGGCGGTTTGACTGATTTCGTTGAACATGGTGTTACCGGTCTGACAACCTACACTGGCGACTCCAATAGCCTGGCCTGGGGAATCAATGAAGTGATTCGCAATCCGGAAATGGCTCAGCGTATGGCTAAAGACGCCTATGAAAAGGTGCAGCATATCTATAACTGGAAAGTGATTGCAAAACGCACCGAAGAGTTGTACGAAAAAGTGCTTCTGGAAGCTGGAAAAATCGGTGAGGATGGAGTTTCTTCGCGACCGAAAGTGCCGGTCAGTGCGAGCAAACCGGCCATTTCTCCGGGCTCGGCCGGATAACCGGATAAGATTTCCGGATAAAACTCTCCGGAAAAAACGCCAACTCGGAAAAACTCTGCAAGCTCATTTTGAAGTCGATAACGAAAACATGGAGGTCACGAAAATGAAAGCGGTGATCATGGCGGGAGGTTCAGGAACCCGACTGAGACCTCTGACCAGCAATCTGCCCAAGCCAATGGTGCCGGTTTCAAATGCGCCGATGACCGAGCATATCGTCAATCTGTTGAAGACTCACGATATGAAAGAAATCATTTTCACTCTGCACTATTTGCCCGACGCTATTCGCGATCACTTTGGCGACGGCACCGATTTCGGATGCCGGATTTCTTACTCTGTCGAGGAAGGAAAACCGCTTGGTACAGCAGGTTGTGTCAAACAGATACAAGACCAACTCGACTCCACTTTTGTGGTCATTTCAGGCGACAGTTTGACGGATATGGATTTGACCGCGGCGGTCAAATTTCACAAAGAGAAAAAATCGAAAGCCACCCTGGTTTTAAAGAGGGTGGAGAATCCGCTCGACTATGGTGTCGTCATAACCGACGGAGAACAGCGTATCAAGCGCTTTGTAGAAAAGCCTGGTGCCTCTGAAATTTTTTCCGACACGGTCAATACCGGCACCTATATTCTTGAGCCGGAAGTGATGCTCTATGTGATTTTAGGTCGCGAGCAGGACTTTTCCAACGATCTTTTTCCGCTTTTGCTTTTGCGCAACGAGCCCATGTATGGTTATGTCGATGACGGCTACTGGTGCGATATAGGCAACCTGGCTGTCTACCGTCAGGCTCACCAGGATGTGCTCGAAGGTAAGGTAAAACTCAAAAATCTTTCGCCAGAAATTCGTACCGGAGTCTGGGTCGGAGAAGGCACCGAAATTGATGCCTCAGTCAAGATCGAGCCGCCGGTTATCATCGGTCGCAATTGCCGCATTGGCAGAGACGTAGAACTCGACCAGTTCACTGTTCTGGGCGATAACGTAGTAGTGCAGGAAAAGTCTGTTTTGAAGCGACCGGTGATCTGGTCCAACTCATACATCGGCAGCAATTCCAATCTGACTGCTTGCGTGATTTGCAACGGAGCAACTATACACAACTCGGTTGAAATTCTGGAAGGCGCCATTATCGGAGCCAACAGCAATATCGGGCAGGAAGCGCAAATCAGTCCGGACGTGCGCGTTTGGCCGGATAAGCTCATCGACTCCGGCGCCCGTGTCACATCGTCAGTCATTTGGGGCACTAAGGCACCACGCACTTTATTTGGTGCGCACGGCGTTCGCGGTTTGGCCAATATTGATATAACACCCGAGTTTGCAGTCAATCTGGCTGCCGCTTATGGTTCGACTCTAAAGTCAGGACCCGTGCTGGTTAGCCGCGATTACTGGCGCGTCAGTCAGATGATTTCCAGGGCTGTCGTCAGTGGTCTGGTATCAGTGGGAATTGAAGTGCAAAACCTAGAATCCATGTCACTGCCGATCGCCAGATATTATGTGAAAACCCAGAGAGCGGCGGGACTGATGCACATCCGCGTTTCGCAGCGCGAACCGGACAAATTATCGATCGAATTTTTCGATAGTGAAGGCATTGCCATTACAAAGGCAATGGAAAGAAAGATTGAGACCACCTTCTTCAAGGAAGACTTTCCTCGCTGTTTGCCAGCGGATGTAGGTAGCATCACCTTTCCCAGCCGTGTTCGGGAATACTATGCAGACGAATTTCTCAAGCACGTGAAAGGGCAAGTTTTTGAAGAGGACAAAGTGCCTTTTTGCATCGTACCGGGAAGTAATTACACAAGAAAAACCAAATCCGGTGCCATCGCCACACAAGCGCCGAAAGTGGTAATCGATTATGCGATGGCTGAGACGGGGGTCTTGCTGCCTGATTTGCTTGGACAGATCGGTATTGAAACGGTCGTTCTCAATTCATCTATCCGCAACATGCCACCGCGGCCGGAAGAAAGAATCGGCATGCGCAAACAGCTGGCCGACGTCGTCCGCGCTCTCAACGCCGAGCTTGGCGTGCAAATAGGGCGCAATGGTGAGCAAATGACCCTGGTCGACGAGACCGGACAGATCATTCGCGGTGAGCTGCTTTTGGCGGTTGTTGCCGATATCATTTTGAGAGACAAACCAGGTCGTTCGATTGTTGTACCTGTCAACAGCAGCTCTACAATCGAGCGCATTGCCTCGCGCTACAATTGCCGAGTTGTCCGCTGCAAGGCCTCTGAAACCGAAATCGGCAGCACAACGGCTAAATTGGATGGTGCAGTTCTGGGCGGCAGCGCCAACGGCTGCTTCATTTTTCCGGAATTCCAAAACGGCTACGACGCAATGTTTACGGTCGGACAGGTCTTGGAACATTTGACCTTTCAGGGCCGCACTCTGAGCGAAGCGGTCAACGATCTTCCGCCTCTCATCTATCAGGTCGATTCGGTCCACTGCCCGTGGGAGCGCAAGGGCCGCGTCATGCGCTTGCTTGTGGAGAAACATCAGGACAGACCGATGGAATTGCTCGATGGGGTGAAAATTCAGACCAGGCCGGAGCACTGGATTCTGGTACTGCCCGATGCTGTGGAGCCTCTGGTGCATGTCTATGCCGATGGGCTTGATTTGCAGCAAACTTCGGCTGATCTCAATGAGTACACTCAGTTGGTCCGATACTTGCAGAACGCTTGATCGAGGCTGGAGGGTATATTGAGTTATGCAGGGTGCATGCGGGCCGGTCGTTGATACCATATGTGGTATCAAAGCTGGAGAAGGCAAAGGATTCGCTTAGCCCTGAATTTGATACCATTGAGTTCGCTTGCTCATGACCTCTCAAGATGACTTGAAACCTTCTGAGATTGAAAAGCCGCCAGAGCCGACGGTTTCACAAACCCTGTCCGACGCTTTGACTCAACAAAGCGGCTCGGCGCCCGCTCAAGAACATAAATTGCTTTGCGAGGGTGATTTGATTGCAGGCAAATACAAAATTCTCGGACACCTTGGCTCTGGCGGCATGAGCGTCGTTTATAAGGCTAGAGATCAGGTGATTGGTCGTGATGTGGCATTAAAGATGCTTTCGGCTGCGCGCATGGCGGATGAAAAAAGCGTACGCCGATTTCAGCAAGAAGCTACCGCTGTAGGGCGGCTTAATCACCCGAATATCGTCAGTGTTCATGATGTGGGTGTTACGGAACGCGGCGAGCCTTTCTTGATCATGGATTTTGCGGAAGGAAAGACGCTTGCCGATGTTGTTAGTTTTTTTGGCAGATGTTCTCCTTTGCGTGCACTCAGATTGATTGAAAGTGTTCTCGATGCTCTCATCCACGCGCATGAAAAGGGTGTAGTGCACCGGGATCTCAAACCAGGAAACATCATTGTTTCCAACCCGGGAGAAGAAACTGAAAGGGCAAGAGTCTTCGACTTCGGAATTGCTAAGTTAATGCCGGAAGCAGAATCATTGGGTCACGACCTCACCCAAACGGGGGAGGTGTTCGGCAGCCCGCTCTACATGAGTCCGGAGCAGTGTCTGGGCAAGCCCCTTGACGGACGGTCTGATATTTATTCAGTCGGGTGCATTCTTTACGAACTTATCTGCGGACAGCCACCTCACCGTGCTGAGACAACTGTGGAAACGATAATCAAACACGTGCAGGATGAGGCGCAGCCGCTCAAGCAGATATGTTCTGGTGTTGATTTGCCGGACGGGTTGGATGCACTGGTCTTGAAAGCACTGGCCAAAAGCCCTGATTCGCGGTTTCAAAACGCCAAAGAAATGCGCCAGGCGGTTTCTGCAATTCTTGAAAATTGCCAGGCCCCAATCGGCAAGGAAGAATCCAAGGCGAAGCTCTACGGAATCATCGACAGAGATCCGGCCAGCCTGGTTATTGCTTCGTCAATCGCTCTTGCATTGCTCTTGTTGGTCGGCTTCTTGCTCTTTTCGATTGCTGGGTTTTCCGGTGATAAAACAACCCCTGCGATTCGTGCAGACTACTCATCCGGTACTTTGAGGCATATGGTCGATGAGGCGCAAATTCGCACTGAAGCCGAAAATGGGGTGCAGAAGGAAGCCATTGGTGGATATAAATTTTCGGACGGAATCGCTCGCTTTCAATAC
>JBGAVL010000348.1:0-5948 GCA_044228145.1 Obscuribacteraceae bacterium (SeqCode)
GCGACATCCGCACCGCCTCTTTTGGTGTGCTTTTCTTTGGGAACTTTCGGCACAGGAATAGGAACAGCGGTGGAAACAGCAACACCCAAATTGGGAGCGCTGGCAATTTTGTCTTTGCCGGAAGCTGCGTCAGCTAGCTTTTGTATTTCGCCCTGGCAATATTCTTTGTTAACTCTTGCCGAATCGTTTCTCGGCTCGTATCTCAGGGCCTGGTCAAAGTCTTTGATCGCCAGTTCGTGTTTGCCCTGGTTTGAATATAGAGTGCCGCGAGCAATGTAATAGGTAGCGTAATTCGGATTCAAGTTTATTGCTTGATCCATATCAACTAATGCCAGGTCGTAATGTTTGAGTGTGCTGTTCAGCACGCCGCGGAAATAATAGAGTTCGGCATTGCGTGGATTGAGTGCCAAGCCTTTGTCCAGCGCCTTTTGTGCTTCGTCGAATTGTCCGGTGCCGAAAAGCGTTCGCGCTCTTTCCAGACATGAGCGATCGCTGTCATACCACTCAGCCAGACACTTAGTGTCGGCCGACGCTCCTTGTAAAACAGCGAGGAGCAAAAGTCCGCTTAGTGCTTTAGCCAGTTTCATATCACGCACCGTTAGTATCTGAGGGTGGGCAGCCTGTTTAGTTTGACACCTTAAGAGTCGATCTACTCAAATATTAGTACAGGCGCTCGCCGAAAAATTAGGAGAAGAAAGATAGATTAAGCTCACTGTGACGGTTACAGATGAGATGGGCTACGCGTTAAGTCGCGACATTCAAACTACAAATACAATTTTGAATGGAGTCTTCCCAATTCAAATTTCACAGCGCCAACACCAGTACCTGCCCAATAATACGCGCAAGCAGCACCTACCGCGGCGCGAGGGCCCCGGGAGACACTCGCGCTTAGGGTGCAGCACTACTTACTTATGGGCAGTGCGTTGAGTCCTAATATGTCCATTATACATACATTTGTATGCCTGGCAAGCAGAAACGGACAATTTTATGTAAATGCTTCCTAGCCGTCCTTCTTTTCCATCTTCATGGGACGAGGACCGCGATGATGCATTCCGCCACCGCCTTTAATGACGAAATCGCGAACCTTCTTTCTTTGCTCTTCAGTGAGCAGATCGTGCATGGCCAAACGATTGTCAAGCCTCATATTGGCGACATCGGACTTTAGCCCATTGATCCGGTCCTGCATATTGCGAGCCGCTTTGGCGTCAACTGAGGTCTGGGTCATCAAATCTTTCAGATGCCTTTGATTGGTGCGGATTTCCAGGACTTTGGGTCCGACCTTGTCCATGAATGAGTTTTTCAGAGCGTACAACTTCTCGTATTGGTCATCCGAGAGGTCCAACGCTCCCAACAGTGGGCATCCGCCGCCGCCACAGCTTCCGCCGCCTCGCCCGCCAAAGCCTCTGCGCATCATCATGCGACCACCGCCTGGAGGTCCGCCCGGAGCAGCCATCTGGATAGCATTGGCATCCATGGCAATGTTGAACTCAGGATTTCCGTCGTCGTCCAGGCTTATCTCAACCATGCCTTCCATAGGAGGTGGAGGTCCATCGGCAACACCGTCAGGCAGATCGATTTCCTGCGCCAGGGCCGGGCTATTGCACAAGGACGCCAAACAAATGCCGGATAGGGCGACCGGCAGTTTTTCCAATAATTTCATCAGTACTTCTCCATAGAGACTTCCCACCATAAAGGACTGGCCAGAAAATGGCCCCTACTTGTAAAAGACGAGTCTTGCCGAAAAAAAGTTCAAAGCCAAAGATAAAATCTAGCAAATAGCTCCTCTGCTTCTACTTTCTTCCCCCGCAAAGAGCCAAAATCCGACGCTTTATCCGTTAATATTCTCTGTTCAATCACGTGGATGGTTTTGCTTCTCTGACGCCTGGCTGAAGGCACGGCAAGAGCGGGTAAAATTCGCGTCCGGCAGCCGGAAGCCCTCAGGAGGTCAGATGAACCGAACCCAGGAAAAGGTGGTCGATACCGCGGCTGATGCGGCAACCGGTGCGGCAGACAGGGCAGCGAACACAGGAGTCGGTTCGATTTCAGGTAAAGTCGGCAATTATCGCTGGGTGATCATCTCCCTCGGTTTCATCATCACCCTTATTAATTACCTTGACCGGTCGGCGCTCGCGTATACACGCAAAGCGCTCGAGGGCGAGTTCGGCATTAATGACGCAGAGTTCGGCATGATCCTGTCCGCATTCGCTATCACCTACATGGTCATGACCACAGTGGGCGGCATCATGGTCGACAAATGGGGCGCTCATAAGGTTTGGCCGGCAGCCGCCATTCTCTGGTCTGCCGTGACGGCAATGATGGGCTTAGCCTCAGGTTTTTGGATTTTGTTTGCATTTCGACTATTCCTGGGCGTGGTAGAAGGTCCCCACTTCCCGGCGCTTACACGGGCAGTAGCGGATTGGCTGCCCACAAATGAACGCGCCACAGCAACAGCCATCGGACTTGCCGCAGTTCCTTTCGCCCACGTGGTGGGTGGACCACTGATCACGAGCTTAATCGTCAGCATTGGCTGGAAAGGCATGTTCGTTGTTCTCGGAGCACTCGGTGTGGTCTGGTCGGTCGCATGGTGGTGTATGTTCAGAGACTATCCGGAGTCGAGCAAGTTTGTCTCCAATGCCGAACTAAATCACATTCGAGAAGGTCAATCTCATAATCGCGAGATAAGCGACCTTGAGAGGAGATCACATCATCTGGCCACAGGCAAGACGACGTGGAAGTTTATGCTCTTGAATCCGTCATTGATGTCCAACAATCTTGCTTTCTTTTCCTTCGGGTACCTGCTCTTCTTCTCTATGAACTGGCTTCCAAGCTATCTGGAAAAGACATACAACATGCACCTTAAAGAAGTAGGTTTGTTCGTCGTCGCGCCCTGGCTCTCAGCCGCCGTCTTGCTCGCAGCCGCCGGATTTATTTCCGATTGGGTGATGAAGAAGACTGGCAGTGCGCGCCTGGCTCGCACACACATGATCTGGGTCTGCCAGCTCATCTCGGCTTTGTGTTTCATTCCGCTGATGTTCACTCACGAACTCAACGTCGCTATGGTGATGATTTCCCTGGGAATCGGAATCGGCTTGATGCCCAACGCTTGCTTCTATGCACTCAACACCGATCTAGCCAAAGACAGGGCCGCAACCAGTCTTGGAATCATGGATAGCTTCTTCGCTCTCGGTGGAATTCTTGCGCCAAGCGTAACTGGTTTTATCTTGCAAGCTACCGGTAATTTCAGCGCCGCAATCGGCATGGTCATCTTTTTCAATATCGCCGCAGTGATCGGCGTAATTCTCTTCCAGAGACCGGATCGGGACATGGAAGCTGCCAAGGGAATCTAATTTCTAATGCAACATCTTTAGAATTAGAGACAATTCTGAAGGAAGACCCAAATTCCGAAACAAATCCCCCATTTCTTTCCAGACATTACGCCAAAGGCGAGAAGTCTGGAAAGCGAGATAGTGGTTGGATGCTACTAACGGAGAATGCAATGCCCGTTCTAAACAAGTCGAGCGAATTCAAGTCCGCACTACTGACGGTATCACTGGTTTTCACTGTCGCACCTGCTGCATTTAGCGAAGAAATATCTGAGGCTGTAAGTCAGAGCGCTGATTTTGCAGGAAAAGCCGCATTCTACAGCAGCGACCTTCATGGTAGAAAAACCGCGTCAGGTCAAGCCTACGATGAAGGCAAGCTGACCGCTGCTCACAAACACTTGCCCTTTGGGACAAAAGTCACAGTCGTCAACCGCAAGAACGGCAAAACCTGCACGCTGACAATCAATGACCGCGGGCCATACACTCCCAATCACGTAATTGATGTATCGAAAGCAGCAGCAAAAGAACTTGGATTGATGAGCGACAACAAGCGTATTGTTGATTGCTTCATCAAAATCGACGCCAAAGATTTGCTGAAGAAGCAACAGCAAAAAGTAAAAGTCGCCTCTCAACCGGAAGGCGAAACACTGTAGGGGCGATGCCATGCATCGCCCGGTGGCTTATGTGCTCTCATTGCTGAGCGCGGTAATTGCAGTTATTGCCGCAAATACCACCAGTCCGACGAAGTAGCCACCGACCAAAACCAGCGAGCCAAGCCACAACAGGTTCGCAAGTGAATCGATAAATGGATTGTGTGTTGCTTTTGCAGCAACATACACGATCATTCCGCCAGACCACAGCGACATAAGCACCGCCATCACAAACGTGAACGAAAGGCGGGCCTTCTGCACGAAATTCAGTACCGGAGAACGCAACTTCATCGCTTCTCTCATTTTGAAAAAGCGCTGAAACATGGAGAAAGATCCCCATCCAGTCAAAAGCAAGCAGAGTGCAAAAAAATGAACCTGTCCTAGCCCGAGGTGCCACTGACTAGCAAGTATCGGAAAACCAACAGTGACTAATATAATTGCAGTAACAATCATCACGATGCTCTGCCTGCGCTGGGTGCGCACAAGGGCTGGCACCACGCTCTTATCACCTAGCGAGTCCAGCGCTTCGACCAGTTCATCCATGGATTGAAATCGATCTTCCGGATGTTTCTCAAGGCACTTCAAGATAATTGTCTCTAGTTCGCTTGAAACATCAGGCTTTTCAATCAACGTACTAAATCGCGGCGCTTCTTTTACCTGGTGGCTCTGAAACAAAGCGATGGGAGTTTTTGCTTCAAATGGAGTCTTTCCAGTGACAGCTTCGTACATCAAACAACCGAATGAATAGATGTCCGAGCGGCGGTCCAGTGTTCGCCCAGCGCACTGCTCGGGACTCATGTAAAGAGGGCTGCCGAATACCTCACCCGTGGACGTCATACGCAATATATCTTCGCCGTCTTCATCAGTTAGTTTTGCAATTCCAAAATCAACAACGGTCGCTCTTATCGGCTCGGATGGATTGTCCGAGGGGGTCAATACAATGTTGCTTGGCTTCAAATCTCTGTGAATAACGCGATTGGCATGAGCGTGCGCAAGCGCGTCAGCGATTGTTCGAAACACTCCAATTGCTTTTCCTTCCTCGAGTCGTCCTTCTTCTTTTATAGAATCGCTCAGCGACTTCCCTTTGAGAAACTCCATCGCGATATATGGAGCGCCGTGTGGAGAAACGCCAATGTCATAGATCCTCATGATGCCGGAGTGATCGAGAGCAGCTGCAGCTTGCGCTTCTTTCTGAAATCTCCTTACAGCCTTCTCAGACTGAAGTAAGTGACTGTGCATCAACTTGAGGGCAACGACTTTATTCATCACCAAATGCTTGGCTTCGTACACAATACTCATGCCGCCCTTGCCGACGACACTCAATAGCTGATACTTTCCGTCAAACACGCGCCCTAAATACGGGTCTTGGCCCGAGTAGGCATTTGAAATATCAGGAATGTCCGCAGCATTCAGGCGATGGAGAGCCGGCGCTGCAACCGGACCGAGTTCTCCGTCCAGGGCAACAAGGGTAGCGTCAGTATTTCCTTGCGTGGTTTCGCCCAGAGAAGTCTCTGGCTCAACCAAGGGAATAGCGCTCTGGTCCAAAACCCCGGAGACCAGTTCGAGCTGATGATCTGAGACTTTTTCGTCAAATGGCTTGTCCAAACCAACCCTCCAGCCCTTTAGTTATACCCAAAGGCCGGCACATTTTAATTTTTGGTACCTTTTTTACGACTAGCTCGAAGGCTTGCGCAGAAACTGCTTAGAACTCAGCGCTCTTCGGTGCACGCGGGAATGGAATGACATCGCGGATATTGCCCATACCGGTGCAGAACTGAACGGTCCGTTCGAGACCCAGTCCAAAGCCGGCGTGGGGGACGGTTCCAAATCTGCGTAAATCGAGATACCACCAGTATTCTTCCGGTGGCAGACCGCAAGCGATCATGCGTTCTTCCAGTTTTTCCAGGCGTTCTTCACGCTGGCTGCCGCCGATGATTTCGCCGACTTTAGGAACGAGTACGTCCATTGCTCTCAC
>JBGAVL010000349.1:0-5931 GCA_044228145.1 Obscuribacteraceae bacterium (SeqCode)
AGAAAGAAAGTGAATATCGGAGCGCATCTCATACGTCGCCGTGATCACGGGCGACTCGCCCGATGCCAGCGAGCCGAAAATAAAGCGCGTTCCTTCAGCCTGAAGCTGATCGAGTAATAAATGGCTTGCCAGGTGGTCGGACATCGAAACTCCCCGCGAGGTTGAGCATATTCTAGCCGTGTTAGTGGAGAACATACCCAGTCAATTGGACATTTGAGACACCCTTATGGGTGACCCGGCCACGTTTTGAAAAAAAACAGCGATTTTATAAATGGTCGAGCTCGACAAGCGGGCAGGGGGCAGTCATATGGAACTCGTCCAGCTTGTCGTCAAAGGGCAACAGCATGCCTCTGCCCCAGGTCCGGTCGTAATAGTTGAGCTGACCTTTGAAACCGGCAGGGAAAATTTCTTCTAAACCTGCCACTTTTATCAGCTGCTTGAGGTTGAAGGCAGGGGCGAAGTCGGCAGCCAACCCTTCCCAAGCTCGTATGCGCATCAACTTGTCATTGACTGAGCGAATCAGAAGCGCGGCCCAGATTGCCTCGCGAGCGCTTCTTTCTGCAACGATTTCCAGAATGCGCAAAACACCGCCTGCGCTTTCAGTAATCGCATAGCCGACAAAATTTTCTCTTGTCTTCACTGTCATTATGTTCAATGCCGGCCACGCTAAGCGCGAACGATTGTGCAAAAACGTTTCGCGCATGAGCTTGTAGGAAAAGTACTGCCGGTCTCGCTCGATGCCGTACGGCTGGCGCCTAAGCCACTGTCTGTAGTGGCGTGTAGTGTAGTCGAGATGCTCGCCCAGAAATTTTTCATTGTGCAGATCAAACTGTTTTCCCTCGATTTCGATGCTCGTGTCGGCATCGTTTTCGACTTTGATGTGAGGAGGAAAAACAGGTTTGCCTTTTATAAATGGCAAGTGAATCAACAGATCGGCAGCTCCGATTTCTTCAAATCCAAAACGGCGGTAAAATCCGCAATCAATGTCTGAAAACAAAAGCAAACCTTGAAATTTCTCGCTTTTGGCAAGTTCGATCGCTGCTTCCATTAATTCGGAAGCGTGACCCATATTGCGGCAGGCTAATTGCGTATAAACAGCACCGATGCCGCCGACTTTGTAGGTCCTGCCGCGCGCCTGCAGATCGATTGAGGATAATTTGAGGCTGGAGACAATCTTGCCGGCGCGACAAAGCGTCAAATGACGCAGATTTCTGCGTGCCCATTGATGATTGGCTTGCTTGAATTGATATTCCAGGTAATCCCTTTGGGAGAGGCCCGGGGACCAAATCTTGAATGTTTCGCGAAAAACGGGAAGCAGCGCTTGCCAGTCGGCGGATTCAAGCTTCATTTTTGCTTAGCTGCGAATTTCATTTCATGATTGTACTCAGGATCACTAATGACAAGGGTGCGAGTTTGTAGCGTTGCCGTACAATTAATAGATTCATTTAGAAGATTGATTCTAAGGGCAAATCTGAATGTCCGGCTCATCCACTAAGAAGGGCGGTGCCTTGTCCGTCTATCTGGGTCACATCGTTGATCCGGTGGACGATGACAATTATCGTGACATCCCCGCAGGCGCGCTTGTCGTTTCCGAAAAAGGGCAAATCGAAGCTGTTGGCAAGTGGGAGGATTTATCCGCTCAATATTCAAACAGTGCTTGCATAGTCGATTGTGGTCGCAAGCTCATCATGCCCGGCATGATCGACATGCACATCCATTTACCGCAAGTCACTCAGACAGGCAAGTCAGGCGATACGCTTCTGAGTTGGTTAGAAAAGTATATTTTTCCTGCGGAGGCGCGTTTTAGCGAACTCAGCCATGCTGAGAAAATTGCCGCCTGGTTTTTTGATGAGCTGGCGTGTAATGGAACTACGCTGGCAGTGGTCTTCTCCACTATCCATAAAGAAGCTACCGATGCCGCATTTTCAATTGCCGCCGAAAAAGGCATGCGTGCCATCATGGGCAAAGTGATGATGGACAGAAACGCTCCCGCCAGTCTCCTTGAAGACAGCAAAAAGTCACTTTCCGAATCGGAACAATTGGCCAGTAAATGGCACGGATTCGATAATGGACGCTTGCTCTACGCGTTTACGCCTCGCTTTGCGATAACCGCATCAGATGAGCTTTTGCATGAATGCGGCAAACTGTGGCAAAGCATTCCCGGCACTTACATGCATACGCATCTTTCCGAGTCTCTGGAAGAAGTGAAAAAGGTGGCGTCGCTTTTCCCGAATTCTCGCAGTTATCTCGACGTTTACGATCAAAGCGGATTGGTGGCGGAGCGCTCTGTTTTCGCGCATTCCATACATCTTGATGATCAAGACTTGCAGGTTATGCACAAGAAGAAGTGTGCCCTTGCTCATTGTCCGTCCTCTAATTTCTTTCTGAAAAGCGGTGTTTTTCCCATTGATAAAGTCAAAGCTCTCGAAATCGAATTTGGCTTGGGCTCTGATGTTGCGGCCGGTCCGCAAATGTCTTTGTTTGGTGTAATGAAGGATGCAAATTTCATACAGCCTCAAACTTGGATTTCACCGCGCGAGCTTTTTTATCGTGCTACAAAGGGCGGTGCAAAGGCTTTGAAATTGGAAGACAAGCTCGGCTCGTTGGAAGCCGGTAAGGAAGCTGATTTCATCATTGTCGATCCGACTTTGAAAAATGCGTGTCCTATGGATATTCTCGAGCACGAAACAGACGATATTTTGTCGGCTCTGGTTTTCCTGGGCGATGACAGAATGATTGACGCTACCTATGTAAGAGGGCGTCCGGTATTTATGCGTACGAGGGAAAAAGAGGCGGCTCGAACATCTTAATTGTGATTTGAACTACACAAAGTCAGGGGTGGCAAGAAAATGACTACGGAAACGGCAACTGCAGGAATCAAGGAAATTTATTCGTCGACGCAAATACAAGCTCGCATCAAGGAGCTCGGCAAGGAAGTAAGCAAAGACTTCCGCGATTTGGAAAATCCGGTCGTGATTGGCGTGATGAAGGGCGCATTTTGTTTTCTAGCCGACCTGGTGCGCCAGATCAATGTGGAGTCCCCCCTGCAGATCGAATTCGTCCGACTGTCGAGTTACGGGTCGGGCACCGAGAGCTCCGGAAAGGTCCAGGCACCCTATCTCGACCTCCCCAATATTAAACGGCGCCATATACTTGTAGTGGAAGACATCATCGACTCAGGGCGTACTGCTAAGTTTTTCACCGAGTATTTAAGAGACCAATTCGATCCTGCCACTCTGAAAATGGCGGTATTTTTGGATAAACCGTCACGCCGTGTTGTCCAGATGGAGCCTGATTACACCGGCTTCCAAATTGAAGATTTGTTCGTTGTGGGCTACGGGTTGGACTATGCCGAGAATTACCGCGAACTCCCCTTTTTGGGGGAGATGGTCAATGTAAAAGCGTGAGATACTGGAAGTATTGCTAGTGTGGGCTTGCCTTAATCTCTGGGCCTGTTATCCTCATAACAGTAGGAGCCGACTTCTGCGGAGTTGTGGCCTTGGATTCGACCGTGAAAACAGATAAGAAGCAGGCAGACGGCCGTACTTTTGATAAGGCTGCTTCCCTTTTCATGGTAGTTGCGGCAGGGCTCTTGATTGGAAACGTAGTGGTATTGTGGCTGGCCAGTGCTTACAACGACAAGGCCTGTCTGGATGCCGTTTATGAGGCCGGAAAAGCTTGCCTGGCCGGACATGACCAGAGGCGCATCATGAGAGCCGCCTATCTTGGACTGGCGAATTCACCCAGCGGCGGCTTTTTTATCGAACATCCCCATTTCACCGAATACCGCTGCGAGCAAGTCGAGGGCGGCAGAAAATTGACCATTCAGACGTCCACGCTGGTAAGATTGCCGGCTCCAATGCTGGTGGTGATGTCCAAGGACAATATCTCGGACGACGGGCGATTGGCAATTCACAAGCGCTACCAGCTGGATATTCCGGACGGCGCAAGCAGCTCCAATTAGGTCGACGAGTCGGAATTTCCTCTTCGCTGTAGGGGCGATGCCTGGCATCTCCCGGTTCTGAAATTGGCGGGCGACGCCAGGCGGCGCCCCTGAAATGCGAACTCAGTCCTTCTACAGAAGACCTGCCAGGGCGAGCAAATAAAGTAAGCCACCGGATGCTATGGTCACCTTTATGCCATACGTGA
Source organism: Obscuribacteraceae bacterium (SeqCode) (assembly GCA_044228145.1). Lineage (GTDB taxonomy): Bacteria > Cyanobacteriota > Vampirovibrionia > Obscuribacterales > Obscuribacteraceae > QKMZ01. Next base: position 4,150 of record JBGAVL010000349.1, read on the forward strand.
TCGAAATTATTGCTGCAAAGATTGACCCCAGGACTGATGTGGCACCGTTTAGCGCCCAGAGCCAGGGACCTAATTCCTTATTGTCTTTTGTGAAGTAGTTGAGCCCCAGAGGAAAAGCCCAGCCCATGAAAAATCCAGGCAGCGAAGCGGTAAGGACCGCCACAAGAATTCGCTGCAAAAGCGTGGTTGAATCGAGGGCAGGCAGCGCATAATTGCAAAAGAGCGCACTGCCAACGACAAGAATCGACGACGCCATAAGGCAAATAAGCATCAAACGTTTTGTCTTCACTCCTCGATCGCACAAAATCTGCACGAAATAGCTGCCGGCGCCTGAGGCAAGCAGAAGCGAAAAAAGCACAACAGAAAGTCCGTATGTCGGGTTGCCCAGAAGAATCGTCAACCGCTGAATCAGCCCCACTTCGACAAGCATAAAGGCGATGCCCAGGCAGCTGAAATAGACCGCAGACAAAACAGTATTTTTCAAACCTCCGAGATGGCGGCGGGTCATCACCCACGCTGGTATCACAATTGTAAGTATGACCAGAACTGTAGTAATGAGAAGTGTAAATTTGAGAAGGTCCAGACCGCGTTCTTGTGCTGGTTCTGCAAGCGAACTCTGGACCTGTCCTGTCTTGGTCGGACTGAAGAAAAACGGTTTGTCATCGGTGGGCAAATCCGGATCATTGGATGCGTCCGATTTCAAAATAGAGGCAAACGGTTCTACCGACTGAACGCCTGGTATCAAGAGCAGCTTATAGTCTTGCTCTTTTGCGAATTTGACTATGGTATCGATATCCTTTTGCTCAAATGGGCTGAGCGAAAGAAGCATGGCTCCAATAGCGTGCTCGCTCAGAGAAAATGGAGCGGCGACAAGAATTATATGTTTGTCGACGTCTTTCACGCCTACGCCTTGAAGGGCTGCAACAGCCAATTTGAGCATGCGCGAGACTTGTGCAGGCTCTTTGTCGTCCCCCCAGCGCAAGATCGAAAGAACGCCGGTTTTGGTCAGGTGTCTTATATAAAGTTCGAATGCTTCCTTTGTATAAAGGACATTTTCCGTGAGCATGAATGCCCCGGAAGATGACGCTGCCCAGGTATCAACCAGAGAACATTGAATAACGTCGTACTTCTTTTCGGAGCGAGCCAGCCAATTTCTCGCCTCGTCATTGATCAAAGTCACGCCTGGTTTGCTGGCCAGGTTGCCTGTAAAGTCTGCATATTTGACGCGCAGCATATCGACAATGGCCGGATTGACTTCAATTCCGTCGATTGTCTTTTGTTTGTATTCGAGGCCGGTCAAAATGTCTCTGCCGCCGCCAACGCCGATGACAAAAAGCGTGCCGGCCGGACGAAGGAAATTTCCCAGACCGGTTATGTCTTTTGCAATCACGTCGAAGGCCGCTTGACCGGCATTGCCGGCTGTCATTATGGTCATCGCGCCCCAGTCGATATAGAGACCTTTTTGATCGATTGGTGGCAGTTTTCTGCCTTCCAGTGTCGCTACTTTTGACCAGGTGACCGGTGCTCCCTTCACCTCCGTAGCTACCACTCGTCCGATTGGGCTCCACTTGACGTACTCGACAGGAGCTGTGACATTTGCCACATTGATAGGGGGTTTAAATAAAAGTTTTATCCCAAAAACGACTGCAATAATTGCTGCCCCGACAAGAGTTTTTGCATCGGGAATGGATTTTCCATGCAAGGAAAATAACACCATCGCCAGTGCCGCAATCACACTCGAGCTTTCCAGAAGCATGGGCGCGTCTACATAGAGAAGTCCCA
>JBGAVL010000034.1:0-28399 GCA_044228145.1 Obscuribacteraceae bacterium (SeqCode)
GCTGTAGAGCATGGAACAGTAACACCGGCGCTCGAACGCATCGTAGAGGCAAACACGTTGCTTTCCGGACTGGGTTTTGAGTCTGGCGGTCTGGCAATCGCGCACTCTGTGCACAATGGACTGACCACCGTGGCCGAGACGCATTCATTTATGCATGGTGAAAAAGTAGCATTCGGATTGATCGTACAGCTAATTGCTGAAGGAAAACCTCAATCAGTTATCGATGAAGTTCTCGATTTTTCCCACAGTGTCAATCTGCCCATTTCTCTGCGAGAAGTCGGACTGAAACACCCGTCATTCGATGTTGCTCTGCAGATTGCACAGCGCGCTGTTGCCGAAGGTGAAACAGCGCACAATGAGCCTTTTGTTGTCACCGCGCCGATGATCGCCGACGCCATTCTGGCAGCCGATGCAGTAGGCAAACGGCATATCAGCAAATCAAGCGAACGCAAATTGGTTGCTGTGATGTAGGGTCGACGCCATGCGTCGACCGGCCCGAATTCTTGAACCGGGCGATGCATGGCATCGCCCCTACGAAAACCGGGCTACGTATGGCATCACTCCTCAATTCTGGAGCATTGTATGCGCGACTACGCCTTCTCGGCTTCCAGAATTTTTCTGGCTTCCTGAAGTTTCAATTTCTGCGCTTTATCAATAGTCGGATACGCCAGGTTGAGACCGCGCATGGTTTTGCCCACCATATGCGCCACCACCAGTCTGGTGTAAGGCTTGAAGTCTGCCGGTACGACATACCAGGGTGCCCATTGCGTGCTGGTGGCGCTCAGCGCTTCGTCATAAGCCTGAATATACTGTTTCCAGTGCTCGCGCTCGCTGACATCGCCCATAGCGAATTTCCAGTTTTTCTCCGGCTTGTCGATGCGTTCCAAAAAACGTTTCATTTGTTCTTCTTTTGAGACGTGCAAGAAAATCTTGAGCACCATAATGCCGTTTTCTACAAGATACTTTTCAAAGTTGTTGATTTGTCCGAAGCGTTGCTTCCACAAAGTCTTCAGATCGGTGGTGGGAGGCAACTTCTGGCGCACGATCAGCTCTGGATGAACCCTTGCGATCAGCACTTCTTCGTAGTAGGAGCGGTTGAAGATGCCGATGCGCCCTTTCTCAGGCAGCGCCTTTGTGCAGCGCCATAAATAGTCATGGTCCAATTCTTCATCAGATGGTGGTTTAAAACTCGTGACGTGGCAGCCTTGCGGATTAAGTCCGGACATGACGTGCTTGATGGTGCCGTCTTTGCCGGCTGCATCCATGGCCTGAATGATCACCAAAAGCCCGTATATGTCCTGGGCGTAAAGCTTGTCCTGCAGTTCGGCTAACTCGGTTATTCCTTCCGCCAACAACTTGCGTGCATTTTCTTTGGTGAGATTGCCCGGATTGTATGACGGATCGTAGTCCTTGCTGAGCGAGATCTTTTTGCCGGGTGGAACGATAATTCGCTTGAGAAGTTTTTGCTCTTCGGCTTTCTTCATCGCGTCAATTCCTCAGCTTGTTTATTGGGTTTTGAACTTCAATATGACCAGCGCATCAAAGCTGCTCCGGCGCTAAATCCGGCGCCCACCGATGCCAGAAGCACAAGCGAACCTTCCTTCAGCCGTCCGTCAGCCAATGCTGAATCAAGAGCCAAGGGAAGTGTTCCTGCTGTGGTGTTGCCATATTCGTCTATATTGACCACCACTTTTTCCATATCCAGTCCGATTCGCTCAGCTGAATACGTGATGATCCTGAGGTTTGCCTGGTGCGGAACAAACAAATCAACATCTTTGCCGGTCAGTCCGTTGCGTTCCAAGAGTTTCACACACAGGTCGGACATTTTTCTGGTTGCGAACTTAAAGACAACCTGTCCATCTTGATGTACAAAATGCATTCTCTTTTCGAGAGTGTCCTGGCTGGTGGGGTTGCGGCTTCCGCCGCCTGGCAGGCAGAGAGCAGGACCACCAGAGCCATCGACTTCATAGATGTAATCGATCATGCCCGGAGGCGCACCATCTGCGGTGCGCTGAACGACCGCGGCGCCGCCGCCGTCACCAAATATGATGCAAGTTGTGCGATCGGTGTAATCGATGATGGACGACATTACGTCGAGCCCGATTACGAGAACATTTTTGTGGGCGCCTGTGGTTACGAATTGGCAGGCGACCTGTAGCGCATAGAGAAAGCCCGAGCAGGCAATCGAGATATCAAAACCCCATGCTCCGGTGGCGCCGATTTTGTCCTGCACCAGACAGGCGGTAGCAGGCAGTATCATATCCGGTGTGATTGTTGCAACGATGATCAGCTCGATATCTGTGGGCTTCAGACCGGCCTTTTCAATTGCTTGAATAGCCGCTTCAGCAGCCAAATCCGAGGTGGCCACGCCTTTATCGGCGAGGTGGCGCTGTTTGATACCCGTCCTTTCGGTTATCCACTGGTCAGACGTGTCGACCATTTTTTCCAAATCGTTGTTAGTCAGTAAGCCCGGCGGGACAGCCGTACCTATGGAAACAATTTTTGCAGCGTATGGACTCTTAAAAGCAGGCGCCATCTGTTACCTCTGAAGGCTCTTTCGGACTCTTTGAAAGGGTTGCCCGGCGCGGCAAAGTAAGTGCCCGCTAAGCAACTGGGACATCTATTTTAGGTGATCTCTGCTGGCCGTGAATCACTTTGCGACGATGGCTTCACACGCCGCCGCCAAGAGTTATCCTCATGAGCTCGAAAATCGGCGTTTTTGCCGGTCCTAAAACTAAAAAGAGAAATGCGGCCCGCTTGCAAGGGCCGCAATAATTTGTCTTCAGCCGGTGAAAGAACGATTTCGGCAGCCTTTCGTTGACCGATCGTTCAAATTTCCGGAATGTTAAGCGGTGCCGGTTTGGCGCTGCTTAAGCATGCATAGACAGACTTCTGGTGTCTATGCGAGCGCTCAATGACACTTTCGGAATATGAATGTCTGGTTTTGCCTTTGTTTCCTCAATTTCCGGTCCGGTCATCTTGTTGTGGATGAAGCCGGAAGCGACGCCGATGCCCAAACCAACAAGCTTGGCATAAGGGCTGCCGCCGGATAAAAGATATTTACCTGCCAGAGAATAGCCACCCCAGCCGACTACCGTCATCATTGCGCCGGTGCCGAGGCTCTTCAAACCATTGAAGATGCTTTTGGCGCGGAGGTCTTGCTCATTGTTATGGATGACAAATTCATCGGCCTTCTCTTCGACAAAGACTCCGCGTCTAACGCCGTAGAGGCTATCGTCGACTGTGTATTTCTTGGCGATTGCCTGCCAATCTTCGAGTTTGATGTCTTTCGCCAGGTCTTTAGCTTCCACATGGGTGACGATGTCATCGCTCTTGGCCTTTTCGAAAAGGCTGATAGCCGCGTTATCAGATACGCTCATGGCGGGACCTCAATTTGTGCTGCAAGGGATTGCTTAACAATATCTCAGCTGCCCGGCAGCCGTCAGTGGGGAATCTACGAATGACTACGTATATCCACCACGGCTCTGAAACACAATTGTTATCTTTGTCTGAGACAAGTCCGGCGTTAGCTTTGCAATATTCCAGCGACACAGTATGAAGATGTCCTGATATAGTGGATTTTAACCACGCTGCGTGAAACGAAATGCCCAATGTAAGCGCTCATGAGAGAGGCAAGGCTGCGTACGCTGCCGGGCGCTATCTGGAAGCTAACGATGAATACGCGCTTGCCGTCGAGGAGATGGCAAACAGTGGCGCGTCAATTTTGGAAAAACTGGCATGTGCAGCCGATCAAGGGCGAACGCTCAGGCGTCTGGGCCGATATGAGAATGCCGAAGCCGCTCTGAAGACCGCTTTGGATTCGCTGCCGGAAGCCACTAAGGACTCCGACATCTCGAAAGCAAAGGCCCTGGAGGAATTAGGGCTGGTGTACATCGAACAGGCTCGTTTTGCTGAAGCGGAAGAAGCGCTCCAGGAGGCACTTTCGATTAGAAATGCCAACCTGGATGAAAACCATGAAGATGTCGCCGAATCCTTCAATGACCTGGGCCTGCTTGCCTGGAGCCGCGGTGAGGATGCCAAAGCGCTGGAATTTTACCTGAAGGCGCTGACCATGCGGCGCCAGTCTGTGGGGGAGAAAGACGCATCCTACGCGGAAACCCTCGATAATTTGGGTGCCCTCTATCAACGCACAGATCGACTGGACGATGCCGAAAAAGCGCACGCAGATGCGCTTTCAATTCGTGAGGCGACCCTGGGTGCGGATCACCCTGAGGTCGGCTACAGCCTGGTCAACCTGGCTGAGGTAAATCGTCGAAAGAACCGACCGGAAGTAGTTCAAAAGCTTCTCGAGCGGGCAATTCAAATCTGGACAAAAACTTTGGGTGAGGAACACCACCATTTGGCGGTGGCCATCAACAATCTGGGCGGATATTACCTTGAGCTGGAAAAATTCGACCAGGCGGCTCCACTGTTCGAGCGGGCCCTGGCGATATTGGAAAACGCCCTTGGTGCCTCTAATCCGGCCCTTATCATTCATGTCTACAACCTCTCTACAGTCTATAAGGTTCAACGCCGCATCAAAGAAGCGATGGTTTTGGAAGAACGCGCTCAGGCTTTGATATTGAAAAAACTCAGCAAAGAAGGCAATTCCGGCACTCAAAACCTGCTTCTTCATGCGCACAGCCTGCAAGTCGACAATCAATATGAAAAAGCGCACGGCTATTTGCTCCAGGCCCTGGAAATTGCCGAAGCTGAATTCGGAAAGAACAGCATGCGTGCTGCTCATATTCTGGATTTCCTGGGCACGAACAGCCTGAAGCAAAAGGATTTCACTCAATCGGCAAACTATTTCACACGCAGCCTGGCTATTAAAAAAATGGCTTTGCCGCCTGGTGACGAAGACCTGGCGGCCACTGAGCAAAACTTGAAATTCTTAGCAGCGCTCAAGGGCGACAAAACGGCTATGAATATGTTTTTTCCACCGAATGAAAGCAACAACTAAAGTGTAGGGGCGACGCCATGCGTCGCCCGGTTTTCATTTGCAACGCCTGGCTTTCAATTGCATCGCCTGGTTTTCATTTGCATCGCCTGATTTGAAACTTACAAAGCAGGTTTCAAAAACTCCTAAAAAGATCCAGGGGTTTTTCCTATGGTTTTTGCGTGGTCAAAAATCAAAAATAGGATCAAGAAAGAGTGATCCGTCGGTTACTACGCCACCGCCCTTCAGGAGAGCAGCCATGTCCAATGGTCGTTCGCGAAATCCATTCGCCCATATTCTCAGGTTTGTTTATTTCACGCTGTCCGCTTGCAGTCTAGTCTGGATGCTTGTGCAGTACGGAGGCGTGAATTTCATTTCGACCTTGATCCTGCTTCCGGCCTTTGGTTATCTGGCTCTGCATTTGATCTCGCTGGTAAACGTCGTCAAAAAGGACAAGTTCCTTGTCGGCAGTTCAGTGGATGTGCTCAGCCTGGGCGCTCAAAAATGGATTCACAGATTCGGTTTGATTTTGCCGATTCCCATCCTTTTATATATGACCAGTTTTGGGCTTTGTTTGTTTACGTACAACGCCAACGACGAAGCTTCCTACAATCGCACCGTCGAGTTCAGCGCTTGTGAGAACGCAGTCTTTGGCAAATCCGTTATTTGGAATTACCTGATCAAGCCTGAGGTTGCTGTTGAACCTGCACCGGCTGTCGAACCTGCCGTCGATAATAATGTTCGCGACAATGTTGATTTTCAGCCGTTCATGAATGAAGTGCAAGTACGGATCAAGCGAGCCTGGTTCCCTCCTCGCGGCAGCGAAGCACATCATGCCAAAGTGGCTTTTAAAGTCACCAAAGACGGATACGCTTCAGACATCAGTTTCATCGAACACGCATCGACTGCAGCAGCAGATGATGCCGCGCTTAAAGCACTGAGAAATGCAACTCCTTTTCCCAAGCTTCCTGATGGTGCGCCGGACAAAGTAGATGTGGAATTTTCTTTCGACTACAACGTGACGGATCCACTGCAGACGGATCAATTTACGTCATACGGGATTGAGTCGGCTCCAATCGCGGACTAATTAGTCGTAGAGAGTTTCTTCAGGGTGGCAATCGCCTCAGTAACGTGCTTTTCTCCTTCCATTTGAGAATTGAACACGTGCTTGACGATGCCATCCTTGTCGATGACGTATGTGACTCTGCCCGGAATGATGCCCATGGTTGAGGGGACGCCGTAGGTCTTTCTTAACTGACCGCCCTCATCGGACAAAAGCGTGTAGGGAAGTTTGTGGTGTTCTGCAAAGCCCTTGTGCGATTGCTCTGAGTCCGAGCTTACGCCAATCACTTCTGCGCCGAGATCTTTGAACACCTGGAATTGATCCCGAAAAGCGCATGCTTCTTTGGTGCATACTGAAGTCTCATCTTTCGGATAGAAAAAGAGCACAACGGATTTCTTGCCTTTGAAATCGGCAAGCGAAACTGTTACACCACTGCCTGACTTGAGTGTAAAGTCGGGTGCCTTGTCTCCCACCTTGATGTTGTGAGATTTTGTTTCCTTCACCTTGGTTTCCTCTTTGGCGCCCACTGATGGCGCTGCGATGTTGAAGAACAGCACGGATGCACAAAGTGCCAGCGAAATGTATTTTAAGCGTGTCATTGAAGAAAACCCCATCTAAGATGGGTAGATCATCGCAGATTTTTCGTCTAGCTCGCCACAGTTTGTGCCGATGCTTCAAAGTCCTCAATCAAAGCCTGGGCGGCGCGCTTTCCTGAAGACAGCGCACCCTGGATGGATGCAGTGTCTCTGTGGTCTCCGCAGACATAAGTACCTTTTTCCAGTCGCGTCGATTTCTCGACCTCACCGAGAGCAGACCCAGCGTAGTCCGGTAGTCCTCTTTCGATGTTGTAGGTCCGCAGATGTCTCCAGTTTGAAACTTCTCTGCCGTACCAGGTTCGAAGTTGATCCAGCACCGCTTCTCTCATGCCATTGTCCGGCAGGTCTTCGCGCCCGATAACGCTTACACTGATCAAGCATTTCCCGGGCGGCGCATAAGATGCGTTTACATTGCTCGGTATACACAAATTGTTGATCAGTTCTGAATCTTCTCCATTTAACACTAAGATTGGAGCCGACATCGGTGCTTTATCTGCCGCGAAGTAGAGACAGCGCGTCGAGCGCATTTTCTGCACCATCGGTCTGTTTAATAATCTCGATGCTTCAGGACCTTCAGTTGCTACCACAATTGCGTCAGTCTGAATTAGCGCACCACTTTCGAGGATCACTGAGTTTTCTTGTACGCTTGCAACGCGGCAGTTGAACTGAATTTGCGACTTGCCGACTTTCTCAGCAAGTTGATTAGAGATCGCGCCCATTCCAGCTGCCGGAAGTGTGGTGTCACCGGTGGAGAACATGCGAAAAGTAAACTCGAACATTTTGCTTGAAGTAGTAAGAGATCTATCGAAAAACACCCCTCCGAAAAACGGGCGGAAAAACCTATCGATCATACTTTTTGAAAAACCAAATTGTCTCAAAAATTCAGCGGTGGACTGCTCCTTTCTCTCATACAATGAATTCAAGGAACCGCCAGTCACCCTCTTTCGCAGTTTGCTGATTAAAAACTTGTCTTTGAGTGTTCCGATCGGATTGAAAACAGATTTAAGGCAATCAGATGGTCTGCGCCACGGATCGGCAACTATGTGAAACTCTCCGTCGAGACGAATTTGAGCGCCTGGAATGAACGATTTCAGCTGCAGTCTCTCGTAATCCAGCAATTCCCTCGCATCGGGATAAGCCGTGAGCAAAACCTGAAATCCGCGATCGAGAATATACCCATCCACAATATCCGAGCGCACTCTTCCGCCAACGTCGTCCGCTGACTCCAAAATCGTGAAATCGATACCGGCTTTCTTGAGATGGTATGCGCAGGCAAGTCCGGATAAACCGGCGCCGATAATCACTGCGTGAGTGCGTCGCTTCAATTGAAATTCCCGTATATTCATGAAGTCGTAAGTGCCTCCACCTGTTGCATCAGCAACAGGTTAATGGTCTCCAACTTCAACTTATGGTGGTTGTGTGAACAAGGTGTGAACGCTTGGTGGATTCTTAGATATAGGAATATACTCAGATAACAGTCTCTTGCGTTTGCTGACGCCTGGCGCATCAGGGTAGAATAAAGCATGGCAAAAATTCTGCTTATTGAAGACGATGCGGATCTCACTGAAGTGCTCAGATTTACCCTTTCCAACAAAGGGCATTCGGTGCAGGCGCTGAGCGGCGGCAAAGACGCTTTGCCGATGTTGCGCGTGTATAAATACGACCTGATAATTCTTGATTGGATGATGCCGGATGTAAGCGGTGTAGATGTTCTAAAGGGATTTCGCGAAAGTGGTGGCAAAACGCCAGTGCTCATGCTGACTGCAAAAACCACGATAGATGACAAAGAAAAAGCGCTCGATCTTGGTGCGGACGATTATTTAACAAAACCATTTCATTCTCGAGAACTTCTTGCAAGAGTTCGAGCACTTTTGCGAAGACCCGAGTCTATGGCACAAACAATTCTTCGGGCAGGCGATCTTGAATTGGATCCAGTAAGCTGCAGCGTTTCAAAAGGGGGTAAGGTTCTCAAATTGCGCCCGAAGGTCTACAGCATGCTTGAGTTTTTCATGCGCCATCCGAACCAAGTCTTCAGTGCTGAAGCTATTCTGGAACGGGTGTGGATGGACGATGCCAGCGCGTCGCCAGACACGGTGCGAACGCACATTAAATTGCTCAGGCGTGCCATTGACGCTCCCGGAACAGAAGCAGAATCTTTCATTGAGAATGTTCGAAATCGCGGCTATTTGATGCGTATTACATAATCGGCCACCTAGCCGAATATTTCAAACCAGAAACACGAGCCTTCTCCAACCACGCTTGAAACACCGATGTTGCCTCCGTGAAGTTCCACAATCGCTTTAGAGATGGCTAGACCAAGACCGGAGCCACCTTTTTTTCTGGTGTCGGATGAATCCAATTGCTGGAAGCGCACGAACAGTTTGTCCATGTGTTCATTGGGAATACCTGGACCTCTGTCCGTCACGGAGAATCGTATTGTGTCTTTTGCCGGTGCTTCCAGTCTGATAGTGACGCGGTTGTTTGGAGGCGAAAATTTTATAGCGTTAGCCGTCAAATTGTTCAATACTTGAATAATCCGATCCTGGTCAGCATGCACGCTGTGGTGCGGCATAATTTCCGGAACGAGAGAGACACTCTTCGCTTCCGCCATCGGCAACAATTCACTGATCACAGCTGCTACGGCTTGCTGTGGATCAAATGTCGACAGGTTCAATTTGAATTTGCCTGCTTCCAGTGTTTTCCAATCGAGAATGTCGTTTATCAAGCGCATCAATCTTGTCGAGTTATTTACGGCAATGCGAATGAGCCGCATGACTTGAGCGTTTACGCGTCCGGCTGAGCCGTCTTCGATTGCCGTCAAGGCGCCGTGTATTGATGTCAGCGGCGTGCGTAATTCGTGCGAGATGACAGAATAAAACTCTTGCACGCGTCTCTCAGAATCAATCCGCGCGGTCACGTCATTTTGAATACCTACGAAATTGATGACACGGCCTTGCTCGTCTTTCACTGGAGAAATAGTCAGCTCATTCCAGAAAAGAGTTCCGTTTTTTTTATAGTTTCTCAATATCGTGGTGATGGGCATCTCTTTGCTGATCGCTTCGCGTATCTCTTTCACGGCGACTTGCTCTCTGTCGTCGCGCTGTAAAAATCTGCAATTGCGCCCGATGATTTGTTCGTTGTCATATCCCGTCAGTTGAGAGAATGCCGGGTTCGCATAAATTATTGGATTGTCTGTGCGAGTGGGATCTGTAACTACAATTCCATTGCGCGCACACTCAACTGCGCGGAAAAGCACTGCAAGGTGATCGCTGTGACCGGGAAGAAAGTCCGTATGCCGAGTTTCCATTCAGTTCAATTCATGCTTCAGAGCTGACTCTAATTCAGGATATGTGAATTGGAAGCCTGCTGCGATCAGTTTGGATGAGCTAACTCTGTTGCTCGACAAAAGCAACTCTTCTCCCATTTCACCGAATAGCACTCTGACACCAACTGTCGGCACCGGGAAAAATGCAGGTCGGTGGATCACTTTTGCAAGAGTCTTTGTGAATTGAGCATTTGTCTCCGGATTTGGTGCCACTACGTTGACCGGCCCTTCGACACCATCTCCGGTGGCCAGATAGATAAATGCCTTCGCCGTGTCGTCGAGATCGATCCAACTCATATACTGCTTTCCATCACCCAGAGGCCCTCCGGCTCCCATCAGAAATGGCGGCAGCATCATCTTGAGCGCACCTCCTTCGCGGCTCAGAACCACACCCAAACGGGCGTGTATAACACGAATACCTTTGCTCTCTGCTGTTCTTGTGGCATCTTCCCAGTCGCGGCAGACGCCGGCTAAAAATCCTGCACCGGATGCGCTGTCTTCCGTCAGTATCTCGTCGCCCCGGTCTCCATAAAATCCGATTGCCGATGTGCTCACTAGTGTTCGTGGCGGGTTGTCGAGATTGGCCAGTGTATCTGCAATCAATTTTGTTCCTTTTATGCGACTCTCCTTGATCTTCTGCTTCTGTTCTGAAGTCCAGCGTTTTGTCGCGATGTTCTCACCGGCCAGGTGAATGACTGCGTCCACTCCATCGAAGGCTCTCGCATCGATTTTGTCGGAATTAGGGTCCCAGGAAAATTCGTCTGTGTCCTGGGGTTTTCCGCGCACCAGCTTGACTACTTGGTGTCCATCGGATTTCAGCCCAGAGGCAATCTTCTTACCTACAAGCCCCGTGGAGCCCGTTATTGCGACTTTCATCACACACCTCCGAATCACGATGCCGACTGGTTGGCATCTTATATGTTAATACAGCTTTTCAATGAACACTGCGTGAACCCGCTTCAGACTGCGGCAGTTTCTCGGAATTGAGTTTTATACAGTCTGTTGTAGAGTCCATCCAGTTGAATCAATTCTTCATGAGTGCCGGTTTCCACTATTCGCCCGTTTTCAACCACCAGAATCAAATCTGCCTGAACAATAGTAGACAGTCTGTGCGCGATAACCAAGCTGGTGCGCCCCTTGATGAGAGGCTTCAGAGCAGCTTGAATCAAGGCTTCGTTTTCCGAGTCAAGAGAAGATGTGGCTTCATCCAAAATGAGAATCTGAGGATTTTTCAGCAACACGCGTGCGATTGCCAGTCGCTGCCTTTCGCCACCACTCAACTTGTGCCCACGCTCACCGACTGTGGTGTCATATTTGTTTTCGAGACTTTCTATGAATTCGTGGATGTGTGCAGCCTTGCACGCTGCCACCACATCATCTTTGGCAGCATTCGGTCGAGCATACACGAGATTGTTGAACACCGTATCGTGGAAGAGATATGTCTCTTGAGTGACGATTCCAATATTTTCTCTGAGAGAGGCAAGACCGACTTCGCGCACATCCTGTCCATCAATTGAGATTTCTCCTTCTTGCTGAACGTAGAAGCGAGGCAAAAGCATACTGATTGTTGTTTTGCCTGCACCGGACGGACCGACAAGTGCAGCCATTTGACCGGGCTTGACGCGGAAGGTGACATCGACTATTGCCTGCCTGCCATTTGGATAAGAAAAGTTGACATGGTCAAAATTGATTTCGCCTGCTGAAGCTTTTAACTTCGGCAGATCTGGTTTGTCCTTTTCTTCTTCCAGATCGAGATAATCGAAAATCCTTTCGAAAACAGCCAGCGCCGTCATTACCTGAATTTGCACTCCGGCAAGTGAGGCCACAGGGGTATAGAGCCGCCCCAAAAGCGACACGAAAGTGACGACCAGTCCTACCGTAACGCCGGAGTGAATGCACAACCAGCCGCCGTACAGCCAAATGCAAGCCGGGCCAAGTATAACCATCGCACTAATTAGTGCCATAAACCAGCGTCCTACCATGGCCAGCTTTATCTCGTATTTCATCAGGTCACTGCCCAGGCGATGGTATCGATCGCGTTCGAATGCTTCGCGATTGAATGATTTTAGTAGGACGATTCCCGAGACCGATAAAGTCTCCTGCCCGATTGATTGCATCTCGTCGCGTTTTTCCCGCGTCGCTTTGCGAATCTCGTACATTTTTCTTCCCACAGGCCAGAGTGGTGCCACCATCAGCGGCAGCACCGCCAGTGCCATCAAAGACAGACGCCAGTCGAGCAAGAAAATTGTGACAAGCGTGGTGACGATCACGGCAAAATTCATCAATATCATCACGAGCGTTCCCGACACTACGCCGTCGATGCTGTCGACGTCATTTGTGACACGATTGATGACCTCGCCTGTCTTTGTGCTCGTGAAAAAATCCAAGGGCATCTTGTGCATGTGTGTCATCAGTTGAATGCGAAGGTCGCGCATGATGCTCTCGCCGACAAGCGAATTCATGTATCCCTGCAGTGCACTGATTACCGACGATCCAATCGCTGCCAGCGCCATGGCGCCCACGATGATCAGTACTGACTGAAAGTTTCCTGAAGGAATTGCTTTGTCTATCAGGTTCATCGTCAAGACGGGCGGCAAAAGCCCGAGCACTGAAACGCCAATGATGCAGGCGAGTACCACCAACTCCTGCTTCCAATACGGCAGAAAAAGACGTCCGAGGCGCTTCCAGTCAATCGCCTTTTCAATCTTTGGGCGCTTCGGGTCGAACATGCTCGACCACATTAAGTGGACAGGTGGGACTCCACTGAACATCTAAAAACCTGAATTCCGCAACCAGCCGGGGACAACCATCATTATTATCTGTTTTTGTCCGAATTTACCGTTTTACATTCTCTTCAAGCCCTATCTGCTCCCAAAACATTAAGATGTCAAGTGAACATGCTTTTCTGGGATAATATGGGTTATTCTGAGTCTTTAATAGGTCGGGCGCCTGCGGTCCAGCATGGTCAACAAACAGTTATCGGCTGTTCGAGTCATTTTCATGATCTTTCTCTTCTGCGGTGCTGCGGGGTTGTCTGTGTCGCGTGCGGCAGCTGGCCCGCTTGAGGACGGCATCGAGCAGTACTATTACAAGCGCTTCCATACCGCAGCCATGTTTTTCGAAGAGGCTTGCGCTAAGGACCCGATGAACTGGAAGCCGCACTTCTATCTGGCGCGCACGCTCGAGCAGCTCCGCGAGTACGAAGCCGCCAAGGCTGAATTCGAGTATTGCTTTCGTCTCAATCCCTTCAGCAAAGAAGGACGCCTGGCCAAGCAGGCAGTGCTTGAGCTGGCGTCGGATCGCGAGAAGCGCAAGCATGTCGCCGAAGATCCGATGATCGTTCAACAGGCTCTCAGGCTTCTAAACATGCAATCAGCCGACCTTAAGGGTCGCATTCGCTCTGAAGCAAACAGGCTTGCCAATGACCGCATGGCACGCGCTGCCCAGAGGCTCAATCTGCCGGTCGAGACTAATCCCAATCGATACAGGCGCTGGTATTACCGGCCGGATGAGGAAGTCAGTAATCGCACCTACGTTCAAAACAGCTGGCACCGCAACGATGCTATGCGTGAAGCTGCCCTGGCGCGGTACGAGGCGGCAAGGCGTTCGGTGGAAATTCAGAAATCGGCGAATAATCTAAAACTATTGCTTGCCGATCCATCCAATAAGCCGGGAAACGCCAAGTTGCGGGCTTTAGGGACCAATCTTTATGTTCGGTTTTACGGCTCGCCGGAAAGGGACGATGTGCCGGGCGAAGACAAGCCGCTCGAGCTTAAGGCGCGACAGGGATTGCTTTCTGACCTTCACCTTTCGACCTCGAATCCAATTCGAGAGGCGCTCAAAGGTATGGGTGTCGGACTCCCGCCCAGGGCGACTTTGAAATCCTCGCAGTCGGTCGTCACACCGGTCGTCCGCAGAGATCCACGTGCGTATCATCATTTTGGCAAATGGTAACCTTGCGCCTAAAACAGTGCAAAAACGCTCGCCAACATGGTTCAATTCACTAAACAACAGTTGCGCTAATGGAGAACGTGACCATGAAAAGGATGGCTGTCGCTTTGTCTATATTTCTTGCGCCCCCAATCGCTCTGGCTGTGACCGCCGCTGCATATAGCGCGGCACCTGACCGCGAGCCTTGTAGTGTGTCGCAGCCCGGGCGCCTAGAAACCGCGCGAGAAATTAAGAGCGAAGCAGATGCATTCATTCTCAAAGGTCGCGACTTGAGTCAGAGACTGTGCGCCCAAATTGTGGAAGCGGAAAAACTAAAAAGCGAAGCACTGAAATTGCAAGCTGCAGCGAATCGACTTTCAGATCAAAAAAATCTCTTGGCTCAGTCGACGTCTGTGGAGAACAAGGCCGCAGTTGAAAACAAATCTGCACAGGAAAACAAAGCGACAAGTGAGAGTAAAACCGCAGGTGAGGGTAAAACCGCAAGTGATGCAACCACACCGGCTGCAACCGGTGATAACAAAACCGCTGATAGCAAAACCGCTGATAGCAAAACCGGAGACAGCAATACTGGTGTTGATACCAAAGTTGGAGCAGATACCAAACCTGCCGGTGAAATCACATCTGATGCCAAACCGGAAGCGGATAAGTCGAAGGAAGAAAAACTGACAGGGCGCGCTTCGACGTTGCAAACTCTACCCATGCCCAATATTCCGCTGGTGAGATTGAAAGGTCCGCAACTTCAACAAGCGATGAAACAATTTAACATTGACGTTGAGCAGTTCAAGATACACGCTGCCGACTACAACAAGCATTACAATTTGTTCCGTTCTCAAATCGGAGAGTGTCACGCGGCGCGGTCAGCGTTTGACCAATTGCACAAGAAGTACGAGATGCACTGTACTGCATATCACCTCAATAATATTCCACCGCCGAAATTGTGCCCGCCAATGAGTGGCAGTGTCGCGGAAGCCAACAGCATTGCCGGTCAGCTCAGGAGCGATCAAATGCGTGCAATGCGTGCTGAAGGGCAGCTCAGGCAGGAAGAAACCAAGTTGAGAGAGCTGGAAGGCGCGCAAGGTGCAGCTGATTCACTGGTCGTGAAATCGGCCGAGAGAGACAGGCGTGAAAGGGACATTGCAGGAATGTTTGGGCGCTTGAGACAAGAATATGATTTGCTGGAAATCGAGAGAAAAACAATCGATGCCAGCAGGGGTGCTAAGGCCGGTGCTCCGGTTGTTCGCCCATATGTGAGCGGCAAAATCAAGAAAGGCAAATAGCAGAAAAACATGGTGAGGTATATTTCGTGAGCAGCTCAAAGCGTGTCGAAACAAAGCTGATTCATGCAGGTGAATTGCGTCCACGAGTTCATGGTGCCGTCACCCTGCCTATATTTCAGTCTGCGACATATGAGTATGGTGGAGAAGACGATTACCACGATATTCGATACATTCGACTCAACAATACGCCCAATCACACTGTTCTGCATGCGAAGTTGGCCGCAATCGAGGGCGCTGAAGCTGCGATGGTTGCTGCCAGTGGAATGGCTGCGATATCCACAACTCTTCTCAGTCTTCTCGCCAAAGGCGATCATATTCTTCTTCAGGATTGTCTTTATGGTGGCACTCACGATTTTGTCACCAAAGATCTTCCTGCACTTGGAATTGAATACGATTTTATCGATGCAAGCGATCCTGCTTCGTGGGAAAGTAAGATTCGCAAAAGTACAAAAGCAGTTTATGTAGAAACAATCGCCAACCCACTTATGCGCGTTCCGGAGTTGGCTGCTGTAGTGGATTTTGCGCGAGGTCACGGGATTGTTTCTTTGATCGATAATACATTTGCCAGTCCGATCAATTTTCGGCCGGCGGAAATGGGTTTTGATCTTTCACTGCACAGTTGCACGAAGTATTTAAACGGACATTCTGATATTGTCGGCGGTGCATGTATCGGTAATGCTGTGTTGGTGAAAAACGTCACCAGAAAATTGAATCATCTTGGTGGCACTCTGGATCCTCATGCGGCATTTCTCTTGCATAGAGGTATGAAGACACTCGCACTGAGAGTGAGACACCAGAACGAAAGTGCTTTGAAAATTGCTACTTTTCTGGAGAAACATCCGGCTGTTGGCGGTGTCAATTATCCCGGTTTGAAAAGTAATCCAGGGCATGCCAGAGCCGCAAAATGGTTTGATGGATTTGGTGGCATGCTCAGTTTTGAGTTGAAAGAGCATGATGCTGAAATTGCCGATCAGTTTCTCAAAGAATTGCATCTGCCCATTTGTGCTCCCAGCCTGGGCGGCGTGGAGAGTCTAATTACACGTCCGGCTACGACTTCGCACCTGGGATTGTCGAAAGAAGACCGAAAGAAAATCGGCATCTCCGATGCTCTCGTTCGTTTTTCAACCGGCATAGAAGCGACTGACGACCTGATTGAAGACTTCGACCAGGCGTTGAAAAAAATTTCCGCCAGAGCCGTCTATTAGGGAACATTTCAAAACAAGAAGATTCAATTAGCTTGTAGGCCTGAATTTGAATCTCAGGTCGTAGGTGTATTGGCGTCATAAGATCTGGATATTCAGCCGGTCGATGAGACAGCGGTGAGGAAATTCCCCGTTGACAAAATCGAAGGGCGGTGTATAGACTGGAAAGACCGGCGGCGTTTGCCGCCTGATTCGTCAGTAGAGATCTATATTAGATCTGTGCATGAAGAGTAAAGATAACCAAAGGTGATCGACGTGTTTCGCACACTCCCACAGCATCAAGATAGAAAGCAGCCGCAGGGGCTGCATCTTGTGCTGGAAGCGAATCTCGGAGTGTTACACGATCATGACTATCTTTATCTTCACCATCGACTTTTCAACTAGTTTTTCGAAGGCAAGTATTCGTGCAATTGCTGCGAACATCGCAGGTATTGCAGCGTTTGCCTCATTTGCAACGTGCCTATTCGCGTTCGACGCGCTGTTCTATGTGGCAGCGGCGACTTTCGTAGCGTTTTCTGCCGTTGCACTAACCTCGGAGTTTGCTTCTGCATTTGCAGAAGCAAGCACATGGTGCTGTAACTCAGTGGCCAGAGTGCTGCGTTGTCAGCGCAGAAGTCGGGGGTTCAATTCCCCCCAGCATCGCCATGGGATAGGTCGTCCAGCGGCTAGGACATTGGTTTGTGAGACCAAGAACATGGGTTCGATTCCCATCCCATCCCCCATATCTGGGCGTAGCTCAACAGTAGAGCGCCTGCCTTGGAAGCAGGAGGCCGGACGGGCAGCACGTCCCGCTCAGACCAATCTTTTCCGTCGGGGCGCATTGCCTGCGCCCTCTCTGGAGGAGACTCTTGGGAGTGTGGGTGAGAAGCAAAGCCACCTGCCTGTAAAGCAGTCACCGCAAGGTTTCGCTGGTGCAAGTCCAGCCGCTCCCACCAAATGCCCGGGTAGTCCAATTGGCAGAGACGCTTGTCTTAGAAACAAGAGGTTGGTGGTTCGAGTCCACCGTCGGGCACATATTCCGAGGTCGTCTAACGGCAGGACACGACGCTTTGAACGTTGGAACGGTGGTTCGAATCCATCTCTCGGAGATTATTTAACCTGCATTACAGGGCAAAGGCATTGGGCGCCTGCGAATGGATGAAAATTTGCTCCGGCGTTTTTTGCACATGCAGTGGTTCCACGACAGTATTTGTATCTTGCTCGGCGACAACTTCCAGCTTTTTGGTATCAACACAGGAGTAGTGAACTCGGAATGTTTTGCGGTATCCGTATTTTTCAGAGTAGCTGCCAGGATGGGTCTCCTCCGAACGAAGATTCAATGCATGGCACAAAGTAGCTAGCGTTTCTGCTTCAGGTGAAGTATCTACGGTCACGTTCATGCTAATTCCCAACATTCCTGATGACACTATTTTGGCAAAAGGAAGCATTTTTTCGATGAATTTGACCATTGCTTTCTGCCGGCCCACAGCATCGGCTCTGGTACGAATCGTCATTCTTTCAAAGTCACCGCTGCTAAAAAGATGATTCAAGACAATTGTGTCAGTTGCTGATAGGCGCATGCCGAGTTGATTGGCAGTTTTGCGATAAACTCCGGATAGCTCAAGCGGCACGACCAAAAATGCTGCCTGACACAGATCTGCAAAAATTGGCTCCAGACTGCTTACATAAATTGCTGAGGCTCCGCACGCTGATGCTATTGCCTGGAGCGGACGGGTGGAAAGTCCGCTGGCAGAATATTCAACAAAGAAGTCATCTTCGATGAGAAGTTTTTCGTGCTCGACGGCCAGACTGAGGAGATCTGTTCGCGTCTTCAGGGGCATGGTTTCCCCAGTTGGAAACGCGCATGATGGCGTCAAATACATCATTCTCATTTTTTGCCAGACAGCAGCTGGTATTGCACACAATTTCTCTTCGCTGAGAGTGGCGGGCAACTCGAAAATCTCAGCTCCTTGATTTAGCAGAGCACTGCGCATTGAAAACATTACGGGATCTTGAAATGCGACAAGATCGCCTTCATTGACATGCATACGAATGATGAGATTAAGGGCAGATTCACGTGATGGTAAGGGAATCACTTGTTTTGGGCGGCAGACAACCCCGCGTGTTTCACTCAACCTGACAGCGATCTCGTGCCTCAAGGAATTTTCCTGCAGCTTCATGAATTCGCTTCCGCCCGAAGCAAGTTCCTCGACTGCTTGTGTGCATGCACGTCTCCAGTAGTTCCACGAAACTTGTTTTGACTGCAAGATTGCTTCTGACGCAGTTGATTTGTCACCTGGAGACATATCATCGATCTGGGCGAGTCGATCGCCATGAATGGAAAACGGAATTGGAATCGATTCTTGTCGGTCGGAGATAAGAACACCTTTTATAATGTCTTTTCTCTGAATACCACCACAAACAAATGCGCCGGAACCTACGAAAGTCTGCACATATCCATCACAGAGGAGCAGTTCTACTGCCCTGTTGATGGTCGCTTTAGAGACATTCAACTGCTGGCAAAGCTTAGGTACGGACGGTAGTCGCGAGCCTGGTTTGAGTTCTTCGTGGACAATCTGTCGACGGAGTTCTTTGTAGATTTGAACCGGTTTAGACATACTGTCGTCACTCAAGTTCAAATTTTCAGTGTTGATCATGTCATCTCTAGGCGCAAGGGGGGAATTCAATGACTTATTTGTGGCAAAACCTACCTCAGAGCAGTGTACGAATGACTGGCATGCATCGTAAACGAGGTGTCTGAAATTTTTCTGAAGAGGTCAAGAAGCGAGTTGCGGCACTCATGAAAAGTGCCTTTTTTAATCGAAATTAGCCAATGTACACAGACTAGGCTTGTTTTGTTATGGAGTTATAGAACTACCAGATGCTTATGGGACGCGAACACTCAACTGCTTAGCCATGTTCTTTAGGTATGCTCATTCAGCCACTCGATTGCTCTTTCCAAAACTTCATCGCGACCGGATCTTATACCGGCGATTGTCGGTTGTACAAAAACATCCGGTTGCAGACCGACGCGTTGAAGCTGCGTGCCGTCAGGGAAAAAATATTTCTCACCCGTAATTGAAATGATGATATCTCCAGGGACAGAAAATTCAGTGACGGTGCCATTGGCGCCGTTTGTTGGTGATCCGATGAATGTCGTGCCATTTGCTGCCTTGAGAAACATGCCTACTTGCTCGGCTTGACTAATAGCTCTCTCATCTATCAACAGGACTGTTTTGCTTTTGTATGTCCACTTCGAGCTTTTTTGAACAGAGGATGTTGCCGACAAATAGGAAGGGTCGTGGCCGTAGAAATCATCTTGTACGTGTGGTTTTACAACCAATGGAATACTATTTACTGCGGCGGGAACCTGGTCATGTTCAGTCAGCCTGGCTGCAATGAATCCTCCACTGTTGAGTGGATACCCGCGCATGTCAAAAATGATTGCACGCGTTTCTTTTAATTGTTCAAACATATCGTCGACGAGTTTAAAATCCAAACGAGTCAAGTCTGCATAGCCAAAATTACCTCGCAAGATTCTTACCGCATCGGTACCTCTCTTGGTTGGAGAATCGACTACACCCAGGCACTTAAATGATCGTTTGACCTTTACTGACTTCAGACTTCCTGAGGCTTCTTCAATTTCCAATGTTGCCGTCGATTTGTCAGGTCCATTCAGAAAATTCCACGCCAACTGATTGTTTCGAGCTTGGGGAGTAGAAGCTGCAAAGTAAGGGGTCATCATCTTCATGCGCTCCTCAGCTTTCTGTCCGTCGATAGAAACAACAATGTCGCCTATCTTAATTCCCGCTTTGGTGGCGGCCTTTTCATTTGCAATGAAGGTTATTACAGGCTTTCCTTCGATGATTCGACACCGCACGGGGGGTGCCGTTTCTCCAAAATACTCATAGCGCGCGTCGCAAACAACATTGGCGTGAGAGTCGTCCAAATGTCCGATCATTTTTGCGATAGCTAAATAGTACTCAACCGAGTCCGAAGCTGCTTCAAACTCATCGATTATTTCTTCCAGTACCAAATCCCAATCTCTGTCCATCAGGTCTTTATATGGGAAAAGGTAAGCAATTATCGCCCAAATTCGAAATGCAGCCAGCAGTCGAAATTCACGCGAAGGAAATTCTTTGTCGCTGTATCGATTCGGTGGATTCACACCTGTTGTGGGTTTCGAACGTCTGACTTTTTTCAGGCTTTTCGTTCTTATCAATTCTAATGTTTTATCGACCGCACGTTTCGACATTCCGTTTTTCAAATCCAGGATGACATCAGGACCAAAATCTACGCTGCCGTTGTCGCTGATCAATTCTGAAAGACGCGACACGGCTATGAGGTCGTCAGGCATGTCGACATACAGACATGATTGTCCGTAATAGCCGGA
This sequence comes from Obscuribacteraceae bacterium (SeqCode), assembly GCA_044228145.1. Lineage (GTDB taxonomy): Bacteria > Cyanobacteriota > Vampirovibrionia > Obscuribacterales > Obscuribacteraceae > QKMZ01. Next base: position 20,726 of record JBGAVL010000034.1, read on the forward strand.
AGAAAACCGATCCGACGTCACGACGTATCCCTTCTCCTGTGTCTGCAGTGCTACTGCCAGCATCGGCGTGTTTGCGAGAAAATTGACTAGAAAAATAATTGGACATTTGAATGAGCGGGAACCACCTTCAAGCTTGTGCGCGCCGCGAACAATAAAACCAGATCCGTATTCTCTTGGATTAGTGCCTTCGACTGGAAAGCTTCCAAAGTGATATCGATGCCGAAAGGAAGGCATGATCAAAGGCTTTTTCGTCAGGTGCATAGCCAATTCGGCATCAAATAATCTATCGATGTCAAAGCAGCTATAAATGTGTGTCCGTATATCAAAAACAATTGCTTCCGGTGCTTCGAGTTCGTCTAGTTTGGTGGCGATGAATTTCTTCAGCTCTGCGCAATCTTCATTTTCGAGTGCGCGCAGATCGAATAGTGCAATTCCATCATTTGTCTTTCGAAACCGCCCTGTCACTTTCGGCGGCTTAGCCTCCGGCTCGGACTCTTCATCTTCAGCAATATCCGTGTCGCGTACCGCTTCATTGTATGCATAGGTTTGAAAATCATCGAGCGCGGAAAGCATGTCTGAGACAGCCTCCCGATAATCCGCTGCCGATTTTACAGAATCAATCTTTGGAATCGTCTTTACGAATGCGTCGTCCCAATCTATATCTTTGTATGCAAGATACGGATGGAAAAGCTCGATGTGCACCCATAATTTTCCCAGTGCCAACAAACGTAACTTTCGCTGGTTGGGCTTTGCTTTGGAATCAACAAAACGATCGAGTTTAATACAAGGAGCACTACTTGGCATACGACTCTAAAAAACCGCAAGCTTTGCAACGCATTGTCACTATCGGCGAACTCGGTTCCGTGTTTACACCTTTGTCATCAGCCTTTGGTGTCCCCTGCACCCACGAAGTAATTTCGCGCGCACCGCTACTTTTGTCGACGACAAAGCCATTCTCCATCTTCCCATTGCATTTTGGACAGGTGCTGTCGGTAATTCGGCGTTCAACCACCGAATAACGACCGATTTCCTCGTTTACATTCGCGAGGCGTCGGTTCGTCCCATCTTTAACCATGAATACGCCTGCAAGGATGCCTATTAGCGCGAAGCATATTGTTGTGAGCGTAAGTTTTTTCAATTTCATTGCCCAATTATCTCACTTTTCATTTGCGGGAGATTAACCTTTGCAATTCACTTCTTAGACTGCCTGATTCATAGGGTCTTCCATGCCCGGCGAGCAACCTGTTTGCATCCACTTTGTCATAGTGTCCCAGGCTGGAGTTGCGGGTGCTTCCATCAAGTGTGCACCACAATTGTCCAAGCGCTGGTTTGCCGCTCAAGTTGTCGAGATTGTCGCCGCAAAATAAGGTTCGTGCAGATGGTGCAAATAGGCTGATGCTGCCGGGAGTGTGACCCGGAGTATGAAGGATGTTCAATCCCTCGATTTCCTGGTTGTCTGCGAGCGCCGAAACATTTTCGACTTTGGGAACAGAAAAGCCTGCGTTATGAGCCAGCCACATCACGCACTTGCAAATCAGTGAGCCCTTCTCATCATGAATAGTTTTCTTTCCCCTGAGAAAATCAATTTCACTCTCGTGCGCATAAACCGGAATGTTCAATGCGCGCGAAATTGCAGCCGCAGCACCGGCATGATCGGGATGTGCATGGGTGATTACGACGCGTTTTATCTCGCCAAATTCTTTGCTGATTCTTACGATCTCTTCGCCGTGGTTTGGGCAGCCACAGTCAATTAGTGTAAGTCCGTCACCACCGTTCCACAACCAACAATTGGTCGGCACTCCGATAATCGGCGGGAATCGCAGGGTGATTTGCCAGAGAAAGTCGGGCTGAATAGTGATTACGGACGGTTTGTTCAAGTGATTACTGGCTCAGGTCTCGCAACGAATAAGGGCTATCTGTCAATCTAGCAGAAACGTCAGAACCTTGCAGCTACACAGGTGCCGGTTGGAAGCCGGTGCTCCAGGCGATTGCCGGCTGGAAGCCGGTGTCTCCAGCTAGATTTTTTTGCGGAAGGTCTCAGAATAGCCCGTCATTTCAACATAACCTTCGCCGGTAATTGGTTTTCCCATTTTTGTACCGGTTATTGAAGCTGCGCCTTCCCAGTATGTTACATCCGTGGATCGCTTGGTCACCAGTTCCTGGTGGTTGAAATCGGCATTTACCTGGAGTTTTATCTGTTTTTCAGGAATTTCGATTTCCCAATTCATCGGGTAATTCCCCTTGCTGAGCGGGCTCAACCATTTCGATTTCGGTCGAACCTTGTATTGAGAAAGGGACAGATGTTCTGCTCTTCCATCAGCACCGATTATGGTGCCGCTTGAGTTTTTGTCGATGCTGCCGTCGCGCTTGCGCATCATGTATAACATCAATTCCGAATTGTCGCTCAATTGCAAGCTGTACCAATCCCATCCCGTTTGCTCTTCGGTCAACTGATTCGAGCCGAATTCATGATCCATCCATGATGAGCCTGTCACTCTTTTCTCCTTACCGTCAATGAATAACAATCCTTTCGTGTCCAGTCGCGTCAATGAATAGTAATGAGATGCGCATCCGACACAGTCTGCCTTTTGACTGACACCGTCTTTGCCGTGAATGACTGGTGGTTTTTTCGAACTGAGGAGCAATTTGATGCCGGCCTTTTCCGCGTCGGCTGTGAGCATCATTGAATCGCCGGCTTCGTCGACTCTCCAACCGTCGTTGTAGATATGCAGTACAGAGCTGCTGGCGGCACCAAGTGACAATCCGCTGCGCGTGAGCTTTTCGTAGAAGAGAAACTTCTTTTTGCTTATGTCGCTTACTGCAAAGTGTGCCAAATAAACATTCGAGTGTTCTTTGGTTCTAGGTTGACCGTTTTTCGATGGCGATACGCCGCTTCTGAAGAAAGTCAGTTCGTAGCCATATTTTTTCCCATCATCACTTTTCAGGTGACCTGTGTAATACCACCATTCTGTCTTAAATGCTTCATGCGATGCGTGATCGCGCGGAAAGACGAATTTATAGCCTGGCAGCGCTTTCCTGTAGTAGGTGTCCGCTTGCTCTGCGCAGGCGGCGGGTAGAACGACATATACAAAAGGAAGCACGAGGGTGGAGAACGCCAGCGCCGCAAGCACCATGACGTGAATGTTGAGCATCGCCTTCTGCTTTGTCGCCATCTGCCTTGTCACAAACTGTCTTGTCACCATCTCCCCCACCCGGTGTCCCAGTTTCTTGAATCTACTCACTTCGCACAAACTCCGCCGCTTTTGTCCTGCCTGCTTCATTGGCCGGAAGAATTCCTGCAGCCAGCGCCGCTAGTATTACTAATCCAGATGATTGTAAGATGAAATCCCAGGGTATCAACATTTGAATTGTCCATCCGAAAGACTGCCTGTTGATCACGTTAACCAAAAGAAGAGAGAGCACATACCCTACGCCGATGCCGGCGATACTGCCGCAGGCACCCAGAACTACAGCCTGTGTCAACACTATCTTTCTAAGCTGAGAACCTGTCGCACCGAGATAACGAAGAATTGCAAATTCATGCCTTGACTCATGTGTCAGCGCAAGCAGGGCATTCATTACTGAAAGCAGTGCCACAGCGATAGCGATTGTGTGCAGTGCGTAGGTTACCGAGAATGTGCGATCGAACACGCGCATTGCTTCCGTCCTCAATTCACGGTTGTTGCGAATGAGGACGAGTGAGGTTCCTTTCAATTTTGCCAGTGAGTCTTTTCTCACTGATTCAGGATCGGCATCAGGTGCCAGAAATACTGCAATACTGGTCAGTTTTGTGTCGCCGAAGTTCTGCAAATATTGTTTTCTGTCGATGACGATATAGCCGAGATCACTCGAATAGTCATAGTAAACCCCTGCCACCTTCAGTGGTAGCATGCCATTTTGCGTCGGTATCTCGATTGTGTCACCGGTATTGATACCGCGTCTGACAGAGAATGTTTCTGATATTACGCAGTCGCTCGGTCCCATACTTTCAATCAGAGCGTTTCCCTTTTCTCCGTTGATAAGTCTGAGGCGACCGTACTTCTTAAGGACATCGAATTCTCCGGCGCCTACAATAACCGGATCTCCGTTGACTGCAGTGCGGTGCTCGACAAAACCATCGACAGCAGCAACGCCGGGGATGGTTCTGATAATTTCCGCCGCTCTGGCATCGATTTTTGCCTCACGATTTCCGTCTGCGCGCGACTGCGATTGGATGTAGAGATCGGCTTTGAGTGTTTGCTCTACCCATGCCACCACCGTACTGCGGAAGCTTGCGATCATAATAGCAAGGCTTATCATCATAGATATGCCAACCATCAGACTGGCAACTGCGACAGCTGTTCTTCCCGGCGCGCCGGCAAGTGCACGCAGCGAAATAGTTCCTTCAACCCCAAAGAGAGACTTGATGGCACTATTTTGGTTCAGCGACGAAAACGCCAAATTGAGCGCAAACGGAATCACCAGCGCGGTGCCGATAATGGCGGCGAATGCGGCAGCATAGCCGAAAAAGGGAAACCCAGCGATAGGTTTTGCCAGTGTGGCCAGACCGCCCAACACGTAGATGAGCAGACCGGCGATCAGAAGGCCGGTTGTGGAACCCACTATACGCGATTCGTATGAGCCTTTTCTGGCTGCTTCGGCGGGAGCGACAGACGTAGCTTCGATGATCGGTGGAATCGACGCGATGATGGTGAGTGAAACACCAATGGCAAACGCTTTCAGCAACGAGAGTGGCTCGATAGTTGTAGAGCCAAGCGGGTGACTGAAGTAGAAATGCTCGATGGTGCCGGCAATGGCAGTGAGGGCGCTGTCGGAAAGCATGACTCCGCTTATGACCCCTAAAAGCGAACCGGCGACGCCAAACAAGATTGCTTCAGAAAAGAACAAACTGGCAATTTTCAGTTTGTTGGCGCCCAGGGTTCGCAAGATTCCGATTTCTTCTCGCCTTCGCACGATCGATATGGTCATGGTGTTGTAGATGAGAAACATGCCGACGATGAGCGCAATGAAGGCTAGAGCAGTTAAATTGTATTGGAAAGAGCGGGTCATTTTCTCCACCGTGCGCGCACGCGCTGACGGAGTGTCCACAGTCACTGGTTGTGAAATATTTGTTGCCAGGTGTTCTTGAACCGATGAAAAAACATTTTCCGGCACGATTAACTCAATCTGAGTGATCTTCCCTGGAACCTCGAGCAAATCTTGTGCAGTCTCGATATCGACAACAACTACTTGACCCTTAAACGCCTTACCGAGCCCATTCGGCTTGAGTATTCCTATCACTTTCAAATTTACAATCTTATCGTTTACTGAAAGTGGCAAGTTGCTGTCTATTCGCAGGTTTAGGTCTGACGCCAGGTGTTCGCCTATCAGGGTGGTGCCGAATTCCAGAAGTGAGGTGGAGTTTTTATTTTTCGAGCTATCAGATGTCGAGTCATTTGAATTATCAATTTTTGTTTGTACAAATTCGGATGGAGCAAGTGTGTCGATGGCAGTTATTTGAACAAGCGGATTGTCACCTCCGACTGCGACCGCGTGTGCTTGTAAAAGAGGAGTGTAGACAACCCCTTCTCTGGTCAGTGGTGCCAGGCTCGATAAAACTGACTGATCTATGTAGTTGCCCGCGGCCGGGCGAATTTCTAAATTAGCTTTTCCGGAGACGAGATCGACGGTTTCTTTGAATTCACTTAAAGCCGTCTCGTTTGCAAGGCTAATGGCGAGAAAAACCGTAACACCAAGAGCGATACCAGTGATGGTGATGGCTGTTCGACGCCAACTGGAAATCAGATCTCTGACAACAAACGGGTAGAACAAGCGCAGCACCGACATGCTCACTTGCTCTCGTTGGAGGAAGAAGGCACGTCTAATGAAGAATGCCCATTCGACGAAGAAGTCGCTTGCAATGAAGACTGCGCATGCAATGCTCCACTACTTGACTGATCCGACGTCTGAATTTCGTCTGCCAGTAGAGTCCCATCGCGCATTTGCAATATGCGATCGGCGTTGACACTGGCCTCTTTGCTGTGCGTCGCCATGATTATCGCCAGCTTGAAATCGCGATTGAACTCTTTGATCAGATTCAATATATTCTCGCCATTCTGTGTATCGAGATTGCCGGTCGGCTCGTCTGCCACAAGAAGTTTTGGCTCATGAATCAATGCACGCGCTATGGCGGCGCGTTGCATTTCGCCGCCGGACAACTGGGCAGGAAAGAAGTTTGATCGATTTTCCAATCCGACTCTATGCAAGAGTTCTTTCGCTCGTTTTTCGGCCGATTGTAATTGTTTTCCCTTGTTGAGCTCGATGGGCACCAAAATGTTTTCCAAAACCGAAAATGTTGGCAACAGATTGAAAGCCTGAAACACAAAGCCGATTTTTTCGCCGCGCACTCGCGTCAGCGCTTCGTCGTCCAATTGAGTAAGCGTCTGACCGTCGAACATTATCGAACCGCCATCTGGGCGATCGATGGCGCCTATTAAATTGAGCAGCGTGCTTTTGCCGCAGCCGCTCGGACCCATGATGGCGACGAATTCACCCCTGCGGATGTCAATCGACACATCTTTCACCGCGTCGATGTTGTGTGCTTTGTAGCACTTCGACACTTTGTCCAGGGAAATTAGGGTGTCAGATTCAGGCATTGTCAGCCCTTGTGGTCCTCCATCAAGCCTTATTGTAGTCAGTAGAAAAGAACATTGGGTGAACGCCACTGTCCACCCAATGCTTATTGCTTATTCAGAGCACGGCGAGTGCAGTGCATCCCGGCGTTTTGCTTATTTCTTGGCGCTTTTCTTTGGTTTTTTGTTGTCCGAAGCTTCACGCCTGCTGTCCTTTTGAGACTTGGAGATGGACTTCGTTGCATTTGCCTTCAGGAAGTCATGGACGAAATCCTGACCCAATTTGGTGACAGCTTCTTTGGGTTCGCGCGCAGCCAGGAAGACTTTGTCGGTGTAGGTGACAGCCTGCACTTTCGATTTCGGATCGCGCAACAGCGAAACCCATTGTCTGAGGGACAATTCGGCAATTGTGTGATTGGCCGTCTTGTAGAACGTGATTTGCAAAATGGCGTCCACCGGGCTGTCGCCTGGCTTCAATTTGGTCGCTACAAACAGCGGTACGCCGGCTTCTTTCAAAATGCCGTGCAATTCCGATTCTAACGGAGCGTAGTCTTTGTAACCGACGACGCGATAGGCGATGCCTCGGATGCCTTCCAGCGATGGGAGCATGAGACTTTCGCGGGCTTCTTTGCGTTTTGCCTGGATTTCTTCAAGCGAGAGCGGAACAGCAGGGGCGTTTTCGGCTTGCACGGGCGAAGCGCCCACGGCTGCTCCGATTGAAGCCATTAAAAGTAAGGAAGCGAGTTTGTGGTTGAGTGTCATAGCGACTGCACCTTAAAAATTGACCGACACATATCAGGCGTAAAGCGTACCAGCTTTGGAGCTTTCCGGCTATTTTCTCGGATAAAAAGCTACACGAATCCCCTTGTCATCGATTGTTTCTTTGCTCCTCACAAGTCCCTCACCTGGAGAGTTAATACTGAAAATTACAAAAACAACAGCACGCAAATACAGAAGACGCCGCGGTAATGGGATAATGTGACCCATTGGCGGCAGGAAAGATTAAATGCCGAGATTCAAGGAGTAATAGTATGCGCTTCTCATTTACAAAATTGCTGGCAAC
>JBGAVL010000350.1:0-5911 GCA_044228145.1 Obscuribacteraceae bacterium (SeqCode)
CATGACAGCCCATCGGCTGGGGCAAGAGTCCTTTATCTTGTCGGGCGAAACTCATTTCAGATGGCCCTGGCAAAAACGGACGAAGAGCACAAACGGTAAACGCACTTGACGATACACGCACAGGGTGTCAAAAAATGGTTTTACGATCGCAAGCGCGGCGAATTTCCAGCTGTTGACGACGTCACCTTTGAGTGCCAAAAGGGCGAAATCTTTGGTTTGCTCGGGCCCAATGGTGCCGGCAAAACCACAACCTTGATGATCATCACGACCATTCTCAAACCCGATGGCGGAAAGGTCGAGGTAAATGGTTTTGATGTCGCTTCCAATCCTGAGGGTGTTCGCATGCAATTCGGATTTGTTTCATCCGATGCTGCACTCTACGACTTGCTGACGCCGCGTGAAACATTGGCGTTTGTCGGCAAACTTTCAAAGTGTCCGAAGGAAAAACTATCAAAGCGAATTGACGAACTGATCAAACTGCTCGATATGACCAGCTTTGCAGATACGCGCTGCCAGGCGCTTTCCACCGGGATGAAACAGCGGGTTGCCATCGCCCGAGCGTTGGTTCACGACCCGCCGGTCATCATCATGGACGAACCAACAAGCGGCCTCGACGTGCCCACCATGCAATCGGTTTATCAGCTCGTCAGGCAGTGTCGCGAAATGGGCAAGTGTGTCCTCTTCTCTACACACATAATGAGTGAAGCTGAAAAGCTATGCGACCGCATCGGCATCATCAACAAAGGCAAGCTGCTTGCAATGGGCACAGTAGCCGAATTGAAAGAACTGTATTCAAAGCCGGATCTCGAAGAAATTTTTCTTGCCGTGGTCGGAGGCAACGAAAAGAGTGGGTCATGAAATTGCGACCCTGATGCGAAAGGAAATCGTCGAGTGCATTCGCGAATTTAAATCGCTCGGGCTTTTCATTGCTTTTTGCGCGATGTTTTTCCCAATGTTTTCTCTTTTTGGAAACACCGAAATATCCGCCGCGCTGATTGAAGACTCGCTCACCAACCAGAAAGGAAAGGTTGCAGTCAGTGGAGATGTCGAATTCGTCAAGCAAGTTTTGAAAGACAAAAAAGAACTTGACATAAAACCGCTTCGAGGTCTCGACCCGATCAAATCTATTCAAGACGATGTCTACGATATTGTCGTAGTGATGCCGGAGGAAGCCTCCGAAAAAGGCTCGAATGAGAGCAACGAAACATCCAAAACTGCCACCATCGGACAGGCGCAGGCGATGCGCCACCGTGAGCCTGAAGGTAAGACGATCGACGTATTTTACGACTCACATTCGGAAGGAACCATCACCTGGGCGGTCGAAGTAGCAGCGGCGATGAACTCCAGCCAGATGCAGATGCTCAGATCAAAACTGCGCCAGGTTGGTGTAAAGAATTATTCGGATGCCATACCCACCGTCAGCTATAAAAGCATCGAAAATGTAGAACGCAAAGGGGCAGCGCCACTGAGTGAAACGCTGCCGACTGTTATTCTCTTTTTCATCACCACTGTTTCTATTGGCGGCGCCATTGGCGGTATCACGATGGAGCGAGAAAATAAGCGCCTGATGATGTTGCTTTTGTTGCCAATCAAGCGCGCCAGCATCCTTTATTCTTTGTTGTTGGTAGTCTCAGGAATATCGCTGCTCCCAGTATTGGCAGGGCTTTTCTCCCTGTCGTGGGCATTTTCTCTTGACGAAATTGCCGACCGGCTGAAATTGCACCATTTGATCGTTTCCCTTCCCCCGGAAACAGTCCTCTGGCTCATGTTGCTCACCATACCGATCGCGATTTCAGTGACAGCATGCTCGTTGCTTTTCTCTTGTTATTACCGAGTCGCTCAACAAGCGCGCGGATACTCTCTGATATTTATGGTAGTGCTCAATGGATTGATTCGATACATCCTCAACTTCAAGGTACTGGAAAGCGTTATGCCTTTTATTCCGCTGGCAAATTCAGTCTATGTCATGCAGCAAGCGCTTGATGGAAAAGCAGATGCGGTTGAAATCATTATCGCCACATCCATTTCGCTGGCGACTTCAGTCTGGATGATTCAACATGGAGCAAGTAAACTAGACGACGAAAAACTCTTGCTCGGCATCGAGCGCGCGCCGAAATTTGGAAAATTTCTACAATTTTAGTCCTTGCACAAGTTGCGGCAAGACTACACCTGACTGTCCAGCGAGAAACAAGTCGCATGAGTCGGTCAATTCAGTTCTATTTGGATTCACTTCAATAATTTTTGCACCAGCTCGCTTTGCGATAAAGGGCAGCGAAGCAGCCGGGTGCACCAGACCTGATGTGCCGACAACAAGCGCGACATCAGCCTTTTCGGCAGCAGCGAAAGACTGCTTCAACAATTTCTCCGGCATCGGCTCGTTGAACCAAACTACATCAGGTCTTACGAGAGAACCGCATTGACAGTGAGGTGGATCTTTCAAATCGTAAGGGACATCCTTGCACTCGTGTCCTTTGTCAAAACATTTGAAACGAGAGATGCTGCCGTGAATTTCGACCACGTCGGTGCTGCCGGCAAGGATGTGCAATCCATCGATGTTTTGTGTGCACAGGAAAAATTCCGGCACCAGTTTTTGCATTTCGGCAAGTGCAAAATGTCCGGGATTAGGTTGCACATCTTTCACTTTTTGACGCCGCGAGTCGTACCACTGCCAAACAAGTGAGGGATTCTTTCGGAAACCTTCAGGCGTTGCGAGTTCTTCCGGATTGTAATTTTCCCAGAGCCCTTCCAGTGCATCGCGAAAGGTGGGAATGCCGCTTTCCTTGGAGACACCGGCACCAGTGAGTACGAAGAGAAACTTGCAATTCTTCAGCCATTCGATAGCAAGACCAATTGCGGCGCTCGTTGGTTTCATCAAACTTCATCGCTCCGTTGTTGCGTATTCAAGTTTTTCAAAACCTGCCTGGCGCGCCATTCGCTGGACAAGATGGCGTACAAGAATGTGTCTCGCCAACTACCCTTGATCAGGCGTTCTTCCAGAAAATGTCCTTCCTGGCGCATGCCGCACTTTTTCATCACGGCAGCTGAGCCGATGTTGAGCACATCGCATGTGGCGTGAATGCGGTGCAGCCCCAGTTCTTCAAAACCGTATCTGATCAGTGACGCCGCCGCCTCACTGGCGATTCCTTGATTCCAATAGTCCTGGTGCAGGGTGTAACCAAGAGCAGCCTGACGCAAGCCGGCATCGAAGATAGTCAGCCCGCAGCCACCCACCAATTTCTTGTCTTCCTTGTGCATAATCGCCAGCTCGTAGTGCCGGCGTGGATGCTCGCGCCTGAATGTGCGCGCCCCCTTGACAAAATTGCGCGTCTCTTTTTCGGTGTTCGGACCCCATTCCATGTATTTTGAGACTTCGGCGTCTCTGGCATACTCGTGGACGAATACCCAATCCTCATCTTCAAATTCGCGCAGAATTAGCCGTTTGGTCTCGATTTTTACCATTGCTCGCCCAAATCAAAGTTAAGCCAACAATTGTAACCCCGCCCCTTCCGGTTCTAACATCCGATGCCATGAGGGTTGTAAGATCATTGCTTCGCCGGACTGGTGGGACAAGCGAGTTTGCGTGTCGCTTGGCAGTCTGTCACCTCAAGAATTTAGCTATGGAGAATTCGAGTAATGACTGAAGTTCAAGTAAAATCGACCGCCCAAACAGGCACACCGCACAAGCATGAGATCAAAGCCGGCCAGTATACATTCACCGCAGACGCTCCGAAAGAATTCGGCGGCAGCACAGGCCCGGAACCGCATGAGCTGATGTTGAGCGCATTGGGCGCTTGCACTTCCATTACGATGCAGATGTATGCAGAGCGCAAGGGTTGGCCAGTCAAAGGTATCTCCATCAAATTGAGCGAAGAAACCGTAGAAGACGCAGAAAATCCCGGCAAAAAGATTTCCAAAATCACAAGAGAAATCGATCTGGAAGGCGACCTCACGCAAGAGCAAATCGACAGCTTGAAGGTGATTGCAGACAAGTGCCCGATTCACAAACTCCTGGTCGGTCCCAAACAAATTTTGACAAATGTCCATCATAAAGAAGTCGCCGTCTGAACTGCAAACAAAATACAGTGATGTCGGAAACTCTGGATCTGTCGAAATTCGAATCGCAATTGAAAACGCGCTGGCTGGGACGCGCTGCCGGCTGGCGAAATGAATTGTGGGAAACGATTGGCTCAACCAACACGCGGGCAGCAGAACTGGCAGCCGAAGGCGCGCCGGAAGGGGTGATTGTCTTAGCGCGGCATCAAACTGCAGGCCGCGGTCGACTCGGGCGCACCTGGGTCAGCCCGGTTGATGCCGGGCTTTACATGAGTTTGATCCTGCGCCCGCAGGCACCGCAATCGCAAATTCCACTTTTAACAATTGCGGCAGGCATTGCGGTGGCAGATGCGATTCTCTCTGCCTGCGATCTGAAAGTCGGGCTAAAATGGGTCAACGACATCATTTACGATCGCCGCAAGGTCGGAGGCATCCTTGCGGAAATGCCGGCATCGGGCAACTCCAGCGCTGCCGCAAAACAGCTGCCACAGGCAGTGATAGTTGGAATCGGCATCAATGTCAATTTGAAACAGGAAGATATACCGGAAGAGTTGATGCACAAGCTCGACTCGCTGGCTCGCATAAAAAACAGTGACGTCGATCCGAACGCTGTCGCCGCCGCCATTGCAACCGCTTTTGAAGGAACTTCGGAACTCCTGCGTCCATCAACTTCTCAGCAGCTTACGAAAAGATGGCGCGATCTTTCAATAACAATCGGACAGATGATAGTAACGGAAAATTCCGAAAGAAAACTTGAAGGAAAAGCGATTGATATTACAGACAGTGGCGCGCTGATTGTGGAACTTACAGACGGTACGCGCATCACATTGCATGCAGGAGAGATAAGTATTCGCACTGCCGACGGAAGTTATTGCTAAACACCTTACGAACGGACTCAGAACTCATGCCTACAGTAAATATCTATCTTTCCCCTAATTGCCCACGCGAGAAAATAGTGCCGCTGCTGCCACTTTTCCGCGAGCGCATTGCGCAACAGCTGACGTCAGTGCAACGAAAAATCGTCCCTGTGGAAGTTACTATTCGAGTAATGACAGTCGATGCCGGGGCAATGATCTCGCAATTTGAAATGGAGATCAAAGCACAGCAATATGCCGATAGAGTCAAACGTTGCGACGAGATTTGCCTGCACCTTCGAGAATTCGTGCTCGAGCATGCGGGTTTTCTCACCGACGCCAGCGTCTGGCTCGAGCTGACCGAATTAGGACACAGCTTTATCGATACAACGGGCGCGTAGAGCGACTGATCGGCAGGAACTCGATTGCCGCGAACGCTGAGCGTATCGACAACTAGTAGGTAATCAGCGAGAAGATGTCGGCATCAGCCGGAAGCTTCTTGCGTCCATCGAGAAATGCGAGCTCTGTGATGAAGCCTATCGTGCTCACTTCCGCACCCAACTTCGTCAGCAAATTGTAGGCTGCTGCTGCGGTTCCGCCTGTCGCAAGCAAGTCGTCTACGAGAGCAACTTTGTGTCCGTTGCCCGCCGCGTCGATGTGCACTTCGACCGAGTCTTTACCATACTCGAGATCGTATTCAACGCGCTCGACTGTGTGTGGGAGTTTGTTCGGCTTGCGAATAGGAATAAAGCCCTTTTTCAAGTTGTAAGCGACGACCGCTCCGAGAATAAAGCCGCGCGCTTCGATGCCAACGATGTAATCGACGTTGTGCTTGCGAATTTGCTCACAAATCACATCGATGGCAAATCCGAATGCGTCCGGATCTTTGAGAAGAGTGGTGATGTCTTTGAAGATAATGCCCGGCTTCGGAAAGTCGGGGATGTCTCTAATCGTAGACTTGAGCCAGTCGGATTTTTCCTGGGACAGTGGCAGCGTCAGCTCAG
>JBGAVL010000351.1:0-5883 GCA_044228145.1 Obscuribacteraceae bacterium (SeqCode)
TAGCCGAGTCGCTTCACGTTGAGTAGCCCCCAGCTTCTGAATCTCTGCGTCGATCGCTTGTTTCTCGTTCTGTAATTCTTCAAGCAGTTTGTCGGTTTGTCGTTCGTTTGGACTTCTGTATTCATCACGCAGAAATATTCGCGCTTCACTCTGAAGGAGAAGCGGCGCAGTTCGTCTCATGAATTCATAAATCAGCTCATTATTGTTTTGGTACTCTGGAAGTAAGATTACTTTCCCTTTGCCTATTGAAATTACCACGCTGAGAAACTCACCATGAGAGTTCTTGATGAGTGGAAGTATGTCTTTTGGATTGTGAGGTCCATTAAAATTGAGCTTGTAATTGATCGGCCGCTTAATTTGAAGGTCGTCTAGCAAAGGTTGGAAAAGCGCACTTTCTGGAACAGCTTCTCGACTTGTTATGACCAGCTTACTATCCTGAGTAATCTCCAACTGTGGCATGGAGGGTATCCAATCATATAAGCGCCGAGTGTCCCCTAGTCGAGAGGTAAGGCGCTTGACGAAAGTAAAGACGATTGCGCCATTTTCAATGTGTTCTCTCAGCGGATTGAGACTGTTGATTGGAGTTTTGTTCTTTATATCCTGAGAGCTGATCAGTTGCATCTCAGGTCTGGACATATATGGGAATTTATATTCTTTTTCGCAAATTTTGGTCGGGTCATAAATGATTGTTGCCGCCTCGTAAATGGGAAACGGCAATTTTCTGGTTCCATTGGTCATACCCAGTGAACCAGTGTGTACGTTGTAGTGCTCCGCTTGTAATTGTTTTAGGACTTCTTCAGTTGAGTCTAAAAGTAAGATCTGATCTGTCATGTGTTGCAGTGCGAACCATAGGATTGCTGTAAGTTAAACGTGCACCAAATACGGTGACTGCGTTCTAACTCTCGGAAAGTGTTTATTCCAAAAGCTGGCAGATTTCCTTAGATTAACCTTCGCTAAGTTGGACGTCAAAAAGGCCTCCATTAGGCCACCAACGATGATCGCGAAGTCTGAAAAGCTAGCCGACAGCGGGATTTGAACCCGCGACCTACGGTTTACGAAACCGTTGCTCTACCCCTGAGCTACGTCGGCGCAGGCTATTCATTATATATGTATGTCCGCCGGGGGAGAAATGCCCGGGGGCTGGTTTGTAACACCCGGCGTGTCCAGCCGGCTGGGAAGTTCGGGAAGCCGGAAGTCAAAAATAGCTAGCGATTCGGTCCCAGAATCCCGATTGAATCTCTTGGCAACCGGGTATAAAGTTTGAGCATAATAAGGTTGGAATTTACCGCAAGCGCGAGCAAGTGGTAACCGACAGCCTCCAATCCAGAAAGCTGGGGCCGGACATTGCGTGCGGATTAAACCAACTGCTGATGGAGCGAGGTAGCGGATGTAGCGTTAGACGTTGCGTCGCCCCTTCGTATCCGGTCGGCACAAACAGCAAAAGCGGATTGAGATAGTTGTATATGCGATTGATATTGCATGTATTTCTTTCTGGTCTTGCGCGTCCGACAGTGGTTCTTGAGTCCCTGATAACATCAGGGTTTCCGGAGCCTGTGCCAAACCCCAGCGCTTGATTTGGTCATACACACTTCCTAGTCAAGTGTGTATATATCGGCTTCCCATCAGCATCACACGTATTCATGCGTGGGATGCTTTGTGGTGTATGCGTTTTATCGGCAAAGTATATGCAATCGCTAGATTCACGTATCAAGCCAGTCTCCATCGCTTGTTCAAACGATCGGATCGATCGCGCGATCTCAAATTTTCAACACCTGTGAAGCGCAGCGAACTCGGAAAAGCGCATGATTAAAAGAAAAACGGGGTACTTCACATCGTTGGATGTGCTTGGTATATTTAAAGAGTAAACGGTGAGCGGTTAAGCGAAGTAACTGCTTTGAGCCGAGGGACGCTACAGAAACGACAGGTCGGCGCTGACCGGAAACGACAGTAGGCGGTTCGCCACGAGAGAAGGACTGACTGAATCTCGCGGAAATACTGAGCCCACAGCAATGGGCAGTCAGGCAGTAGCTTAGACACCGCAGCGGAGCAATCCAAGCGGTGTTTTTGTTTGCGAATTTTTCGGTAGCGCCGCACACAACGCGGCGTTTCTTGCATGCGGCTTTTGTTTGCGCATTTAGAATTTATTGGCGAACCATCGAACTTGCACCTCGATGGTTCGTTTGTTTCCGATTTACGGATTGAGCAAGGCTCCGAGTTCAGTCCAGTTCTTCACCACTCTTACGAGCGGCAAGTGCTGGCTGTTTTCGGCAACCTCGGACTCAACCGGGTTGAACAGAAAGAGGTCTTCCATGTGACTCAAATAGCCCAGGATTTCCAATCGGTCATCAATAAAGGCGGTCAAACCCAATTGATGACTTATTTCCGCTTTCTGTTTTCTCTCAATGCAGAAGTGCACGTTGTCCTCGGATATTCCGGTGATCTCGTAGAAGTGGTTGTGCTTCAACCACTTCCGAGTCTTCGATTGGACCGAAGGTCCGCACTTAGACACGAGGTACACCCTTTCCTTGAATCGTCCCACATTCAGCTTCTTGAGCTGATTGAAGGAGTCTGCAGTTGCAGGCGTTGAGAGGTAGTTTTTCGACATAAATGACGTGTCAGCGTCGACGTCGTGATTTTCGATAATCACGCCGCCTATGTCGACTCCGAGTTTTTCTATCTTGTTCATTTGTTATTCCTTATAAATAATGTATCAGTAGGGGCGACGCCATGCGTTGCCCTGATCGCCATGCACCGCACGGCAACCCGAGAAATTGATGACGAGCAGGATCCGGGCGACTCACGCACCTTGCGATGCACGAGTCGGGCGACGCATGGCGTCGCCCCTACACAGGCACCAAATGTGGTGTCATGCAGAATTGCGCGTCAATGTATGACTGGCATATTCTTTGGCTATGCTAGATCTTGTCGAATCTTTGAATATTCGAATATAGCTATTGACGAAGTCGAAAAACCTTTCAACTTCGTTGTTTTCATTCAGCCTGAGAATGGCTGCCAGTCAAAGACTTAGTTAAAATCAATAATACGGATGAAAAATCCAAACATATTTACTCCTATGCCATCAAGGCATCTTTTTTGTTCTTGTTGTTATTCATCGAGTATATGTTTGGATTCGATCATTGTCAAGGCAGCTTAATTCCACCAATTAGCGATGAATGCGAGCATGTGTGTCTAATGAATGGACGCTGTTTTCCTTGTATTTTTTGACTGTATGCACGCTTAGTGCAAATTATCCGGACCTCAGTTGCCGCCTGTATCTGAGCGATATCTGTCAGGAGTGAAAAACATGAATGTCACTTTGAAAGTAAAACGACTTCCGCACTGCAAAGCGTTGCCCGCCTACGCGACAAGCGGTTCTGCCGGAATGGATTTGACTGCGGCGATCGAACAGCCAATGACTGTCGAGCCCAACAAGCGCGCTCAGATTCCCACAGGCATTCAGGTTGAGATTCCCGAAGGTTTTGAAGGTCAGGTGCGCCCACGCTCCGGATTGGCTCATAAAGCCGGCATCAGTTTGACCAATTGCGTCGGCACTATCGACTCTGACTACCGGGGTGAAGTCTGCGTGCTGATTATCAATCATGGCGAGCAGCCCTACACTTTCCAGCCCGGCGAAAAAATCGCTCAGCTTCTCATCACTCCGGTGCCGCGGGTTGAGATTGTCGAAGTAAATGAACTCGCTGAGAGCCTGCAGCGAGGAGCCGGAGGCTTCGGCTCCACGGGAAAGACGATTCAAGTGCTCGCTAGCACTTAGGTAACAAAGGGCTCGGGAGACTGAGCCCTTTTCTTTAGAAGACGTATTTTGCCTGCTCTCTCCAGGTAAAATACCCCTTAAGTTCCGTTAAACCCTTTCCCGAAAGGCTGGTCTATGACGGGTTCAGGCACGATTAAAACCATAAAAGTGGCGATTGCCGGCATCAATGGGCGCATGGGCAAAGCCTTTGTGCAGGCGTTTCTCAATGATCCGGTCATCAAAATTGTCGGAGCCTGGGGACGCGAAAACGCCGAATATGTCGGACTTGACATAGCCCAGGTCGCCGAGGTGGCTGGGGGCGGACGGGCTGGTATACTTGTCAGCAGCGGATTTATCGAGTGTGTAGCCGCTTGTGCTCCGGAAGTAATTCTGGACCTCACCCAGGCAGAGCCTGCCTGGAGGACGGCTACATCCGCTATCGGAAAGGGCATTCGCCCGGTCATCGGTACATCCGGACTGAGTCAGACGCATCTGAAGGAGCTGGGTATCCTGGCTGAGAAGAACATGGTTGGAGCAATGGTGGTGCCGAACTTTTCAGTCGGCGCTGTTCTGATGATGGAATTCGCGCGGCAGGCGGGGCGATTCATTCCCAATGTGGAAATCGTCGAGATGCACCACACGCAGAAGATCGATGCTCCGTCAGGAACCGCGACCCACACAGCCAACAAGCTTGCTGAGAGTCGAAATCATTACAATGCAAAGCGCGTTGAAGAGAAAGAGTTGATGCCGGGTGCGCGCGGTGCCGTCAATTCCAGCGGCGTGCGGATTCACTCGCTGAGACTGCCGGGCATGATTTCGCACCAGGAAGTCCTATTCGGCTCTGAGGGTGAATTGCTTTCAATTCGGCATGACAGCTTCAATACTAAGTGCTTCATCGAAGGCGAGCGCATGGCCATTCAGCATGTGATGACTCAGAAGAAGCTCGTAGTGGGGCTAGACCAGATACTTTTTGCAAACAGTTAGAACAGACGGAGGATAGAGGAGAGATGGCAGGCAATTCAAAGCGACCAGTAAATGTTGCGATTCTAGGCGCTACCGGCCGGGTTGGTCAGGAGCTGCTCAAGGTTTTGGCAGAACGCAAATTTCCAGTCGGCGAGCTGAAACTTCTTGCCAGCGCCCGCTCTAAAGACATGACTATCGAGTTTTGCGGCAAGCAATACCCGATTATCGAGCCGTCCGCCGAAGCATTCAAGGGAGTGGACATTGTTCTTGCTTCCGCAGGTGCAGATCGCAGCCTCGAGTTTGCACCACTGGCAGTGCAAGCCGGTGCTGTCGTTATCGATAACACCAGCGCTTATCGCATGGATCCGGATGTTCCTTTGGTAGTGCCGGAAGTCAACGGCGAAGCGATCAAGAAGCACAAAGGCATCATCGCCAATCCAAATTGCTCGACCGCCCAGCTTGTTCCTGTTTTGAAAGTCTTGCACGAAATTGGTGGCTTGAAGCGCGTGATTGTTTCCACCTATCAGTCCGTGAGTGGCGCCGGCAAGGAAGCCATGGACGAACTGGAGCAGCAGACTCGGGCGATCATGAATGATGAAGAATACCCGCCTCAAGTTATGCAAAAGCAGATTGCCTTCAACCTGATACCGCACATCGATAAATTTCTCGACAACGGTTATACAAAAGAAGAGATGAAGGTCGTTGAGGAAACCCGCAAGATTTTGGACTTGCCAAATCTGCCGGTCACCTGCACAGCTGTGCGTGTCCCGGTCGCCATCAGCCACAGCGAAGCTGTGACCGTTGACTTAGAACGTGCCGTCAGCCCGGCACAGGCACGCGAGGCTCTGGCAGACTGCCCGATAATCGAGGTCTGGGACGATCCTTCCAAGAACATATACCCGACTCCGGTTGAAGCAGCCGGACAAGACCCTGTCTATGTCGGCCGCATTCGCCGCGACACTTCATCGGAAAATGGTCTCAATCTCTGGGTAGTTGCCGACAACCTGCGTATCGGCGCCGCACTCAACGCAGTGCGCATCGCGGAATACCTCGTCGAGCACAAACTACTCAAACAGCCGGTGGCAAGTTAGAGATATCGGGCGACGCATTGCGTCGCTCGGTGCCGGCAAGATGCCGGCCCTCCAGCCGCCAGGATGGCGGCGCTCCAG
>JBGAVL010000352.1:0-5860 GCA_044228145.1 Obscuribacteraceae bacterium (SeqCode)
GTACTCCTGCAGATTTAAGCTGCTCTTGCTGCGACTGACTGATGGCAACTAACTGCTTATTGTCACCTTCACTGATCTGCACATTTAATACGGCCTTAGCTTCAGTTGATGGTTGTGTGTTTTCAACTCTTTCTGTAGCGATAGGTGGCATGGGAATAATCCTCGGGCTCGATGTAGTAACGTGGGGGGTCTCAACGACTGCAACGTGTTTTCTTAAATCGCGTTTTGTCGCCCCCCACCGCACTGACAATAACGCTGCAAGTTTTAAAAAATCTTGAAAACCCGAAAGCCGAGCCTAGCTGTACTTTCCGGATTTCGAAAAGAAAATCGCCCGGGTTTTCGCCCGGGCGATACAAGCAGTTTTGGCTGGGTGAAAACCCTACCTGGGCATCCCTTTCGGCATAACTTTCGGCTGATAGGCAACCACATCCCTGCGGTCGATGGAATTGTCCCCACGTTTCATTTGATCGAAGTTTTTCAACAAATATTCGATCAAGGTCTGAGTCATGCTGCTATTGCCTTGTTTCTTCTTTGAATTAAGCAGTTCATCACGGGTTAAAGCCCCATCTTTAACTGCTGTATCTATAAGGGTGAGATTGCTGTCGAAAACTTCAGGCAGGGTGCGTCTCAATTTGAGCTCTTCGGCCATTTTTCTTGCGGCAACCTTCAATTGAGCAACCTCAGGAAGGTCAATGGATCCTTTTGCAATGTCGGCGCTATAGGCTTCCCCAAATGTTATCTCGGCGTCAGTCTCTCGGTTTCCTTCCATCTGGATAGCGCCGAGCCTGACGCGCTCCACCAGAGGAGCAGCGCCGGCAATCTTGAGCAAAGCAGTCATTGCCTCGTTGCCGGGCTTTGCAGCGCTGGCTGCAATTGCTGCCGATATGCCGCCCAGGTCGAGCTCTTTGGTCATCTCAACGACCCTCACCTGGCTCTTTTCCGCGCTGTAATAAGCGTGACTCTTGAGCGCTTCCTTGGTTGTATCACTCTGGCGCTCCAGGTTGGCAATGGTGACTACATTCCTGTCAGAAACAGTACTCTGGCTCGAAAGATAGCGGTCTGTCTGTGTAACCTGCTGGTCATGCGCATAGACGAACTTATACATGTGTTCGCTTAAGATTGCCGAAGCATCGACATCAGCTGGTTGACGGTCTTGAGCTTGAGCCGCCTGCTTTACTATTTGCTCTTCCGATCGATCTGCCATTGCCTGTTTTTCTCCATGCCGCCTGAAACTAATCTGTGTAGGATGCGTTCGAGAAATTCTTTTCGAACTGCTTGACGCTTATCTTGATGGTTCCGCTAGTGCTGTTGTCGGCACCGCCCCAGGGATTGCGAATAGTGACAGTGCCACCATCCGGTCCTTTGGGATCGAAAGCTATGACGCTGTATACGTGCGAACTGCTAAAGCCATCCGCGGTCTTGCCGGACCACTTTCTATTGATGCCTGCAACCACTGGCTGTGGGTTTGGTCCGTTGAGGGCAGCATTCAACTTTTCTGCAATTTCTGACTCGGAGGAGAACAAGAAACTATCAGTGTCACGGTCTCTTCCGGTCAATAAGCTCATCGAATGACCCAATCGTATCTCGCCGCCATCAGCGCCTTCGATAGTCGTATTGCCGCCACCCAGATTGAGAGGACCACGACGATACCAGTGAGCTGAACACCATGCGCCGAAGGCCTTCTCCATCACACAAGCCCAGGTTCCGTCTTTGCCGCCTTGATTGTAGAGACCCATTTCAACTTCGGTCGGAGCGGTCACAGTGATTGGTTCAGAGGTGTCGCCAGGGAAAGTGACTGTGTAGGTGCCGTCGCCGTTGTCACGGATCATTTTTTGAATGTCTTGAGGGCGGGTAGCCGCAAGTGATGCCAGCGCTGCTTCGAAGTAGCAATCACCGATCATTCCTTGCTTGATAGCATCGGGCTTGATGCTTTCGAGCGGGTTTTCTTTGTTGGCGTACAGGTCACGAGATCCAACCTTTTGCGCTTCATTTGTTCTTTGCAAAGCGTTGTGAACGCCCCAGACAGTATCGTCGCCATATTCTTTCAAGTCATCTTTGGTGATGCCGTCATTTTCGTCGCCCCACTCATCGTTGCTGGCTTCTTCGATATCGTCGACATTGTCTCTCAAGAATTCCAGGCTGACGCGCTCATCAGCTGTGAGGTCTGTTCTTTCGAGAGCTTTTTCGATTTCGGACTTAGTAAGGTATTCGTCGCTGTCAGTGTCAACTTTCTTGAAATTGTCATCCTTATCCAAGAACACTCTGGCTCTGCCGATTTGCTGCCAGTCACTCTGGATTTTGTCTCTGTCTTTATCGAATTGCTTGAGATCATCTCTGGTAATTCCGTCGTTTTCATCACCCAATTCGTCGTTGCTTCTCTCTTCCAGGTCGTCCTGGTTTTTGTAGAGAGCGGCGACTATTTGCGCATCTTTACCGGTGTACTTGTCACTTTCAACTGCATCTGCCAGTTCGCCTTCACTGAGGTATCCGTCGCCATCTTCATCAAGTTGGCTGAAGAGACGCTCGCTTTCCGCTACGAAGTTTTCCACCTTTACTCGTTCAGTAGTCGCATCGTACTTGCGGCTAAAGGGAGCGGGAGCCGGCAATACATCGGTGTTTCCATCAACGCCCACAGTAGTCGAACCGGTTGCATCAAGGGCATCTTTCAAATCAGCTTTTGTGAAACCATCATTTTCATCGCCGAATTCGTCATTGCTGTATTCTTCTAGATCGCCAACATTTCCTTTCAGATAGTCGAGATTGGCGCGGTCTTGAACGCTCAATCTGTCGCTGTTGGCGCGGATGTATGAATTTACTTCGCCGGATGTGACATAGCCATCGCCGTCAACGTCCAATCTGTCGTAATTCTTCTGAGCAAACTCAACAGCCTTCATTTCCTTTTCTGCATTATCAATGTCCTGGCGAGTGATGCCGTCATTCTCGTCTAAGAACTCGTCGTTGTACTGCTCTTCCAGGTCGTCGACTTTGGAGCCGAGCTTCTGGAGCGTCTGAACTTCCGTCGCAGACAAGGTCTTCTCGTTGTCTTTTACATATTTATCGATTTCGGACTTGGTAATGTAGTTGTCGCCATCTTTATCTATGTAAGCGAAACGCTTGCGCATGTAATCGAGACCGGAGTCGGCGCCCTTTGCTTCAGGCTTTGCTTCGGGCTTGGCTTCGGGCTTGGCTTCGGTCTTTGCTTCTGGCTTTCCAGCTTCGGCTGGTCTGCAGTTTTCTTCTGCCTTAACCGGCAATTTGATTTTCTGACCCACTTCTATCTTGTTGGGGTCGGCTATGCCATTTGCTCTGGCAACTTCATTGATGGTGCGAACAATGTCTGTATTGCTCGGTTCTTTGCCGCCACTTTCTTTGCTCAGGTGGTCTTTGCAAATCTTCCAGAGATTGTCGCCTTTTTTGACTTCGTAGATATTTTCCTTCTTGGTGCAATCTGCGGGAGCTACCGGCTTGTCGGCAGAGTCAGCAACGGCAGGTTTTTCACTGGATTCAGGCTTCGTGCAGGTATAACGGGCGTATTCGGAGCCCAGTTCTTTCAAAGCATCGCCTAAGTCCGATCTTGTAATTCCGTCATTCTCATCGCCGAGTTCATCATTGGCGTATTCTTCGATGTCGGATTCATTGTCTTTGAGATAATTGAGAATCTTCAATTCGTCAGCGGAAAGATCGCCACGACCTTTGATGTAGGCGTCGATGTTGGATTTGGTGATGTATCCGTCACCATCGCCGTCCAGCTTGTCGAAATTGTCTTTAGCATATGCCAGAGCATCGATACGCTGTCTCGACTCTTCGATGTCTTTTTTGGTGATGCCGTCGTTTTCGTCGAAATACTCGTCGTTGCTCTGTTCTTCAACATCGCTAACTCTTTTCTTCAATGCCATCAGTTTGGCGAGGTCGTCGGTAGAGAGCGTGGTTTTGTTGGCATCAGCAAAATCCGCAATTTCGCCCTTACCGAGATAACCATCTTTATCGGCATCGATCTTGTCGAAATTGTCGCGGGCAAAATCAAGAGCGGGACGCAGATCGCCGGTTGCTTTGATGGTTTCACAAGCCTGTGCGTGCGAGGACATCCGTTCGGTGCCGTCTTCGGCCTTGGCGGCGTTCAAGTCATATCTGGTGATTCCGTCGTTTTCATCACCCCATTCGTCGTTGCTTGTTTCTTCAATGTCGCCAACATGGTCTTTCAGATAGTTGAGTTTTTTGAGATCTGACTGGCTGAGATCTCTTCTGTCTTTGATATAGCCGTCGATTTCCTCAGCAGTTATATAACCATCACTATCCGTATCCAATTTCTCAAAGTTCTTTTGAGCAAAATCAAAAGCCTTGAATCGCTCTTGAGCATCCGCAAGATCATCCTTTGTAATGCCGTCGTTTTCAAAGCCGATTTCGTCATTGCTCTGGTCTTCGAGCGTGCTGATTTTTTCTTTTACTTTTCTGAGCGCTTCCAGCTCTTCGTTCTTGAGCTTGGCGCTATTGTCTTTTACATATTGATCGATTTCCCAGGCGGTTATCCAGCCGTCTCCCGAACGATCAATAGCGCTGAAATTCTTCTGTACATAGTCAATTTCTTTTGCCCCGTCGATTGCCAGCTCGGGAAGAAGTCCTGCGGCACGCAGCGCCTGCGTATTCTTCTCAACATAGGCTTGCGCATTTGTCGGTACAGCTTCACCGGCGTCCGCCAGTGCTTTTTCACTGGCATCTTTTGCTACTGGTTTTTGAACACCGCTTACTTCGGAAATAGAATCTGTTGCCATGACAAAGCACGCCTCTGAGAAAGGAGGGAGAATCGGGGTTTGTTGTTTTGCGGGGGTGACTTTAGATTATGGGGAATGAGATGACAAAATCATGACAATCCGCAAACCCTTGCCTGGATTGCGGTAGAGCACCTACAGTGAAAAGCGCTGTCTTTGTACTCGCGAAGAAGTCGCGAAAAGACAGCGCAATTATGGATCTGGTCCGCTAACTGGATTTGTAAGTCTAGTGAGTATTGCTCGGCTGCTCGTCTTGAATGTAGTCGCCGCCGACGGGAAGCTTGTCGTTGACCCACATGGCGGCAACGGCAGCAAACACACAAACTACAAATCCTTCAAGATATCCCATAACCTACCGATGATTGTCTTACTACTACTTCTCTGAAACTGCCCTTTGACTTGCATACAGGGCCACAGTTTTATCCTAATGCCGGCTCGATTAAGGACCGGTTAAGAACGGGGCTTTGTAAACAGTGCCCGTGCACATCTAAACGATGTCTTGCCCGTCTCCGGGCTTAACAGTTTCTTAGATTTTAAATGCTGCAAAGACCCGGCGCCACACTTGATATCCGACAGCGCATATACCCCAGATATCGATATTACAGCCACCCCAAAAAGACACCCGGCAACAGCTTCGAGCGTCGGCAAAAATCTCTCAAAGCCCAGCTGGGATTTAGAAGCTAAACCGTTAACGGTTCAGCTTCTAGAAAAACAGCAAAGCTGAAAAAACGAAAACGGAGCGGAAAATCCGCCCCGCTTTTTAATTTTTCGTGCTGCCCGGTCGACGCCGAGCGTCGCCTCTCTTACGCGCTGGCTCCTGCCAGTTCCGTCAAACGACCGCTGGATTGTCCATTGGCATTGCGGATACCGAGGGCATCTTGAGCAATGATCAAGCGTTGAATTTCGCGGGTGCCTTCGTAGATGTTCAATACTTTGGCATCGCGGAAGTAGCGCTCAACAGGGTACTCGTCGGAATATCCGTAGCCGCCGAAGATTTGCACTGCGTTGTGAGCGGCCTTGTTGGCTGCTTCACCGCAGAACAGCTTGGCGAGTGAGGTCTCCAGCGTGTTGCGGACGTTTTTATTCTTCAGATG
>JBGAVL010000353.1:0-5809 GCA_044228145.1 Obscuribacteraceae bacterium (SeqCode)
CAATTCAAAGATGAGCGGCACGGAAACCAGAATCAAACCTTTTTGAAACAAGGAAATCCGAAAATCCATATGCCGATCTTTTAAAAGTCGCCGCCCACGCTCCAACGTATTGTATCTCCGCCCCGGGCGAATTGTTTCGACGAAGCGCTTCGGCTTCGCCACAAATCAGCCATAAGACGTCTGGAAAATTGGTCTCAGACAAGATCCGGGCGGCGCCGCGCCGCATTCTCTCTCCGTATTTAATGAAAAGGCTGGTTCGCAATAGGCAATGCCTGAGTTTGATATCCCGAGCGCAGAATTAAAGTTGTTCCAGGACAATGGACAGAATAATTCGCTTTCTGAGGCTGCTCAGAGCCTCTACAGGGAGGCAAAAATGATCTCCCTGGGTGTCGGCGACGCTTTTGTCGAAACCGCTCGTAATCCGCTCAGCAAACTGCCGGAATTGGCCGGGTCAATGGCCTTTGGTTCTGCTCTGGGCGCCGTCAGCCGGCTGGGTGGCTCGGCAAGGATCGTGGTTGCCGCAGTGGGCACGGCCATGACTATCAAGTTTGTATATGACGAACTGAGCGCCAATCGCTGGAGTCAATTCGGCGGTGCGCTGAAAGACGCCTGGCAAAGTGCCGATCATATGGAGGAGAATATCCGCATTACCCGCGACAGTCTCGGTTCTTTTCTCGTCGATACCGCTGTCGGATATGCGGGCATGAAAGCCGGATCGCTGGCAACCTCACGTTTTGCCGCGCCCGAAAAACTGGTGGCAGATGCGGTCAGAAGATCCGATCGCGACGGTGGAGCGGCGCTTAGCTCTCTGCAGAATCGCTGGGAAGATCCGTCCGCGTTCAAGCGGCATGCCGAAGGCAAGGTGGATCTAATTACTCATTCTCAACCGGCGTCACCGGGGCAGCCGCGCGGAGATCTCGTCCGAGTGGACACCACCCCGGAAGGCAAGGTCCTCTTTGCCGCGATGGATGTTGAGGGGCACGGCATCAAGGCGGCCAAAAAAGCCGTGTCCGTGCATGCGGCAATCGATGAGGTTTTGCCCCTCACTAAAGACAAGAGCGCCAGTGACATATTGAGTATGATCGACGGCAAACTATCCAGCAAAGACGAATTGTCGATTACGGCCGGACTGATGACCTATAATCCCGTCACCCGGAGCCTGGAGACGGCCACCGCCAGCTCGCAGTTTGCCTTTGTTGTAAGAGCTAACGGAAAGGTGCAACAGCTCGACGCAAAAGTTGGCGGACTGGGTCTTGGCACCGATATGTATTCGAGCTTTCCCAGAGGCAACGAAGTGATTCGCTTGAACAAGGGCGACACAGTCGTCATGGCCAGCGACGGAGTTTTTGATCGATTTGGATATGGAAATGCCAAAGGTTTTGCAACCTTTCTAAAGAATGCCGGCAGCGATCCTCAGAAAATCCGCCGCGGCATTCTCAGCACGCCGCCCTCCGAAAACGGCATCGACGATGCCAGCTTCATCATCTTTCGCCCGCTGGAAACAACTGTAGATCTGTAGAGTGGTGCGAAAGGGCACGTTTTTTGTCCTGTATGCAGCAGGAAATGGTGGCATGTGTAATTGCCAGGCGTCTCTCTGATTCTTTCGAAAGTGGCCTGCCGGTAAACATAACTATACGCTCGCACTGTGCGGGAAATGCGGGCAATCAGGCAACCGTCTTGTTCTTCTATGGTATCACCGGTGATTGCAGTCATTTCCAGGGATTTGTTGATTGACAACTGCGTTTGTTCAACCAATAATGATGTTGTTCTAAGCCGGAGAGAGAGGATCACAAATCCCTCCGCTGGCTTGAACGTTCCTTTGCGTGAATATTCCCTATCAGCCCTTAACGAGTGGTGCGCAAGATTGATCCTGGTCGGACCCGATTGGATCTGGCCCGATCTAGCGACATTGAGTGCGCCTGAAAAAGGTTTTGGAGGCATGAAAGTCAGCGGCCACAGCGCCGCTCCTTTTGCGCATCCATCATGGAGAAGCAATATCGACAATCCGGCACTGGAGGAAAGGCAAATGCAAAGCGATTACCGCACATCCCACCCGAAAGCCTGTTCGATTGAAGGTTGTGAAAGCAGTTCTTACCGGCAAACGATTTCTTATCGAAGCCGGGTATCGCCAAAAATCTACACCCACCCGCAGCGAAGCCCTAACGGTGAGCAAGTTCTATTGCTTGATCTGGACAATACCCTGACGGACACCAGGCGTTGGTTCGCCGACTTTATTCTTGATGCAACTTTTGAATTGGCGCATCACTTGAATGCTTCGCCGAGCGTGATCAATAGTTTGTTCGCTGAAGTGGCGCAGGCTACTACTTTGCATGAGTATGCCTTCTTAGTGGAGGCGATTTGCTCTCGATTGAATTTGCATAAACTACTGACATGCCAAGCAATAAGAAGTGCGACGCAGCAATTCTGGCGAAGATTCGCGAGCGAGCATCAAAAAATACGGCTATATGATGGTGTTCGTGAAACGCTTGGTCAGATGCGCGTTCAATTCAAAGACCTGAAAATCATCATTCTTACCGACTCTCCTGAGTGGGTGGCTCTGGAGCGTCTTTCGATCACTGGAATTTTGCCGCTTGTCGATGGAGTGGTGGCAATCCGCACCGAAGAGCCGAAGTTAAGACATGTGGGCTACGCAGACTGTTTGCAAGAGTCCAGGCAGAGAGTCGATGCGATCCAAGAGAAGATCGATAAAAGGCATCTGCTGCTCAATCTGTCCATGCCTGCCTCTTTCGCCAAGCCCAGCTCCGCCGGTGTTGAGCTGGTTGCAAAAAGACTGGGGTTAGCATCCGGGCAGATAATTATTTGCGGGGACAAGGACACCAAAGAAGGACAAGCCGCTAATCAATTCAGGAAAAGGCAGATTCTTTCAGGGATGCCGGAGAATCGGATTGATTTTGTTAGGGCCGATTACGGCAATCACGATTTGCATCATTCGCGCTACGTCAATCTGGCTAAACAAATCCGGTCGCTGTCCGATTCTCAGTCAATGGATTTTGCACCAGTGCCGGTATCAAGCGCAATTGGGCGCTTTGACCAATTGCCGGCAGTTTTGAGCGAACTATTCACGGCATTTGAATGCAAGGACAACGCTGCCTGAGCAAATTTAGGCCAATTGGAAAGTCTCGACTGACCGCACCTCTGGTCAGTCGAGATTTTTTTTCTTCGCATTTTCAGGGTTTGCTCACTCAGGCCGGTCTTGCTCGATGGCAGGGAACACTGCCAGCTTGCAGAATGCGCATAGTTTGTGAATAGAAGTTTGATAAGCTGTTTCTCTTGACTAGCGGTCCTTCACTTCGGCAGTATCAAGGCACCACACTTAATTCGAGAGGTGTTCTTATGCCGGTAATCACTTCTGAATCAAACGAATGCCCTGATAAAAAATATGGAAGAACAGTAGTGAAGGGGGCCAATGACAGAAATTTCGAGGTTTGCTATAGGGGCAGCAGAGGAAAATTGTTCTATCTCAATGCAATTTGGACGATTTTTGAAACAATGAACAAAAGACAGTCTTCAAAAAGAGAATCTGGATAATCCGTGAAGTGCTCCAGCAAAAAATGTGGATCATTGGCAATTGCTCTGGTACTAGGCAGCGCAATTGCCAGTCTCCCAGCTCAAACCGCTCCCGCACCAGCCGTCGGCTGGCGGCTCAAGCAGGCGAGCAAAGTGCATGGCGATGATCTGACGGTTTTAGTTACTGATCTCGGATTTAAATGGTCGAATCCGCAAACCGGTGTCACTATTATTTGTCAGCCTCCCGTGTGGAATGTCGTTGCTTACG
Organism: Obscuribacteraceae bacterium (SeqCode); assembly: GCA_044228145.1. Taxonomy (GTDB): domain Bacteria; phylum Cyanobacteriota; class Vampirovibrionia; order Obscuribacterales; family Obscuribacteraceae; genus QKMZ01. The sequence goes on from JBGAVL010000353.1 coordinate 3,797, forward strand.
GAGCAAAGACCCGGCGCTATTGTGAGACGCCTTTGCGGTCATTTCATTGTCATGCCCAGTCTGCGATCAGAGTATGGGCCGGGTATGCATTTGACGAGCTCAAATTGACAAAGACCGGACAGTCGAAGGCAAGCGGATTTGACTTTGATCAATATGGACTGGCTGCCAGTAAGAATAAATCCAATCAGCAAGATGCGCAGTTTTTCTATCAAAAGTCCGGATTCTCATTTGCTCAATTGAAGTCGTACCGGGGCTTGCCTCACGAAAAGGAAGTTGGGCTATTGCTCTCTCGTCTGTACAGTTTGCCTGAACATCAAGGCATTCCTTGTGACTTCCAATTCAGACGCAAGCCGCACGATGTGGCGCGAGAGTCTTTGACTACTAAGTCTATTGCCAGGACGCGCGCGCCGATTTCGGAATTCAGTCCGCCGCGAGGATACAAACGCGTCGGTACATTTGGCGAGATCATGGACGATAGCGCGGCCGCCAATGGAGTCGAAGGTTTAATGGACAGTCTTGGAAAGCCACTCTACAAGTGAAGTGTTCACTGATTGCGTAGGACCGTAAGCCAGATGTAGAAGCCTGCAATTAGATTGGCCAGACCCATATATTCCATGATGTCTACTATCTCCATCGGCTTTTTCCTTTCTCTGTGGAAGTGCTTATGGCGAGGGAATCCGAATATGACGATTGAACGAAGTGCAAATACACTAAGACAGACAAGACTAGATATGCAACTCCCAGACATTCCGTAATGTGCATGGCTTCTCGACCTCGCAAGGGGGGGGCTACTGATGCCGTAACACTTTGGTTATGGAAATGTCCATCGATGCAAGAAGAAAATTCTCGCCGGTCCGGATGGCGCCGGCGCGAACTTGACCAAGAAGGTCATGAATACAGGCTTTGTGGCTGTTGTTTACGTACTGTCGCGACGGCGTTCTCAGGCCGCTTTCGATCAAAAAGCGGTGTCACTTTGTCTTTTTTCTTGTCGCGGCATTGTTCTTTGTCAGCAGGCAACTTAACAATCAGGCCTCCTGCCACCGCATTCAGTGAAACGCTTGAATGCCAAAACAACTACGGCAGGCGTCCTATCACCTTCAAGATTGTTTGATTTGCTGTGCAAACAGTTTTACCGAGGCACTTATCTGTTCTTCTGTCAGCAAGGAGAATGGAATGATGAACTCTCCTTGTGGTTTTTCACCAATGTAATAGGGTTTGGCGTCAATCATTCTCAGTCCGGCCAATTGCGCCGAATCTGTCAAGCGCTCGTCCGCCAAACCACAGTTGAATTTGACAAATAGATCCATGCCGGCGCTTTCAGAGGACATGGTGACTTGATTGCCCAGGTGATTTTTCAGAGCATCAACAAGCGCATTGCGCCTTGCTGCATAGAGTGCTCTGTTCTTCCTTATGTGTCTTTCCAGATGCCCTTCGTTTATGAAGTCGGTAAGTACGAGCTGCTCGGTCAAGGGCACTTCTCTTTCAATCAGATTTTTGGTTGCTCTGAATATTTCCACAAGACAATTCGGCACCACCAGAAAACCTATCTTCGAAACAGGCGAAAGCACCTTCCAGAGGCAGGAAAGATGAATGACCGAATCGGTTTGATCCAGGCTGGTCAAGGAAGGTATTGGTCTGCTGTCATAGCGATACTCAGAGTCGTAATCATCTTCAACTACAAAAGCGCCATTTTCTTGCGCCCACTGCAAAAGTTTGCGACGGCGCGCAATCGGCATGACGACACCGGTTGGCTCATGATGAGAAGGGGTTACATAAACTATGCGAACCGGTTGCGATGACTGGATGAGAAAATCCACGTCCAGTCCCTGATGATCAACTGGTATGGGCAACACTCGAGCGCCATTCACCGCAAAGCGCTGCCTGGCACCAGGATAGCCGGGATTCTCAACGGCTACCAGATCGCCCGGCTCGAGCAGCAGCGTGAGACGGAGACGATGCGGCGCAAGGCGGCCAATGCAGGCGCGCAGGGGCACGAGGCCGACAAGACGGTCA
>JBGAVL010000354.1:0-5790 GCA_044228145.1 Obscuribacteraceae bacterium (SeqCode)
AGCGATGCACCATTTTTGTCAACGAACAAAGCACCGTCAGCAGCATAGGATGTTGGGCCTGTACCGCCTGTTCCATTCCAGAACTCGTTGTTGAATATGCTAGTGCCGCCGTTAACATCTTGTCCTGATACAGGGACTCCACCTTTGAGGTCTGCGGACACATAGTTCAAGATTCTTACGTAGCCACGCGGGATGCAGGCTTCGTATTCAGCATTCAAGGATCCTACGACTGCGCATGCAACTGCGCCGCCGAAATTGCCTTGGCCTTTGTTGGTATTTTGAGACTGCGATTGAGTCTTCCAGGAGTTGGGGGGAGCGTATCCAATGGCCGTCGCGCAATTGTCGAACTGACCGAGGTGAACTAAGTGGGCTCTGTCTTGAGGACCTACTGCAGCACCAAGAATAGCTTTGTCAAGGTAGTTGCTGAGGGTCATGTTTCTGTCATAAGCTCTGATGAAATTATGATCTCTCTTGCTCGAGAAGGCTCCTTGTGGCCATGAGCCTTTCGACTTGATGCCATTTGGGGAGACAACTGTGGTCGCCTGGTACAGGCTGGTAACAGTTGGGTTGCCCATCATCGAGATGACACTCTCGTCTATATAGACGTTGGTCTTTTGAGTGTTGTTGGCGTCTTGGTGAATCATCCAAGCGGGTTGAATGTTCATACTCAATTTGACGTCCGAGGTCGGTCCCATCATTTTGACGTTCTGGCGAGCCGCCATGTTGTCAAAGTATCCGGGCAACAAACCGCCGCCGTTCAATTGGTTTTGGAGATTTCTACCGAGAGTTTCCAATTTGTCGATAACACTACCGGCGAGCGCGCTGGAAGCCGGTCCGATTGCTCTTGCATTGAGTGCAACCAAGAGTGCCCTACCGGCAGCGCGGTTATACGCCAGCAAGTTAATCGTGCCTGTGTTATTAGGAATACCGGTGGCGGTGTCGACACCGAGACCATCAAATTCGTCGTTAGCGGGAGCATTGACGGTAGGTTCCATCAAAGCACGCTTAGCGACGTTCATGGCGCCGGCGTCAGTAGCGTTAGCAACTTCTCTTCCGCCGCCCATGATTTTGGACAGGAAGAAGAAGCCGATTCCCAGAATGGCGATAAACAGCACTATGACTGCTACCAACCCTAACGTAGCTCCTCGTCGTCTACGTAATTTCATTGCTTTGTTCTCCTCCAAAGAAGGACCGGCAGCATGCCGGTAACGGGTTTTGTAGTTAAGTCAGTCGAATTTGGATTTTTTGGGGTTTTCGACTGACCGGGCAAAATAGTAAAATCCTATTCATTATTGTCCGTTAATGTAGCCAGGCTGTCAAGGTTTCAAAACTTCACAGGGCTCTCCGAATCAATAGCTGGCACTCTACGGTAACTGCCAGAGATCGGGAACTGGTCATCACTACATTAGCGCCACCTCATATTTCTTGCCCCAAAAGCCAGGAAGTAATGCAAAATTAACACTGTTTAATGAATTAAACTTAGGTTTTAATCCAGGCTCCCTGGAAAGGCAGTTTCGCAAGACTAGATTAACTGCAGCAGCATTTCTATATATAGGTATTCCCAGACACCGAATGAGTTTTGCTTAATCTCTTATTTCATGCCGAAACGATCCTTTTTCCTGGAAGTTAAACCGTTAACGGTTTAACTTCCAAATTCAATTGAGCCGTCGCCAGTTTTTTGGGCGCTGGACTGGATGGACGCGGTCACGAGCGTACCTGCCAGAAGCCAAAAAATAAAATGAACTTGCGGTCGATAGAAGACTGTGTCGACGAATCCCATTGCTGCAATGCCGAAAAGGGCGGACGCCATTCCAGCGCAAAGCCATCTTTCCCATCCGATTGTCTTGCTGTAGAAGGCAGTGTGAGCTCGACCCAAAAGTGCGACAAAGAAGACTGCAAAAGTGATTAGTGCAAAAATCCCTGCTTCCACTGCAATTTCCAAAGGCACGCAATAAGTTCCAAGGGCATCGAATCGACTATTCATATATAACCCGTAGGCCATCCGAAATGCCTGATTGCCCGTACCGATTCCGATCCACCAGTTGTCTTTGAACATTTGCAAGGAGGACTCATAAACGTGCAAGCGGAATGCATTAGATGAATGCTGCCAGCCAGCAAAAATGGAAAGCACGCGTTGCTGCATGCTCGGCACCAAAAGCACACAGGCACCTGCAATCAATGGCAAGACGACAGCCAAGCTAATTATTACAGGACGAGTCTTTGGATATTTCTGCCAGCACCAACCTGATGAGATTAGAAACAGAGTCGCCAATGCCACTGCAATTCCCATAAACCCGCCGCGGCTTCCAGTCAGTACGGTGGCAGCAATCAAAATCAGGCAGACGGGCGCAGTGATTACTGAAAAAATCCACTTGCGGGCATCGATTGAGGCAATCAACATCGAACCTGAAATCGCTACCAGGGGAATCAAGTATCCAGCCAGCAGATTCGGATTGCCGAGAGTCGAATAGATTCTTGTCGCCTGTGATTCGACGCTCGGATCTTCCCAGGTGGCAAGGGGAGCCACGCCAATCTTATATTGATACAGTCCGTAGACTGCGGCAATTAGCCCGCCTGCGACCGCAGCAATCAGCAAAAACAAACGACGCCTGGGCGTGTTGGCGACAGCAGAGAAGAGGAAATAGCTGGAAACGTAGATGATCAGCTTAGCCAGACCCTTCACACTCGGCTCGAAATAGTGAGACGCAAAAGCAGCCACGACATTGATACCAAGGAAGAGAACAACGACTGCGTCAACAGCGGTGATTTGACGTTTTTCGCTTCCTCCCAAAACGCTTCCGCACATATATAGGATGAGGGAGGCAAGTGAGATATAGGCCAGGGCTTCTTTGTCTGATGCAAACTGTGGTAGCCAGAGGCTGAAGATCATCAGTGCGGTAATCAGAAACGCCAACTTCTGCATCAGCGTGCCTAATTTTGCCGGACCCGGCATGCCTAATTTTGCAATTGAATCTGACAGCAAACGAAATGGCAAGGCAATGATGTTGCCGGAAAACGACTCCTGAAGAGCCTTTTTCACTTTAGTGTCTTGCGATTCCAATGAAATGAGGCAAGCGATCGAATCGAGCAGCTGTGTCATCGGTCGACTATTTGGTTTCACGAATATCGACGACTACGCCCTGCACACGATATTTGAAATGCTCCAATTCAATTTGATTGCCAACCTTAATCTTGTTGCCCCGAACCACATAGCCATCATCAGTTTTCTCTGAATCATCGACTACGGTTACGGTGAAATCGTGAGCTATCGGATTGGCTGGATCCGCAAATGAAACCGCCTTCTTACCGTCAGGCGCCAGGAATGCTACTTGCTTAGGTGTGTGCTCAACCTTGGTAATGGTCATGGGCGGCTTGACAGGTTGGTTTCTTATCGTAATTGACGAGGGTTCCCCAACCTTGAATAAGTCGAGATCTTTAGTTTTTAATCCGGTGATATATACATCAATGGCAATCTTGGGAGTGCCAGTTATCACCTTGTTGACACCTGCATGTCCTTCCCTGGCCAGGAAAAACCCAAGACCGGCCGCACAAACCAGTGCAATCAGGCAAAAGTCGATTAAATTGACGCGGGCACGGGGCAGAAGAGCCACTGTATATACCTCTTTGGGGATTCAGACTCAGTCGTTTTGAGCAATTAAATCATACTGCGGGAAATACGAAGTGCCTTGTCCAAAAGTGCCGGCAAACAGATACACACGATCACGCGGACCACACATCTCGGAGTCGAACATGCCCCCTTTCGAACAGATTACTGAAGACGGTGAATTCGAAAGTACAGAAATTGAACACGGCTTGGAAGAGATGCAGCAATGCGCCGCCAACGAATCAACACAAGAAGAACGTCAAAGCACCTTTTCGCTCAGCTACAAACATCCGGAGTTTCACCAAGTCATGATTAACGCAGAAATTTTGAACTACAGCAACAACGAATTAACAGCCGATGCAATCGACGCATCATTTCTGCGAGCGCAACAAGAATACGTCAGCCATTTTGGACCTCAAATCAACAGTCTGCCGGATGATGTAAAAGACGCGCTGCTCAAGTCGCTCAATCTAGACAGCAAGTACGAACCCAATTTTCCACTCTTCGCTCAAGTGCTCAAAAGTTCATACGCCTAAGCCTGTGTCCGTCCCCAGCTACACTTGCTTAACTCGTTTGTAATTCTTACTCAGGAATATTTAGCTGCTCGAGTGTTTCGAGCATCTCTCTCTGGCTGGTCGTTGCAGTTCCTGACTTTCTAACCACGATGCCTGCGGCAAGATTGCCCAGCGCTGTGGCTTCTACGTAGCTGGCACCGGAAACAAGTGCCAATGCCATGGTGGCGACCACGGTATCACCAGCACCGGTTACGTCGAAAACATCGCTTCTATTGAATACGGGCATTTCTGCGTATGGCTTGCCTCTCTCGAACAAGGCCATGCCTTCGGCTCCGCGAGTAATCAGGACTGCTTCCGCTCCTGTTTTTTCGAGCATATCCTTACCGGCTTGCTCGACTGAAGCTTGAGAATCGATGCGATAGCCGAGAGCACTTTCTGTATCCGGCTGATTGGGCGTGAGAAGTGTTGCACCCTTGAATCTTTCGAAATCGCCCTGCGCATCGACAATTAACAGCATCTTCTGGCGCTCGGCAATCTCTCTCAAACTTCTGATCACACCATCTGTAATGACGCCGGCTTTGTAGTCGGAAAGTATGATTGCGTTGTAGCCTTCCACCGATTGTTCAATTTGCTGGATTAAGATTCTCTCGATGATGGAGCTTATCTGGTTGTGCGATATTCGATCGAGGCGCAGAAGCTGCTGCATCAAGGAATGCGACTTAGAGAGAATTCTTGTCTTAACTGTTGTCGGTCTGGTTATGTCTTTGACGAGATTATGCTTGATGCGATATCTATCCAACATATTGGAGAGCTTGTCTGCATATTCATCTGCACCACACACACCAATAGCCATGCAGTCACCGCCCAGGGCCACAACGTTGCTGGCTGTGTTTGCAGCTCCGCCCGGGATATGAACGGTGTCTACATGCTCCAAAATCAATACAGGTGCTTCACGCGAAATTCTCTCCGGTTTGCCTTCCAACAATTCATCGATGAGAAGATCGCCTACTACGGCGACACGCCCGCCTGTCAGTCCGTGAATTCTTTTGCGCAAAGCCGACTTGGTGACCGCGTTGGGCACTGTTATCGGTATTGCCGCGACACTTATATCTACTGGATGCATCCGTTCTAATTCCTTGAACATTTGACGTGCCACCAGATTTTCCGGATCGATACCCAGGGCAAATTCAGTAGCTTTTTTAGCCTCATCAATATAGCGCAAATGCTGATACAGCCTTGCTAGATGAAGCGCTTTTGATAGTGTGTCTTCCGGACTGACCGCATTCTTTAAGGCTTCGCGAGACTGCTCCAGGTCCTTCTCTTCAGCCGGAGAGCGATTCTCCTTATCCTTAACGGGAGTTTGGTTCAGAAAATTCTCAACCTTGACATTCAGCCGAGAATCCGATTTCTCAGGCTGAGTTTGATATTCAGCCTTCCGCAATTGGAAAAATTGCTTCAAACCCAGGGGTATATTCAATCCCGCGTTCGCTGATTGGTCCATCTGACGCTGATTTGACCAGGTGAACTCGCGCACGGGCAAATTTGTTTCACCCTTCAAAACCCTGTCTCTGAAAGGTTCTGCGCCAGCTTCTCTGGAAAGTTCACGCCCCAGTTCTTCCGACAAGCCCAATCCACGTGAAAGCGCACCTCTGCCCGGCTTTCCGGAAATAT
>JBGAVL010000355.1:0-5755 GCA_044228145.1 Obscuribacteraceae bacterium (SeqCode)
GTCACATAGCCGAATACGACAAGATCGGGCTTGTACTTCGGCAATAATGTTTGCAACCAGCTCAATTCCTCATGAGTGCTGGCGCCGTTCAAACCGGCCGCAATTACTTCAACATCATTGTAGCCCCGCTGCGCAAGCTCGTTTTCCAGCTGGCGCCACCAGAGCACATTGACGTTATCCGAGCCGTCGCCCCAGACAAAGGAATCGCCAACCACCATAATGCGTTTCTTGCCGGGATGCTCGGGCGAAACCGGCATATACTGAGAACGCCAGACGGGATCCGTCTTGCGCGCTTCATTCTTCAAATAAGTGAAGTGATTGAGCCTGTGATTTTCATCCGTCCATAAATAAGACTCCAAATGCCCGGAATTCTCGAGGGCAGGAATTATCCAGCGGTCGAGCGCGAATATGGAGCCTGTGATTATGGCCAGAGAAGCGACAAAATATCCAAGCGAGGAAAATGCCACTGTTTTGGCGGGCAGATGTTTGGCTTGGATCTGGATGGTATTCTCTCGGTCGGCTACTTCCAACAACGAAACGGGCCTCTTAAAACAGAGTATAGATAAACGGTGCAAGCGCACTGCTCTGCACAAAGACGCCGACCAATCCGAGCATGAGAAGAATTATCAAACAAGGCAAAAAGAGAAGCTGGCTGTGGCGGGCAAAATAAATAACTACCGAAAGCGGCTGCAACCAGCCAGGCAGTAGATACTCTGAAGTTTTTCCATTCTCATCGGATGCTATTTTGTCTGTCCAACCTTCGATGGCAGGCGGCTTTCCGTCGCTCCACGAATAAAAGGGCTCATGGTTGTTTTTCTTTTGATAGATGAGACCGGCCGGAAAAATAGTCACGAAATAAATGACTGTAAGAACGGCTTTGAAAAGATTGGTGCCCACGAAAGTGGCGATTGTCTTCATGACTCGATGGGGGTAGACCATCAAGCCCGGTGCAATCAACGTGGTGGAGAGAAATGCCAGACCAAGTGCAAAAAGCAAAGGCGCCACGCCGCCTTCCAGAAGAATCCAGGTTTTAAAAGCACCCATGAGCGCGAACACCCAACCAATCGTCAATCCGAAAATGACGTTGTTCTTAAGTGCCGCTTGCTCTCTGCGTAAATTCAAGCGTTTTATATAACCGCTGACATGAGCCGAGCCTTTAACGGAACGACCGCCAGTGGAAGCTTGCGTTGCTCTTTCTCTTTCAATCAGTGCGCCTTTAGTCAAGGTCAAACCTCCTCAGCCAGGCGGATCTTTCTTCTTCGCTCAGCGGTTTTTGAGCCTGGTCATTTCTTCTGAAAAAACGGTTACCGATGACCAGACAATCCATCTCGGTAGCCATAAAGCAGCGGTAGGCGTCCTCAGCCGTATTGACTATGGGCTCGCCGCGCACATTGAAGGAAGTGTTGACGATGACAGAACAGCCGGAGCGCTCTTTGAAGCGGCTGATCACGGAGTGTATGAAGGGATTTCTCTGCCTGTCGATGGTCTGCACGCGGGCCGAATAATCGACGTGAGTGACCGCAGGCAGTAATGAACGCGGCTGTTTGAGCAGATCGATGCCGAACAGTCCCTCGTCTTTTACAGGTATGCGCTGGCTTTCTTTGACCGGGTAGCAGAGAAGCATATACGGGCTTTCCTGCCGGATATCGAAATATTCTTCGGCATCCTCGGCCAGTACCATGGGAGCGAAGGGGCGAAAACTCTCTCTGAATTTCACTTGCAGATTGAGGTGACTCTGCATTTTCTGGCTGCGCGCATCGGCAAGAATCGAGCGGCTGCCCAGAGCGCGCGGTCCGAATTCGGCACAGCCTCTGGCCACGGCAACAATTTCTCCGCGGTCGATAGATTCTGCAACTGCGTCTTTCAGACGCTCGTCGTCCATCTCTTCCCAGACCGCACCCATGCGGCGCAATACCGCATCATCCTCATCTGAATAAGGAGGGATTTCCAGACCGAGAAATGCGCCCGACATCGAATCGGGCTTCTCAACACTGCGCTTCTGATTGAGCACTTGATGCCACATCCACATGCAGGCGCCCAGCGCGCCGCCGGCATCACCGGCAGCCGGTTGAATCCAGATTTGATCGAAAATTCCCTCTCGCGACAAGAGTCCGGTTGACACTACATTTAGTGCTACGCCGCCGGCCAGAACCAGATTTTTCATGCCGGTCTCTTCTTTTACCCGGCGCGCCATGATGATAAGAACATCATTGAGAACTTTCTGAATACTGGCGGCGATGTCCATTTCTTTCTGGCGAATCAGGGACTCAGGCTCGCGGGGCGGACCACCGAAAAGCTCGTCGAAACGGGCATTGGTCATGGTAAGACCGCCGACATAGTCGAAATAATTCTGATTGAGCGCGATCGCTCCACCGGCGTCGATTGTGATCAACTTCTCTTTAATCAAGTCAGCATAAATCGGCTTTCCGTAGGGCGCCAGGCCCATCAATTTGTATTCGCCGCTGTTGATTTTGAAGCCGGTGTAATAGGTGAATGCCGAATAAAGCAAGCCCAGCGAATTGGGGAAGCGAATGTGCTTGAGCAATTTCAGATCGTTGCCGCGCCCTACTCCGTATGTTGTCGTCGACCATTCGCCAACGCCGTCCACAGTAAGGACGGCCGCCTCTTCAAAGGGCGACGGGAAGAAAGCACTGGCTGCGTGAGAAAGATGGTGGTCGCAGAAATAGACATGCTTCTTAACGCCTAATTCTTCAGATATTTGTCTGCGCATCCACAATTTTTGTGTCAGCCAGACAGGCAGGCTGCGCAGGTAAGAAGGCAAACTGGCAGGAACAGTGGCATGATAAGTGGTGAGAAGACGGTCGAATTTTGCATATGGGTTTTCATAGAAAACCACATAGTCGACGTCCTTTTCAGTGATTCCGCCGGCTTCAAGACAGAAGCCGACAGCGTTGTGAGGAAAGCTCGAATCACCTTTTATACGGGTGAAGCGTTCTTCCAGCGATAATGACTCCATCCTCGACCAGACAGGCAGCAGAGTCGTGGTAGTAGGCCGAGATGCCCAGTATGCGGATTTTTCCGGTCACCTGATTTGCCCCCCCCGAAAACAACAAGACGGCAAAATGCCGCCTGCATAATGATAATCCTTTGCCTGAGTCGCGTACTTACCAAATTATCAGGTTGAAAGGTGGTTAATCTCACTGCTCGGAAAAATGCCGGGCGAACATCTTGAAATGCGCCGAAGTTTGGCGTCCAGAGGAGAGTTTGCCGCCTTCATTAGTTATAAATTAGGCGCCGGGCGAATTGCTTTCTTATAATTGCTTTTTTGGCGGCTCATTCAGGCGACTCTCACAAGTGTTTCAAGGCAAAAATGTATTGGTGACGGGTTGCGCCGGATTCTTAGGGGGTTGGCTGAGTCGGACATTGGTGCAAAAAGGCGCCAACGTGTTCGGTATTGACCGTGAATACAAGCCGGAAGCGATGATTCACGAAATCAGAGGCGATGCCGAACTGATTGAAGGCACTATCGAAGACCTCGATCTGTTGCTCAGCATCGTTCGCGATCGCAAAATCGAGTTTATCTATCATCTGGCCGCGCAAAGTATTGTCGGCATCGCCAGCCGCGATCCCGTGGACACATTCAAATCGAATATCGAAGGGACCTGGAATGTACTTGAAACAGCGCGCTTGCTTGGACAGACCTCAGATTTAGAAGACCGGCGCTTACGCGGCATCATTTTAGCCTCATCCGACAAAGCCTATGGCGATCAAGAAGTGTTGCCGTATATCGAAGACGCGCCCATGCAGGGGCGTTTTCCGTACGATGTTTCGAAAAGCTGTGCCGACTTGATCGCGCGCAGCTACTTCATGTCTTACAAAGTACCTGTATGCATAACCCGTTGCGGCAATCTTTTCGGAGCCGGAGATTTAAACTTGAGCCGCATCGTGCCTGATACTCTCACGCATGTGCTCCGAGGCGAGCCTGTAACTATTCGTTCAAACGGCAAGCCGGTGCGCGATTATCTGTATATAAAAGATGCCGTCAATGCGTATTTGATGCTCTCGGAGCGCATGTGGAGCGACTCTTCCATACACGGCGAAGCATTCAACATCAGCAATCAAGAGCCCATGTCGGTGCTCGAATGCGTCGACAGAATTCTGGCAGTTGCAGGCAGGCAAGACCTCAAGCCGATCGTTAAAGGCACGGCGACAAGAGAAATCGAAGCACAATTTCTTGATGCCACGAAAATCAATAAAGTGCTGGGCTGGAAGCCTCAATACGAGTTCAAAGCCGGGCTGGAAGAATGCATCAGCTGGTATAAAGATCTGATCAAAAGCGGCGTCGATAAAAAGGAAGCGCGCGTTTTTTGATATCGATTACTTGTATTGATTCTAAGTCGACTGTCCGGGCGGAGCAAAACTAATCGGCTGACTTTGGTTTTGGAACATATTTGCCGGCACTGGCGCTTGCTTTTGAGAGGCGCGTTCGGTCAACCAGGGAGCTTTTCCAGTGGCCAGTAGTTTTTGGAACTGGACGAGATCGCGCTGCGTATCCAGGCACTGCCAGAATCCGTCGTGGCGATACATCATCAGTTCGCCATCGGCAGCCACATTTTTCAAACAGTCTCTTTCCAGACTGCAATTGGTGGCATCGCTCACATAATCGAATATGCGCTCGTCGAAAACGAAGAATCCACCGTTGATGAACTTGTCTTCGTGATTGGGTTTTTCAGCAAATACTTCGACGGTATTGCCCGAAAGTTTCATTTCACCAAACGGAGAAGGAGGTAAAACTCCTGTCACTGTGCCGATTTTTCCGTGCGAGTGGTGGAATTCGACAAGTTTGGCGATATCGACATTGGCCAATCCGTCGCCATAAGTGAGCATGATCAGATCGGCGCCTCTCACATACTTTTGAACTTGCTTGAATCGACTGCCGGTTTCCGAAGTAAGTCCAGTGTCAGCAAGAGTTACCGACCAGTCCGCCTCTTCGATGTCGCCATGGAAAGTGGCACCACCGGCGGAGCCCAAATTAAGCGTAAAATCGCTGGTCAAGAAATGAAAATCGAGAAAATATTTCTTGATCACGTCGCCGCGATAGCCCAGGCATATAACAAAATCTTTGAAGCCATAACTGGCATACTGGCGCATGACGTGCACCAGTATCGGCTGCCCTGCTACTTCCACCATCGGCTTTGGTCTGGTCTCGGTTTCTTCGCGCATGCGCAGGCCTTGCCCGCCTGCCAAAATAACCACTTTTGCCGCCGCTTTAACTTCTGCCATAGCGATACCTGATCATATTTTTGAAAAACTCTACCGCGCTCGACAAACGTATGTTAGACGAACCGTGCTCTCTCTCTTGCCAGACTACGGGAATCTCTAAAACCGACAGATTGAGCCTGACGGCTTCAATCATTACTTCAGCATCGAGAAACCAATCCGTCGATTTGAGATTCATTCTTTCCAGGGCATGGCGTTTCAATACTTTTGGCTTGCTGTTCACATCCAGACTGGTGCCGCCGAACAGGATACGGAATAGACCATTGAAGCAACGGCTCTGGAATACTCTCAAAGGTCCGTCTTTGCGGACGACACGAAGTATTTTGACGATATCGTGATCGCCACTTATACAGGCTTTGAACACGCGGGCAACGTCTTCAGCCGCCACTTGCTGATCGCCATCGAGAAAGCCCACCACATCGCCTCTGGCATTTGCCAAGCCCGCCAGTGTGCCGCCGCCGTAGCCGCGGTTTTTCTTCACCATCACAAGGGTGAGCTCATCAAATTCTTTTTC
>JBGAVL010000356.1:0-5727 GCA_044228145.1 Obscuribacteraceae bacterium (SeqCode)
CTCATTCCTTACATCGACAACAAAGAATATGACTTGGTCGCTCTCGGCGCAGAAGTTGCCAAATTTCGTGCAGGAGAATCAATCGAGCCGGTCAAGCTGCGACAGAAAGCATAGCCGGCCTTAGCCTTCCGGCTCAATTTGTACGAATTCAACCATACAATCACTACAGATAGGAACCTTCAGTATTTCATCGCGTCACCCTGGAAACAAAAGCAATGGGGAAAAAGAAAATGGATGTATTTGAATTCCTCCTCACAAACGAGGCTCATTTAGCCCACAGACTGTCTGAGACCGCAGCCCACTATTCTGACTGGACACAAGATCGAGTCTTCGAGGAAACGAAACGCGTTTTGGATGGCTTGAAGAGCAATTTCACAAAGGAAAACGCACTGATCAGCACTATAAATGCAGACGGATTGGAAGATCTCGTCAAGGAAGCCGAAAAGCATCGCGAAGAAATTAAAGCAGACGCCGAAAACCTCTGCATGATTCACGTCGACGAACCCGGCTTTGAACAAGGTCTGGAAACACTGTCTTACAAGTTTGAGCGTCACAAAGAGTTTTGCGAAAAGACTCTCTTTCCTCGCTTAAAAGAGCACGCCACAGAAAAAGAATTGGAAAGCATCGCCAATCAGTTGGACGCTGTTGTCCTCGACGGATAGACTTCTACTTGTGCTAGAACTAAATCTCTCTGTCTTCAATCGGTGTCGGCGGCCATTTGCCTTTTGTCTCAGCATTCAACAATTCGCTAAGTAGGCTGCGATAGCGCTGTTGCTCAGGAAGAAGCTCTTCCTTGACGAGATTGCGGTGGTCGCCGTGCATGCGCACAAGGCGCCATTCATAGTCACTAGAGCAGGCATCTTCCTCTTGTTCGAGCGCCGCTACAGTAGCGTCGTCGCCGAAAACCGAAGCGCCACCCGACAAAACCTTGGCCCAACTGCCCCAGACGCCGGAATCAGACTCCGGCGTTCCACCAAACTCTTTGATCGCTTCCGTCAGTCTTCCAACTCGCTTTCTATGAGAAGCAAGGGCATCACTCAATACACTGGCGATTTCCTTGTTCTCAACATTAGGCAGCGCCTGACTATAGGTCTCAACTGCCGATAGCTCACCTTTCAACAAGGCATTTAAATCTTCTACAGCTTCTGAATTCATACCTTACTCCCTTTTTCCCCAGTCAAAGCGCATGCGATACGCCACTACACCCAGGAGAGGGGTTTTTCACCCTCTCCATTCGGATTCTTTAACTGGCCAATTTGTCTTTGGCTTTAGCAGACGCTTCGCGAATGTCGTCAAATGCTTGTTGGAGATCGGCAATCGATTTGTCGATGCCACCCTTCAATTCAGCCCATGCTTCCGGAGCGCTGGATTTCAGCTCTTCAAATCGCTTCACTGCGGCTTGACGTTTCTCACTGAGATCTTCCAATTTCGCCTTCGCATCTCCTTTCATTTCTTTTGATTTCGCTGCGAATTCATCGATTTTTGCACCGAGCTTTGCCAATTTTTCTTCCATAGTGCAACTGCTTTCACAGGTTAGTTCATTTTTGTCGTTCTTCACTTCTTCTTTATCCATATCCAAAATCTCCTAAAAAACACTGCTCCTGCGGACATTCGCCTCATAAAGCCTGGGTGTGAGACGCCTTCAGAGGCTGTGGGTTCCATTTACGAGTCTGTAAAGTTCATAATCCGCCAAGACGCCCAGCCACAGGGGGTTTTGATTTCCGATGAAACAACCACGGGAACATCCGTGCCCAGAGAGTGTCATTCCATCGGCACCTGGAATTAAAGGAACGTTATGTATTACAAGGTATTTCTTTCGATAATAACGGCTGCGCTTTTGGGCGCAACGGCTCAGCAGGTTTTAGCAGCCGAGCCTGTCATAGCTGCGTCTGAGCTTGAGGCGAAGACTGCAGAGAAAGCCGCAAAGCATCCAGGTGGTGTGAGCCAGGCAGAACAAGAAAAACTTGATACTGCCACCATCAATGCTTCTAATGAAATCAATGGTCAGAAGATTGATCCGAAAATAATGAAGAAGCCTAAGAAAAAGGGCTTCGGTCTTCAGTCAATCAATCCAGTTGGCTGGCTTTTGAAACCCGTGACTGACACTCAAAAAACAGTAATCGAATTGCAGAAGCAAATCGTGCGCCTGGAAGCACCGATAGCCAATTTGCAAAAACCGATGGTGGGGTTGCGATCCGATATGCAGCAAGTTGATCAGACCATGGGTGAAGTGAACGGCAAGATGACCACCATGCACGGCGACATCACCAACATCAATACAGGAATGGGCTCAGTAGACAAACGTATTGCTCACATGGAGAGGCAATTGGGTCAAATGTACGAACCAATCGTGCAATTGAAAAATCCCGTTATCGCACTCAAGGATCCAGTCTTGGGAGTGGGCAATCAATTGACCACCCTGAAAGCAGACTTGAAAGAACTGAAGGACGTAGTCAGTTTCACCACGACAGCCATTCTTGCTGCAGTTCTGATTGTCGGTGTTTTGATTGCAGTCGGCACGCCTATCGTATCGTTGTTCGCATGGCGTCACCGTCGCTGGATTATGCAAAAGCTTGGACGTGAAGACGTATCGGGCAAAGCAGAGCCAACATCGGAAACTCAGGAAGACGAGGACAAAGCAATCGCCAAGAAAGAAGAAGACAAAACGAGACGGGCAGCGTAGTAGAATAACGCCACGCCACCCAAACGTGAATGTCCCGCCGATTAAGGGTTTTGCGCGACAGGCTTCCTCCGTTAACAAATATACATTAAGTTAACTCAGCCTTTGGTAGCGCATCAACGTGACAAATATGTGCTCCGAATTGATAATAGTCGTTTGATTTCTTAGGCGACCCTGTGCGGATATACAACGAAAGCTGCCTTTAAAAACGGCGCGAAGAAATTGATTTGATTGAGTTCGAGATAGGAGTTGGATGATGGCTAAAGCAGTTAAACCGAGCACAAAAAAGGCAGCAACCACAAAGGCAAAGCCGGCAACCTCTGCAAAAACAAATACTACAGCGGCGAAGAATCCCAAGCCCGCTGCGAAGACCCCGGCGAAAACAACCGCGGTGAAAGCGAAAGCACCGGCAGTGAAAGCGCCAGAGCCGAAGAAACCGGCGACCAAAGCTCCCGCCGCCAAAGCACCGGCTGCGAAGTCATCGGCAAAGAGCGCACCACAGGCGAAAGCTGCAACCACAGCAAAGCCCGCGCCTGAAGTGAAAAAAGAATCCGTCAAACCGGCTGCAAAAGCCCCTTCCGAAAAGAATGTTTCTCTTTCTCCTCAGGCGCGCTACGAAATGATTTCAATACGGGCATATGAGTTGTTCGAAAAGCGCGGATACGTGCACGGGTTCGATCGCGAAGATTGGGTGGAAGCTGAAAAGCAGCTGAATTTCGAAAGCTTGAACTAAGGCTGGATCGCTATTCCAGGGTTTATACTGCTGTAAAACACAGGCAGTCGGTGTTTTAATTGGATCACTCTGCACCAAGCCCAGGAACAAGCCATGAATTCAACTACCGAAGAATCGTCATTTCTAGACAGGCTCTATACGTCCTCACCGTGCACAGTGGCCTGGAGCGATATGACGGGCGGCGAACGCGTGCGCGACTGCAATCAGTGCAGCCGAAAGGTGTTCAACATTTCCAATATGAGTACGACGGAAGCAGAGGCATTCCTCAAGGAGAACGGCGACTCTCAATGCCTGGCGTACTATCGAAGAAAAGATGGCACCATCTTGACTGATGACTGCCCGGTCGGTTTGCGCAAGGTGAGAAATACCCTTCGCGGGCTGCGCCGTGCTGCCGGTTTGTTGATATCCACTCTACTTTCCGTCGGCACAGCATTTGCACAAAAGACCGAGCCCCCCTCCGGCTCAGAAAAGACAAAAAGCGCAGATGAAGTTCCCCATCTTCTCCTGGGTGAAGTCGCAGTCAGAGACCCTTTTAAATACAAAGTCCCTCCGATAGCAATTCTCAAGTCCGGCGACTTTGCGCTGGGAGAAGAACTCTCAATGCGCGGTGACGGCTTGATTTTGAAAATATCCGAAACGCCACCAAAAAATCTCAATTACCGCCCAGACATGAAAGATGCACAGTCAATTCCATGCAACTTGAGTCTGCGAGACGCTTATTCAAAAGGCAACCAATTTGAGAGCCTGCAAATGCCAAAGGCAGCAGAAAACTACTATAAGCTCGCTCTAAAAATCTTTCATGCAAACGAAAAATACGAACCAGCCTTGCTGTCCAATATTGCCCTCAGCTATCGCAACTTGCTTTTGAGAGAAAAACGAACAAAAGAGGCTCAAAAGCTGGAGAGCGAATATAACCTTCCCAAACCCTGACAAATCACGGAGAAAAAATGTCAAAGTTTTTGGTGTTGTGGAGTCTGGACATCAGCAAATTAGGTACAGATGCTGTCAAATCTGTTCTTTCAATGCCTGCATATGCTGAAAAACTGAAGAAGGCAGGAAAGCTCGAAAAGCG
Organism: Obscuribacteraceae bacterium (SeqCode); assembly: GCA_044228145.1. Lineage (GTDB taxonomy): Bacteria > Cyanobacteriota > Vampirovibrionia > Obscuribacterales > Obscuribacteraceae > QKMZ01. The sequence goes on from JBGAVL010000356.1 coordinate 4,486, forward strand.
ATATCACCTGGTGGGGCAGCATGGAGGCGCCTGGATTTACGATGTCGAAAGCAATGAAGAGCTAGATCGGTGGCTGGCACAGGCGCCAATCTATAACTTTGCCAATTTCACGCTCTATCCGCTGGCAGAAATGCCGGAATCTCCGCCTTCTGATTCGGATTGATTCTAATGCAGTCCGTCCATCAACATATACGCGGGAGCTGTTCTCCGGCGAGCTTGTCGACGATTCTGCGCCCGCCGACTGAAGAACGCATTACCACACGACCTGCATGATCGCCAACAATTCGGCCGATCACTTTCGCATGCTCACCGTAAGGTGATTGCCTCATCAGGCTCAGTGCAGATGATTCGCATGCGGGATCGACAATTGCGACAAGGCGTCCTTCACAAGCAACATAGAGCGGATCCAATCCAAGAATCTCGCAAGCGGCTTTGACTTCGCCGTTCACAGCAATCTCCGTTTCATCGATTTCAATACCGACTGCGGACGCCGACGCTATCTCGTTTAAAACGCCTGCCAAGCCACCGCGGGTGACATCGCGCAAAACCCGCAGTGAAGCACCTACCTTCATCAAGTTTTCGACCAGGATGTGGAGTGGCGCACTGTCGCTTTCAATAGTTGTTTCCAGATCCAGGCCTTCTCTGGCTGCCATGATTGCCATTCCGTGTCTGCCAATATCGCCGGAGCAAATCACGACATCACCGGCTCGCGCGAATGACACAGAGGGAAAGTGTTCTGTCATGATTACGCCAATACCGCTGGTGTTGATGAACAACTGATCGGCACATCCTTTATTCACGACTTTAGTATCAGCGCAGATCAATTGGATGCCGCTTTCAATACAGGCGCGTTGCATGGAATTGACGACGGTTTCCAATCGCTGCCGGCTCAAACCCTCTTCCATAATGAACGCAGCGGAAATATACAAAGGTTTCGCCCCGCGCATGCAAATGTCATTCACTGTTCCATGCACGGAAAGAGAACCGATATCACCACCTGGAAAAATGATCGGACTGACGACGTACGAATCCGTCGTAAATGCCAGGCGTTCTGAATTGAGTGGGACAACCGATGCATCCTCTTTCTGGCTGAGCACAGGATTTGCTAAAAACGGCATGAACGCCTGCTCTATAAGCTGGTCGGTCATTCGTCCGCCACTACCATGACCCAGTTTTACAACTCCCAGATCTTGATTCGGAGGTGGACATGAGATATTGAAATTTACGTTTGACGAAGTCATC
>JBGAVL010000357.1:0-5714 GCA_044228145.1 Obscuribacteraceae bacterium (SeqCode)
AGGTGCATGAATGCGAAGTCTCTTAATTAACTGCCGGGAAGGTGAAACTCCTTTTTAAAGGTGGTAAGCAATCTTGAGAGGGCTTATGCAAACCAGCGAGAACAATCTGATCGGAACAAGTATCGGCAACCGCTACCAGGTCGAATCAGAGCTGGGCAGGGGCGCACTGGGCGTCGTCTTTCGCGCCCGGGACATTATGCTCGAGCGCGTGGTCGCAGTTAAGGTCATCCAGGACAAGATGAGCTCCGACACGGTAGCTGCGTTGCGCTTTCAGCGAGAAGCGCGCCTGGCGGCTTCGCTGCAACATCCCAATATTGTCACTGTTTTCGACTTCGGTGTGCTGGAAGACAATCGCCCTTATCTGGTCATGGAATTTCTGGCCGGTGAAACCATCGAGGATGTGCTCATACGCTCAATGCGCATGAATGCCGTCAAAGCGGTGCCGATGTTTATGTCCGTCTGCCAGGCTTTGGCGCACGCCCACAAGGCAGGCATCGTCCACCGGGACTTGAAGCCCGGCAATATCATGCTTCTCAAAGACGACACCGGCAATGAAGTAGTAAAACTGGTCGATTTTGGCATCGCTAAGCCGCTCTGTGATCAGGATTCCGACCTTACCGCCGTGGGCTCTGTAATCGGCACGCCCAGTTATATGAGCCCCGAGCAGTGCCTTGGAAAGCCGCTTGATACGCGATCTGACATTTATTCTCTGGGCTGTGTGATGTATCACGTGCTCACAGGAGTGCGCCCGCTCACCGGTCAGAGTTCACTTGAAACTCTTACCAAGCAGGTTTCCGAACAACCTCGCGCCTTCAGTGAAGTGGCTGGCGGCGTTCAGCTGCCCGATACACTCGAGCGCTGCGTCTTTAGAGCTTTGATGAAAGCGCCGGGCGATCGGCAACAGTCGGTCGTGGAATTGCGAGAAGAACTCGAGCAGGCGATGACCTCGCTGTGGGCTCAAAAAGGTTCTGCAGGAAGAGAAAAACCTGACGATGAAAAAACTGTCGTCGTGAAACCAAAGCCCGCTGTCACCACTCCGGAGCCTTTTGGTTTTTCGCCGTATCCTGAAAATCATAAGGCACCGAAAGTGGTGCCGGACGAAAAGCCGACCAGTCCGGATTTTCTTCTAGACAGGGCTCAAAATGGCGACGGCTATGCCATGTATCAATATGCAGTCGCGCTCGAGAACGGCAACGGAGTCGAAAAAGATGAGAAAGAGGCGCTCTACTGGTATCGCAAGTCCAGTGCTGCCGGCTGCCCGGACGGGCAGAACGAGTTGGCATCCATCTATCAATGGGGCGCGCTCGGTTTAGATGCAGACGAGAAGGAGGCTATGCGCCTTTACTCACTGGCGGCGGAGCAGGGGCACGCTAAAGCGCAAAACTCCTGCGGGTATTTCCTGGAGGAAGACAATCCGAAAGAAGCGGTCAAATGGTACAAAGCAGCAGCAGAAAGTGGCTATTCGACCGGGATGAGCAATTATGCTCGCTGTATCTACTATGGCATCGGCAGCGACAAAAAATACGACGAAGCATTCAAGTGGTTGATAAAGGCGGCAGAAGCAGATGACAAAAACGACGGCGCGCAGTACATGCTCGGTATTCTCTATTTCAACGGCGATGGTGTGGAAAAAGACCTTGTCCGTTCTGCTCAGTGGTACCGAAAAGCAGCAGAAAATGGGCACGAGTCGGCTCAGTATGAGCTTGCACTCTGTTACCTGTACGGCGACGGCGTTGAAGCGAACACAGATGAAGCAATTCACTGGTTCAAAGCTGGAAGCGCACTTGGCGATACCCGCTGCGAGGAAAAGCTTGCGGAGCTGACCTGCGAAGGTGCCGCACCCGGTCTGACAGTAGAGGATGTCGATCAGTGGATGCGTAAATCGACTGTCAATGCGGTGGATGTGGCGGAACATCAGGTTCTTGTGCTGCTCAAAACTCCCCACAATGATATGAACCAGGCTGTATGCGACCTGGAGCCGGCCGCTCAGAAAGGCAGCGAGACGGCAATGCTGCTCATGGGTCGCTTTTGGGAAATGGGAATGGGTGTCGCGCAGGACTACGACACCGCTTACTATTGGTACAAGCTCGCTTACGACCGCGGCAGCTCGATTGCGGAGCAGCATGCAATCACTTGCTTGAGGCTGTGCTTCGAGAATAATATTTTCCCTGAAGGAGCTGAAAGTTTTTTACGCACATGCGCAAATAAGAGAAACACCAAGGCGATGATCAGCCTGGCTTACTACTATCGCTTTTACAATTCAGACGGACGTGATTTTGCAGAGGCGCTGCGTTTTTACCGGCAGGCCGCAGAAAGCGGAGACAGCGAAGCGCAGTATTTGCTGGGGCGTTTTTTGGTCATGAAAAACTTGCTCAAGCGCGAACGCAACAAAGTGATTCGCTGGTGGGATTCTGCGCTGGAAAAGGGCTTGAGTTCTGCTACTACAGAGGAGTTTGACGAGGAAGGTCACAAGAACGAAAGAGCCGAGGCGATGCGCTGGCTGAACGCCGCCGGAGAGGAAGGTTCGTGCGACGCTCTGCGCCTCTTGTCCAGCATGTATCATCGAGGGCTCCTGGTTTTGAGCGAGCCGGAGACTTCAGTAAAACTTCTGGCGCGCGCGGCCGAGATGGACGATGTTGTCGCCCAGGGATTGCTCGGAGTGATTTTCCTGGAGGGCATAGGCGTCGAGAAGTCGGAGAAAAAAGGTGTCGAGTATCTTGAGTTGGCGTCCGATGCCGGCAATTCTTTTGCTCAGTGGAATCTCGCTCTGGCATTGATTGAGGGACAGGGAGTTTTGATCAATCGCCCACGCGCCAAGGCCCTTCTTGAACGCGCGGCAGAGGGTGGTTTCACCCAGGACAGACTCTGGTCTGAAGACGGGTTCGAAGGTAGATTTCAACGTCTTCTCGATCTATTTCAGGACTTGAGCAGCCGCGGTCAGGTCGATGCCAACTACTGGTTGGGCATTTGCTACGAAAAGGGTCTGGGCGTCACTCCGCAACGTGACAAAGCGCTTGAGCTCTACCTGCGCTCTGCGAAAGAAGGCTGTCACCCCGCTCAGGCTGCCTTCGATCGCCAGCCGGAAAATTTGAAGAAGCTGGCCGAAAAGCGCTCGCAATCGACCAAAGAGTCAGTCGAGGTCAATACGGAAAGAGCCGGACTGACGCAAGCCATCAAAGTAGTGCGTGATGCAGACACGGTTGTTAACCGCGTCAAACTTTATGAAGCACTGAATGTGGGCGAGCTCGTCTTGCCGGGCATCGATAAAGGCAATGGCAGCCAACCTGTGACAATCACCAATGCGCGCGCAGAAGTGGGAGTAATTGTCTTCAGCGGCAAAAGAATGATCGCGGCCTGGGATGCGGATACTGAGTTTATCCTGCGCTCGATTGCCATTAAGGATCTTTGCTCTATCGCTCTGGCCAAATCGATGGAGGCAGTGATTCTTGATCCTACTAAAAGCGGTGGAGTTATCTTACGCAAATGGGAGATGGAAGCCTTTTCTAAGGCAAAATTGCCCATCGAGCGAGGCAAAACCTGGACCTGGGCGCAGGTTGTGATCAGCAGCGGCGCGCAGATCTCTCTTAGATGCGCGGAAATAGACACTGTGGCTCGGTGCGGTGCCACCATAAAACAGGTCTTGGAACGCCATCAAATGGTCAAGCGCGGCATGATTTTCAGCTGTTTCTTCGAGCCTGTAAACGAGCCCGAGCAGCTTGCCATAGGCATCGAACCACAGCCTAATGCCAACAAAGAACAAGCGCTGGAGCTCAATAACGATCTTCTGGCGCTGGGTTTGAAATCAGATACGGGCTTGCCACTAAAGGTGGTGTTCGTCACAAACCCTGTAGGTGTGCAGGCGACCATCAAAAACTCGAATGTGCTGTTCGAGCGTTGACCGATCGACGGCACGACATGCATTGTTTATTTCTCTAAGGCATTTTCATCTTCATCCAGCCCTCCTTTGACGGCAGGACGGCTTGAGTGTATCTGGCTTTCAGACATAGAGTGGCCCATTCCATATTCGGTCCAATTTCGTCAACGCTGAGGAGGGGTTCGTCTTTCCATGAAATGGAAAGATTCCGATTAGATTTTTTCATTTCCCTCTCGAAATTGTTTCTTTCTTCAACGCTCCAACCCATGTCAGCAACAGTCAAATTTGTGAGAGATTTCAATTGACTCAATTCTCTGCTGATGTCCGGTCGAAAATTGTCCCCCGACAACGAGAGCATGCGCAGATCCTTTAACTTGAGCAGATGTATCAATCCAGCTTTCGTCAAATATGTGTCTCGCATTAAAGCCAGTACTCTCAATGATTTGCACTGGCAAATCAGTTTGAGATCCTCGTCGTGTATATCCGTAATCGAAATAGCCAATTCACGCAAACGAGGCAGATGCCCGATACGCGCGATAAGAGACTGAGGTTGCCTGAGCAGCGAGCAATGCAATGAATGCAAATTATCCAGGATTTTCAGTTTGGCTAAACCGCTTCCAGTTATCACAGTTCCTGAAACATTGATAAATTTCAATCGGGAAAGTGAATCGAGCCCGGCAAGATTTTGGTCTGAAAAATCAGTATGAGCCAGATTCAATCCGACCAGAGACTTAAGCGAACTAACGTTTGCAAACAGTGTTTGCGCTCTATGCTCGGAACGTCTGCGCTTTTCCGTGGCATAGTTAAGATCTGCTTCTCTTTCGATAATCCCTGTATCGGGGCTGGAAAGATCGAGGACAGTCAAGTCGTCAGGTCGAAAACCGTAAAGCAACTCAGGATTTTCGAACAAGAATGGGCGCGCTCTCATCGCAATTCTGGCGCGCTCAGGAATTTCGATTGTTCTTATGGCTTCGATAATCTGGCCATTGTCGAGAACTAGAGTGCCCAGCGAAAAATTGCTTGGAAAATTGAAGACACGCATGCCGCGTGAGTTTGCCGGCTCTGAAAAGTAATTCTTCTCAGGGGTAGAGACTTTCTTTTCTTGCGAATTGGGTTTTGTATTTGTTTGGGATTGCCATGCGCTTTCATTTTGTTTTGAAACAAAGAAGTAACAGCTCAGAAAGCCAAGCGAAAAACATACTACTCCAGTTACAACCTGTTTGACCAACCCTGAACTGTCTGGATGATAAACCTTGTCTTTACTGTGCTTCCCGTCGACACCCTTCTTGTCGGACTGCAAACTGGAGCTTATTTCCTGATTGCCTGTGATGGTCAGAGATTGATTCAACTGGATCAAATCGACAGCCAGTGAGCTCGCGGAGGCATATCGATCGTTCGGATTTTTCTCTAGAAGTTTGCTTACAATTTTCTCCAGTCGTTTGGGAAATTTACGCCCAAGCGAAGCCTCGGCAAGGGGCAGTGGAGTTTCCTGTTGATGCTTCATCATGGTGGACAGGGCTGACTCGCCCAAAAACGGTGGGGCGCCGGTCAAAGACTCGTACATGACGCAACCGAGTGAATACAGGTCGCATTTGTGATCGACTGCAATACCCATGCATTGCTCTGGGCTCATATAGAGCGGGCTGCCGAATATTTCACCTGTTTTTGTCAGAGTTTGTTGATTGAACTCCTCAATGCCTGTTAGTTTGGCAATGCCGAAGTCGACCACTTTGACTTTTTCCGGAACGAGAGGGTCTTTTGCTTGTTCCAGCATGATGTTGCTGGGTTTGATGTCTCGATGAATAATTTTACGGTCGTGTGCATAGGCAAGGGCAAATGC
>JBGAVL010000358.1:0-5637 GCA_044228145.1 Obscuribacteraceae bacterium (SeqCode)
GACATCTGCTACCGCAAAGGCTTGTTTGGGATCGTTGAGAGTGCCGACTACTGATTTCATCATGTCGGTAGCTTTTTGGAACTCACCTTGCGCCATTAGCGCTTCGGCATAGGCTAATCTTTCGCCGTTGTTTTGCGGCTCGCCCATTTTGCTCAAATCGGGTTTTGCGCCGGCAAGCGACATCAATTTCGCTTGTGCCAGACGCAACTCCATATCGTCCGGACTGAGTTTGATTGCTTCGTCCAGACTCTTCAAAGCCGCTTCGTAGTCGTTGGAGGCAAGAAGTGCGCCTACAGCTGCTTTCTGCGCCTTGAGGTAAAGACCCTGACTCAAGCCTTTTACAGCTTGCGGATTGTTGGGACTCATCTGCAAAATGGTGCGGAACCCTTTAATTGCATCATCAGCCTTTTCGAGTTTCAAACAAATTTCTGCAATACGCTGGCGCAAATCCAGATCATATGGAATTTGCGACAAGCCCGATCTCAAATCTGCCAGTGCCAATTCGAGATCGCTCCTGCTTTCGCGAATGTCGGCAATTCTGAGATAGGGTTGAGCGTTTTCCGGTTTGATCAAAATGGATAATTGATATTCCTTGATTGCTGCAACTTGATTGCCTTGCTGAGCATAGGCATCTCCAAGAGCCATACGCACTGGCCAGCTGTTGGGGAATTGGTAGAGCGAAGTGTTCAGTTCTCTAATCGCGTCATCGATTTGCCCTTGTTTCAGGTAAACCGCGCCCAATCCGTAGTGAGCGGTGGAGTTGCTGGAGCTGATATTGATAGCGCGTTTGAAGTTTTCCGCTGCTTCAGCCAGACTGCCTTGATCGAGCTTGATCGAACCGAGAGTAGACAGGGCTTGTGAATGCTGCGGGTCTAGGCTGACTGCGGTGCGAAGCTCAGTAGCGGCGTCGTCGATGCGCCCCTCTTCCTTATATACCTGTCCGAGCGTGTAGTGCGCTTCTCCCGACGCTGGCGCTAGAGCCGTGGCGCGTCTGGCGTAGTCCTCCGCCTGGCGAAGATAGGAATCGCGGTTATCTCTGATTGTCCCGGATGATGATTGGAGGCGGTTCAAGATCACATTCGCCTTGCCCGCAAACGCCAGTGCATTGTTGGGATCGGACTTGAGGACGCGGTCCAGCATGTCGTCGGCGCCATCGAGCTTAAATTGTTTCGCCAGTGCGGTTCCCAAACCGACTGTGGCGGCGATATCTGCAGGATTATTGACGAGCAATTCGCGAAACATGTCTTCGGCCTCGGAATAGCGCCCCTGCGACATCAATTGTTCGGCAGGCACGATGTCCGACTTGATTTTGCCGGTCAGAATTTGATTGGGAGGGCTTGTGGTTCCGGTTGCGGGTTGGGTTATTCCTGGCAACTGGGCGCCTGCTGTGGTCGGGTTGAAAAGAATAAGACCCGAAAGCGCTAGAAGTCCGAAAAGTCTCAAACTTCCTGCCTTTTTGATGGCGATCATACACTGCCTCCTTGGGAAATTCAGCGAATTTTGTCTTGAAACGCTCCGAGGAGCGTCAGGCTCGGCGTTATGCACGCAGAGATCTAGTGGAAGGTAACAGACCGGCGCTGCGGAAGCATTAGAAGATGCGCTTTCCTAAGAATTATTAGCGGCAGAAAGGGGTTTTTCCCGTCACCTTTCATGGCATTTGCCCACGCAGAAGTGGCAGACTTACCATCAATTGGAGAGAATGAGTATGAATAGACTCGTTGTGGGACGAGGAAGACGTCGGAAGTAATGACTAAGAGGCGAGCGAGGGAGCGAAATGAGTATGCCAATGTACAAGCACCTAATGTCGGCAGTCTTGTTGATGTCGGTTTTTGCTCCAGCGGTGAGAGCCGATTTGGTTGCTGATCCAAATGAATTCAAGCAACTAAAAAAACTGACTGGTGTAGACAGACAGATTAACAGTAGTGGAAAGAGCGGAAACATCGCGCCGAAGAAGGAAGACGCGAAAAAAACTTCCAGTGAAAAGACAACTGCAAAGGTGACGGACAAAGCAACTAAAACAGACGGCAAAGACAGTGAAAAGACGAGCGGCAAATCGAAAGTCAGGTCTTCAACGACTGCGTCCGGCAAAAAATCGAACTAAGAGGAAAACGGCATGAGCTCGACCTGGTACGACCCCGGATTTATCGTCTTTGCTTTGATCACTGGTTATACGCTCGGCGTGATTCTGGAAACTCCAGTATTGATGGCTGGACTCTCAGCTTGCCATTCGTTTAAGTCTAGAGTGAAAGCCGGCTTTCTCCTGACCGCATGCACATATCCGTTTGTGATTGTGGTGATGCCTCGGTTGATCAATCCGGATTTGCACAATACGCTGTATCTTGCCGTGACAGAAACGCTCGTTCCGATTGCAGAGTGTGCACTGTTTTGGTTGGTATTTCATCGCCGCCTGCAGCCAAATCCAAACGGTACGGCAGTGCTTTCTCGTCAAATAATGGTGCGCGACTTCGCTGTAATCATTGCAGCAAATTTGTTTTCCTTTGGGATTGGAGAGGTAATTTCGTTCTATGTGTCAAAGCTTTAGATGCTAAACGAAATCATTCATGCAACTTTGGAGAACTATCAGTGCGCGCTGACAGTTTTTGCTTGTCTTTTTGTCTTAGAGAGAATTCGACCTGTTGAAGATAAACAACCGTTTGCCGGTATCGTATTTAATTTGATCATGGCGGTGGTTCTCACTGCGGCAACGCAAATGACGATGAGGGTTTTGGTGGGTGTTTTGCCGCCAATGCCATTTCATCCGCTTTTTACTGTGCCACCACCGGCAACATGGCAGGGAAAGTTAGGATGTGAAATTCTGGTGCTTTTCTTGTATGACTTTTTTGCATACTGGTTGCACAGAATAGAACATAGTGTTCCATTGTTGTGGAAAATGCACAAATTGCATCACCGGGAAGAGCATATGAATGTCACGACGACAAATCGGCACCATCCACTAGAGGCAGTGTTGCGTGTTCCGTTTGTGTTGCTTCCGCTGGTGACACTTTTCGATCTTCCTTTCGCTCCTCTGGCGTTTGGAGTTTCGCTCGGTGTTCTACTGCCTTCCTTCTCGCACATGAATTTGCGATTGGAGATGGGAGGTTTTACTCCAATTCTAATCGGACCGCAACTTCATCGATTGCACCATTCTTTAGAAGAAAGGCACTTCAACAGAAACTTCGCCAATATATTTCCATTGTGGGACATTTTGTTTGGGACATATCTTGCTCCACAAAAAGGAGAATTCCCGCCGACTGGCCTTCAGACGGTTTCAAAGAATCAAGAAGAAATCCTTTCAGGCTATTTTTTCTCGGAAATGTTGGGAAGAGTGAAAAGGAAATCAGTAATATCGGAGAGCTCTTTCTTTGAAACTGAAGCTGGTGGCATGCGGTAACCCATTCGCTTGTATTCGCCTTTGCGATCAGGACCAAGGAGAGCACCATTGGCTATCCTGCTCTCGATGAAATTGCGACTTCTGCGTGCGCCCACGCCATTGAGGGAAGGTCCTGTGACACCGCCCTGATTGCCAATCGAGTGACAAGCTGCGCATCCATGGTCCAGGTACAGCTGTTTTCCTCTGGCACTGCTTGCATCTGGTTTGCGCGCTTCGAAATGAGAGCCTTTTGGGATTGAGTCGGACTCGGAAGTTCCTGCCTGATGGTCCTTCATTTTCCACTTTACATTCGATTCGGGAAGCTGGATGAGGTAATCGGAAACTGCCTTTGACTGCAGATGAGGGAGTCGCACGTGCGACATTATTTCAAAAGCAGTGAAATAAGCAGGCTGTTTGGACGAAACCTTCTTTTGCTTGCTCAATTTGTCTACTAATGACTCTGGGCTTCGATGTTGTCCTATTCCGTCCAATGGAGGTCCAATAAATCCGCCTTCACCCTCGATAATATGGCAGCTTCTGCAATTCATCTGCTTTGTCAGCTGGCGCCCATCGGGTGTGCTTTTTTGCTTTTGGCTATCCGGAGTCGGTAGTTTTTGATCGGAGCGCTTGTCATCGTTTGTACCAATAGGAGGCGCCGCCGAAGCGCCGAGGTCGGCGCAGCCGAAGGCAAACGCCAATAATGTCGATAACATCAGAGCCTGACCAGGTCGGCGGCGGCCTCTCGTGGGAGACACCTGCTTCTCGAATAAACTCACTCTACCAGTCCTCGAAATCCATAAAACGATAACTGGTATTCTCGCTCACTTGCATCATCCTTTTGGTTAAATGAGCGAGTTTGAGAAGAGCTCATACGAAATTGAGCAATTCGTCATAGCGCGCTGCTACTGCGGTTATCAACTCCGGCGGCAGGGACTTTTTACCGGACTCTCCAGGCAATTCCGGTTTGAGCGAGTAGTTGATCATCTCCTCGTACTCGGCTGGCAAACTGCTGCCGTAGTGTGCCCACAAAAATCGAATACCGCGAGAGGCGGCAACAATTCCATCTTTAGCCAGGCTGTCGCCGATGAATAGGGCCTCTTGCGGGTAGACGTCAAAGTCTTTTAGAACTTGATCGAGTCCGATTGGGCAGGGCTTTTCGCACGAGAATGGCAGAATGTGGAGACGAGTCTGCAAGTCGGCGGTTTCCTTTCTCAATTTTGCAACTCGTTCGCGACCATGCTTAAAGGAAATTGGCCGAAAAGGATCGTCTTTTTCCGGTTCCACTGTTTCAAGCGAATACACTGCATCAAGCAGTCCATCAAATATTTGCTTGTTTCTCACGCGAGCCATATATTCGGGCGCGTCACTCAACGCCACCACTTTTACGCCTTTGCGTTTAAGGGCTTCCAGAGTTTCCAACACCATGGGATATGGACGCAGATATTTGCTGCGGTTTTCATCGACCGCTTGCCAAAAAGGCTTTACAAATTCCTCAATGAATACTTCCGGCTCATCCTCGAAGTTCGACCAGGCAAAGCCGGTCTCTTCCAGAAGCCAGGGATACTCGTGTGTACCCCGTCTTTCAATGACGTGCCCGATATCGCGAGCGAGCTCATGATAGGACTTGTCGGTTCTCTGACTGATATCTCTTATAAAGTCTCTGATGGCCGGTACAAAGTAATCCCAAAAGGATGCCAAAGTACCATCAACATCTGTAATGACCAGCTTAGTTTTTGATTTAGCACCGCCGGCAATGCCCGTGAGCGTGTGCACTTTCAATTCATGCATATATAGTTTCCTCATCCGCGAATCCACTGCCAAAACAGGTGCACCATTTGTAGTGCCTCGCCGCTAAAGTCAGCTTGTCCAGCTGCACTCTGAGCAATGCGTTTTACGCAGCCCTCAGCGGCTTTCTTCTGTTTTAAAAGACTACCTGTACTGGTAAATGGACTCTTGATCTAATTGGAAGTGCGTATTTTTTGCGCACCACCTGTAACCACCCTAGTTGCATCCGGTTAAGATGGCAACAGTTTTTCGCCGGATGTTTACACAACACCCTCTTTTGATTGCATTTGTCCTGCTTAGTTGATGTCTATCGACCAAGAGTGACGACGATCAACCAAGAGAAATGAATGACGAGCGACAGGAAAGTTTGTGCCCAGGTGAACGAATGTTCACAGGCAGAAACCGGATTTGGCATTGGCCGAAGGAGTGTAATGAGCGCGCCTGGCGGCTGATGGGAACTCTCTCGGGGGGGAGAGGGAAAA
>JBGAVL010000359.1:0-5557 GCA_044228145.1 Obscuribacteraceae bacterium (SeqCode)
ATAAAAAACCTGAAGGTGATATGCGATAAGATAATCACACCTTCAGAGCGCACCCACTCATGACACCCAAGACACCTGTCGGCGCCAAAGCCCCCAGCGCCTTCGACACCCCGATGCGATCGGAGCGGCTTGCGCTTGTACTTGCGATGCAGATTGCCATTTGGATTACAGCAGTCAGCCAACAGCCTGACGAAATCCAGCAGCAACTGGGAAACGTTGATACCCAAGGTCTGTCTCCAAGTTTTGATCCATCACAATGATGCGATCTTCAAGAGTGTTCAAATCGAAAGCCTGACTAGAAGTGGCTCGCTTTACGCAAACACCTTCTACTCCGGCCCCCTACCCAAACAGTGGCGCCTTCCAGCCCAGACTTAAGCCAATCAGTCCGCACGCCGAGATCAAGAATTCCATGGCGGCTAGAGAAACTAGCAAGTACTGAGCATGCATCCAACGCCTGGCAAAGCGGAATTCGAAGTGCGGCTTGAGAAACCGGTACATGGCCCTTGTGGAAAGACACTGGCGCCACGTAATTATCCCAAAGGCAGCACTGCCAATCATCCAGATGCCGTGTTCTTGCCTTAAGACACACAACAGAAAGATGAGGATGCCGCTGGAAATTGCGATGACAAAAGTATCTCGCAGATTGACTGCTACAGGTCCAAGCTCTGCTGGAAAACCGTCTGGAATTCGCAGGGTTTTGGCCTCAATCTCAGCTTTTGTAGTTGCGATCGGACGTTGCTTCATATCGTGATTCCTTTCTCGAAAGGATAGAAAATGAGATTTCACCCTAACAGGTCACCACCAGAGCAGCGAGCTGCTTGAAGAAAAACTTCGTGTAGAAACCAGAGATTGGTGTCTGGGGTTTTGATGCGCCTGTTTGAACTGGAGATTCGGAAGATGCTTTTACTGTGTTTATTTGGACTCGCGAGAGTCAAGCGTATTAACTATCAAAGACAGCTCTATTAACAGGCAGCGCAGCTGCAAGACGTGCGCTAATTATGCCACCATATACGATACCACCGCAAAACCGATCTGCCTGAGCGCTAGCTCAAGGAGATCGGCTTCGTATACCGGTCACCGTGATGACCGACGTATTGAGATGAAAGAGAGAAGTTGCAAACGCTCAAAAGCTTTTAGAGGCTTCTGAGTTGACCACAGATTAAGGCAGAGCGCGTGAATCGAGAGTGAAGGTTAGTGCCTAATCGATGCAACCTTCACGCTAACTTTACGCAAGGTTCACTATCCTCTTCATACACAAGGCATCTTCTCGACCTCCATATTTTTAAGGCTCGATACACTCGTATCGGGCCCTTCGTGCACTTTTTCACCGCATATAGTGGCACAGCCGCGCTAATCTTGTTGAACAGGCAGTTCGACTGTAAATACCGAGCCTGTTGCGGCTGGGTCTGTCTGGCTGCGATTGGACACATGAATGGTGCCGCCATGAGCTTCCACAACCAATTTGCAGATTGCCAGACCCAAACCGGTGCCCTCCTTTTTCATCTCGGAAGGCGCTTGCTCAAAAGGTTCAAAGATCCGTTCTTGAAACTCAGGAAGAATACCGGGACCTGTGTCTGAGACGGAAAAGGAAACCGTCTTCACGCCTTTCTCCACGTGAACAACAACCTTGCCTCCGGCGCCACTAAACTTGATGGCATTGGAAATCAGGTTGACAGCGGTTTGAATGAGTTTGTTGCGATCTCCCTGAAAGGTTGTTTCACCGGACGGCAAATCAAGCTCTACACCTTTGTCGCGAGCGGCTTCCGCAACCAGATCGGCGGCGTCGTTGATAATCGATTGCAGAGATACAGGCTCGACATACAGCTCCATCCTGCCTGCTTTGAGCTTTTGAAAATCAAGAAGATCATTAACCAACACAATCAGCTTTTCGACGTTTCTGGAAGACATCGCGACGCGCGCCATTGCCGCTTCAGGCACTGGTCCTTTCACTCCCGTTTTGATTAATGTCAAAGCATTGCCCATCGCCATGAGCGGACTGCGCAAGTCATGGCTGATCATGTCGGTGAAATCCTGCTTTAGTTGCTCGATTCGTTTTTCTTCAGTGACATCGTGCACCACACAGAAAAGTTTCCTTTCAGCTGAAGACCACAAGCAAGACCAGCGAGTTTCGACAATACTGCCGTTCATGTGCAATAGTTGCAGTTCGAACTGCTGCACGGACTGTGATGCAACGGCCGAGCCAATGCACTGATCCGACGTCGTTTTTTGCTCCTCAACCACGTATTTGCTAACCGGCGTGGTTATGACATACTCGGGCTCGTATCCAAGCATCCGCGCCACAAACGGGTTGGCAGAAAGAAATACCCCCGCGTAATCGAGTGTGCAAATCATGTCCTGTGCATTTTCGATCACTTCTCTTTCTTTCAAGCGCAGATTTTCAATCTCACTCGAGGCCGTGTGGAGCAGCTCATCGATTTTGGTGAATTGGTCGGCATTGCGAAGAACAGGCAGAAGTGGGCTTTGTTGCGCAAGCAAGCTGCCATTTTCGCTCAAATGCTTGAGCGGGCGCCTGATCGAAATCACGTAGAGATAACCGGCTATTAGCGCAAGAACAAAGCTGAGTGCCGACATGAGCAAAAGGCTGGACTGAAAGTTGGCAAACGCGCTTGCATAAAGATTGGCAGTTTCCTCTCTTTTCTTCTCAATATCGACTATTTCTTGCACAGCTTCGTAAAAAACTCTGCCGTAGCTGCCCAAACCCGATCGATAAGGTGCACCAGCACCGGCGCCCCAGGGCGCTAAAGGCTGCGATGACGCGGTGGACAGCATGCGCTCCAACACGTCAAACAGGTAGGTTTTTGCCTCGACCAGACGGTTGAGCGCATCCTTTTTTTCGGGATCGTCGGCACCCAGTTGTTTGAGTTGGTCACTGTCCTTTTTCGCCTGCACAAGCCAGGAGGAGCTGACATCAAGCCCGATCATGTTGCGGAAGCTTGGCGGCAATTGCAGCCAGAGAAGCAAGTCTGTAACTTCACGGCAAATTGAGAATGTCACTCGGAGCAAATTCTCCTGCCGCCACTGTCTTTCCAGATTGCTCTGAGCCTGCTGCATGACCAATACAATGACGATAATGAAAATCAACTGCCCCAGAATAGGCAGCGACATTAGAATCAGACCGCGAGAAAACAGGTTGACCTTAAGGCGCATGGCTACTGCACCTCCCGTGAACTTGTCGAGGAAGCCAGCGGCAAAGACAAGATGAAAGTGCTGCCTTTTGCCACTTCACTTTCTACCTCGATGCGCCCGCCATGAGCCTCGACCAGCGCTTTGACCACGGCAAGGCCCAGCCCCGTCCCCTTTACCTCGGTGCTCCTGGCGGAGCGCGCCTGGGCAAACTTCTCGAAGATGGTGGCACACTCTTGCGCGGTCATTCCGCAGCCTTCGTCTTTAATGCTGATGCGCGCATACGGCTTAGCTTCGGCAATATCAATCACGACTTTGCCGCCGGCTGGTGAAAATTTGATGGCGTTGGACAGCAGGTTCGACACCATCTGCACCAGCCGCTGTTCCTCAGCCATTACAAAGGCATCTCCAACGGGACCAATAATTGCCACACCGACTTGCCGTGCCATGCCAAAGAGCAGGTCTTTGGCTGCTTCGCAGGCGTCGGAGGCCGCCACTTTCTTCAATTCCACCGGCAACTTGCCGGCTTCCAGCTTGTCCAGCTCCAACAGTTCGTTCACAAGCGCCGTCAATCTCTGTGCACTGGCTTGCACGCGATGCAGCTCTTTCATTACACCTGCGGGGAGTTCAGCCTCCATGGATTCGGTGAGAATGGAAACATTGAGAGTTACGGAGGTGAGAGGCGCTCGCAAATCGTGGCTGGCCACCGAAATGAAATGCTGTTTCAATTTCTCCACCGTGCGCAGATCGGTGACATCGTGCACAACGCAGAAATAGAGGCGTTTTTGCGGCGACCAGAGGACGGTCCAGATTGAATTCTTGCTGCTTCCATCGCCGCATTTGACGATGTTTTCCACCTGCCCTTCTCCGCTTGTTTGCGCAATTCGCTCGAGCGCAGCACTGGTACTGTCCACGGTATCAGTGGTCAGCAAGGAAAGCACCGACTTGCCTAAAAGCTGATCGGCAGAAAATCCCCAAATTTTGCCGGCCGCTTCTCCCACGGATGAGAATTTGAGCTTGGCATCAAGCGAACAAATCACGTCGGCCGAATTATCCAGAATCACCGCTTGCCGATTGCGAGCTTCAGCCACTTTCAGCGATGTCGCTGCAAGTGTCTTTTCCAATTGTGCTATCTCATCTGTGCCTCCGGTTTCCGCAAGGACCGGCTTTCCGAAAGCAAGCAGTTGAGCCTTTTCAGCTATCACAGTCAGTCGATTGATGATGTCTCTGGTGAAAAGCACCATCAGGGCGGAAGAAATAAGACAACTGAGAAGAAAGCCAACCCACAGACTGATCACCAGGGTCCTGCGCAAGCCGGCGATTTCCTCGGGTTGCTGAGCGACTTTCCGACGCTCCAGAGCGAGAATATTACGCATCAAGGCGCGCTGATCGCGGTACAGCTTGAAGCCCTTGGTGCTGGCTTGCATGCGTATCCATCCCAGGCCGCTGCCCTGCGCGGGGGCTGAATTGGGGTCGGAATACCAGAGATCTTCCATGCCCTGCCAAATTTTCTTGCCATCCTGGGCAAACTTCAAGAGTTCAGGATCAGTATCTTTGTTGATCTCAGTCCACTTATGCTGACCAGTAACCTTCTCATGATACTCGGCCATATAGCGCATGCTTTGCTGCGGGCCGAAAACCATGAGAGACCAGATCATTTTCGAAAGATCAATCTCATTTTCCTGCATAGCAAAAAGAATCTTCCTGCCCATGCGCATTGAATTGAGATCGTGCGCAACTCGCGTCACCGGCACATTGATCGCGGCAATAAAAAGCAGTTGAAAAACAACCGGCACAAGCACCAGAACCAGACCTTTTTGTGTTGCATTCAGCCTTGAGAACATGCCTATGCAATCGCCTCCGCATTCCGGCCGGCGTTCAACGGCAACTCAACCGTAAAGACGCTGCCTTGCGTTTTTGACCTAACAGCAGGCGTCTCACCGCCAAGCTCAGCTCGATTTTCAGCTCTAATCGTTCCACCATGTGCTTCTACCACCAGCTTGCAGATCGCCAGCCCCAACCCGGTGCCTTCAATCTTCTTGCCGGACGGTGCTTGTTCGAAGGGCTCAAAAATCCTCTGCCTGAACTCTTCGGGAATGCCGGGACCGGTATCGGAAACTGAGAAAGAAAATCCTCTGTCGTTTTTATCTACCGCTATTGAAACCTTACCGTCTGTGCCACTGAATTTAATGGCATTGGCAATCAGATTTACGGCCGTTTGCAGTATTTTGTTTCTGTCCAAAAGAACGATGGTTTCGCCCTCAGGCAATTCAATTTCCACATTTTTTTCGTGCGCTGCTTCCGAAACCATGTCCGCTGCATCTTTGATTATCGACTGCAACGAAACAGGCTCCAGAGCCAGTTCCATCTTTCCAGCTTTGAGCTTTTGGAAATCCAAAAGGTCATTGACTAA
>JBGAVL010000035.1:0-28278 GCA_044228145.1 Obscuribacteraceae bacterium (SeqCode)
AAAACCGGCTGCAAAGTTTTGAGCATGAATCTCTCTCAGAAGGAAATTGTCACTGATTCTGGAGCTTTCAGAGGAAAGACCGTTTTTCTTGCCACCGGATATCGATTGAAAGAATTTGATTTGCCGGTGCCAAACGATTTTGCAGACGATGTACTCTATCGCAGTGGCATCTACACAGAGTCGCTGAGAGGAAAGCCGATTGCCATCGTAGGCAGCGGTGACAGTGCGGTTTTTACAGCCCTTGATTTGGCAGAGTATTGCTCCCATGTCACTGTTCTTGCCAGGGGGGCGACCTTCAAAGCGAGACCGGATATAGTGGCACGATTGAAAAATCACAGTGTGATTGAAGCTCATACCAATTCAGTTGTTATCCGTCTACTCGGACAGGAAAGCCTGGAGTCGGTGATTGCAGTTAATGAGAAAGGTGAATTTGAAATCAAGTGCACAAAACTGATTGCCAAGCTTGGATATCTTCCTAATACCGAACTTTTTGTCGATCAGTTGCAGAACGCGCGCGGGCACATAACAGTGGACCAAAACTTTTCTACTTCAATAAAAGGGGTTTTTGCCGGAGGAGACATAGTGCACCCGGGCTATGATCGAATCGCATTTGCTGCAGGCAGTGGCATGATGGCCGCACGCTCAATAAGAGTCTTTCTGGGCCACACGCCGTAGTCCTTAAAGAATTAGAGTCTGTTCACCGTTCGTTCATTTTGTCGTTGTATCGTTAGAGAAATTGGTTACCACCCAGAGTTGGAGAAATGGAAGCATCAGTCACTATTTTGCCTTGTGCAAAGCGAAGAAAGGTTGAGGAAACCCCGGCTACGAAATTTTCATCGGAGATTGCAGAAAATAGTCTGGCCCGAGAAGTCGACTTAGAAAAGATCGCTTGTGCCGTCGAGATGATTCTCGAAGCTGTGGGAGAAGATCCACGGCGAGCCGGCTTGATTGATACACCTCAACGAGTCGCCCGCATGTATCAGGAGCTTTGCTATTCCACAGGTGTGGATGCGGCTTCGGAAATCAGCTGCAAGTTTCAGGAAGGGACAGAAGGGCTGGTAGTCATCAAAGATATTGAATTCAATAGCTTGTGCGAGCATCATCTGGTGCCTTTTATGGGCAGAGCGCATGTGGCCTATCTTCCCAGCCACGGAGTGATCACAGGTCTTTCTAAAATTGCCCGAGTTGTGGAATTGACGGCGCGCCGATTGCAGGTGCAGGAAAGGATGACTGAGGAGATCGCCGATGCGATCTTCAAAGGCATCGAAGCTCAGGGTGTCTGCGTTTGGATTGAAGCGGAACATATGTGCATGTCGATGCGTGGTATCAGAAAGCCCGGTGCAAGAACCATCACGACTGTCTTCAGAGGTCTATTCAAGGACGATCAGCAAATGCGGGCGGAAGTCCTCTCCCATTTGAAATGAACGGCTTCTGGATTATCTTATCGAACTTCCCTACCCCGCCTTAGCCCCACTGCAACAGTTTGCGATCGCTGCCAACCTTTTCCACCAGATCGATGACTTTTGTCACGCCTTCTTCTGTGATGTGAATTTTTTCGTTGTCGGCGGCCAGGAGTGAAACTCCATTGGAACGCAGTACTTCACCTTGGGTTCTTGCGAAATTGAAAGTGAATTCTTCTTGTTTATCCAGAGGAAGTTTGTCGAAAAATTCAGCTAGTTGAGCGAAATTGCGTTGAAAATCCAGTGACGCTTCGTGATACCCGGCGTTGTCCCAACGCAGATTATTGTTATCATCACGTCCGCCCAATCCGGCAGCCACTTCGGATGTCCAGAAGTTGGGAACCTTTCCGTCATTGTCTTTTCCGCGCATGAATTTCGTCAGATCTATATCTTGGGGGATTTTGTAGTATGCTTTGAATTCCTCTTGACTGAGAGGCAGATCGGCGCCGGCTGCATAGTAATGTCCTTTGTCACCGGTTCTCTCTGTAATCACTCTGCTTGTATCTTGCCGCGACGTCGCTGTCGGACGAGCATCTCCTGGTTCATAGCCGCTGTCGTACTGATAGAGTTCGTCTCTCAATCTGGCATTTTGCCTGCGCAGACTTTCATTCTGGCGGTGCATCATGAGCATTCGATCTTCTCTCTGGTTTTCTATTACGAAGAAGGCCATGTCTCTGTAGGAAATACCTTTCCCTTGTTTGCCGTCAGCCCTGGCTATGTCATTGAAATCACGCATTACCAGAAGCAAGTCAGCTTTGTCTTGAGGAGAGATGTTGTCGCCCACACGGACAAGATAGTTTTTCAACTCATCACGTGTGATGTGTTCGTTGTGCCTTCCAATATTGATTCCACCGGCATGTTTGTCCAGAGTGTTCATCAATTCACGAGAGGTGCGATGAAATTCTGGCTCCTGGTTGCGGCTGTGGCGGCCGTGGAGATCATATCTGTCACTTCGATCGCGTGAAAAGTCGATCGAAAAATCGTCGTCAATGGGGGCGGTTCTGCTCCATTGATTGCGATTGCCACCTGAGCGGCCGTAAGTTCTATCAATAACATCTGCAAATATGTTTTCACTCAGGTCTGTTTCACCAAACGCATCGGTCAGGTCTCGGATCGGGTCACGAGCGGAGAGACTTGAGCGAATGTCTTCTACCACGTGGGCGACTGGGTCATGGCGAAAGCCAGGCAGAGAAAAAGCCATGGGGCTAGCTCCTTCAAATGGGGTGTTGGTAAGAGATTGAATGGGGTCTGAGCTGGGCGCCGAGAAGTGGCGGCTTTGCACTCTAGTTATAAAGGGGCGCCCGGCGAAAGTTGTTATCGACTTGTGAACGCCGGCTATATGGTAAATTTCTCCTGGCGAAATGGTCGCCAGGCATGGTTTTAGGTTCTTTGAGCTCTAAACACGGCTGGAGAGTGATCAGGAGGAAGTTTTCATGGTACTTGTGAATTCGACGATGCGCCCGCTCGGGTCTCTGGCTCCGGACTTCTCCTTGCCCAGCGTCACTGACGGCAAGACATACAGTCTCAGCTCTTTTGACGACAAGAAGGCGCTTTTGATAATTTTTGCCTGCCGCCATTGCCCTTATGTAGTGCACGTCAAAGATGAGCTGGCAAAGTTGGGCGTTGACTATGCCAACCAAGACATTGCCATTGTCGCTATATCATCCAACGATGCAGCAAATTACAAAGACGATTCGCCTGAAAGGTTGAAAGAATTTGCTCAGGAGCTGGCTTTGAACTATCCTTTGCTTTACGACGAGTCGCAGGCGGTGGCAAAGGACTACACGGCTGCTTGCACCCCCGATTTTTTCCTTTACGATGAGAAGCGCAAGCTCAGTTATAGAGGGCAGCTTGATGGCGCCAGACCCGGAAACAGTGTGCCGGTGACAGGGGAGGATTTGCGTCAGGCCATCGATTGCGTATTGCAGGGCAAACCGGTTTGCGCCGATCAGAAGCCTAGTGCCGGTTGCAATATTAAGTGGAAACCAGGTAGCGCACCCGAGTACTTCGGCTAATTCCTTTCATCAAAACAGTTATAGTCGTGCGACCATTGTGTTGACCGAGAAAAGACCGAGAAAAGTGTTATACGGCTCTCGCATCTGGAGGTGCGAAACTCTGCTTTATCCGAAAGTCGCCTGCTTAATTAAAGGCCCTGCATACTATCTTTCAAAACTGAATTTACGCGCAAACTTTTCGCGTAAATCTTTTAGCGTGTTTTTGGCTTTTATCTTTACCGGCGCAGTGATCTCCGGCTGCGGCATGTTCGACCTCAGCAAAAAGGAGGTTATTAAAGCTGACTACGACGTCGAAATAACCGATCCAAACATTAGACGCATTACTGATATTACATCCAATATCAAGCTTGTCGCTTCCGGTGTGTTTACACCTGGAACTTATCTGATTGGAAAAACACCGGTTGCAATTGCGCCCAACACGAGTTTTGAAGTAAAACTGTCATTGCCGGTCACCGATCCAAAAGTGATCTCCACGCATGATGCCACAGGAACCTTATCCGTTTCGCAGCCGATCAGCGTTATGGCGGTGCCTGTTCCTTTGACTATCTCCCTTTACAAAGGCACCGTCAGTGGTGAAATGGATCTGGCCAGAAGCATTGCCGCTTTTTTTGTCAACCTTCTGCAGGTTGGTGTCATTAGTGGTGACGCTCACCAGATGATCCAGAGCATGAAAATCAAGAAGGCAGAGCTGGAACTCCGTCCCGGCTCCAGGTTGAAGTTCGGGCCGAAAACCGTGATTGTCGCGCCCGATTCTTTGATTTCACTCACCGACGTAGCCGTGGATAAAGTATTCAATTATCAGGCGAATTGCAAAATTGACATCAATTTTGGCAACAACTGCAAGTGGCTCGGGCAGCGAGTAGATACCGAGTTTGATGGCGGAAAAGCGTGTGTGTCAGGACGCGCGATCAGGAGAGGTAATCAACTAATCTTGTCGCTTCAGGACGATCCGGAAAAACCCAGCGAAATTACTTTGAAACAGTGCAAATTCAGCTTTGGCAAATTCAAACGCTGCCACGCTGTCAGCGAAGAATGTCTGCTGCACTTGAAGGAGTTTCACCTGCGGCATACCATGGGCAACGACGAAGACAACTTGCACTTGTTGTCGGGCATGGACTTAAAAGGAACAAATCTGACATTGAAAACGGACATCCATCAGACCGATGCCTATTTTCCTGACACTGTACCGGCAAATTTGCAGGTGGATCTTACGCCCGGCTCGGCCAGCTCGACGCATTTTTCCACTGAGAGTGATGCGATCGCCAGGACTGGAACAATCAAGATTGCAAAACGTTCCACAAACTTGACCCTGTATCTCAGCGATACGAAAATCGGCAAAGTCTCATACGACAAATTTGGCGCCTTCGCATTTGTTCTGGAAAAAGGCACATCTAAGTTGAA
This sequence comes from Obscuribacteraceae bacterium (SeqCode), assembly GCA_044228145.1. Classification (GTDB taxonomy): domain Bacteria; phylum Cyanobacteriota; class Vampirovibrionia; order Obscuribacterales; family Obscuribacteraceae; genus QKMZ01. Next base: position 4,877 of record JBGAVL010000035.1, read on the forward strand.
TCGACTGGATTGGCAGGGAAATAAAAACAATTTTTCTCTTACCACCACAGGTCTTTCCACTTTGACATTACCGAGCAGCATGTTGCTTGAAAGAGGTACAGGGCCGGAGCCGACCAAACTTAAACTACCGCTCAAACTGGAATTTGGCGAGGGTGAATTGAAGACGCCTAAGAGTGTTATCAAACTCGCTGATTTGAACGGATCACTGTTTCTCGACGTCGACAAAGAAGTCCAGCTTACAAGCTCTGTGGACTTTGCCATTCAACACTCCAAACTTCTCGGTGCAGAAGAAGTGGACGTAAAAGTTCGCGGCATCGATCTGACGATGATTCAAAATCGTGCCAATTTGCATCTCAACTCATGCAATCTGGTGCTGCCTGAAAAAGCGCTTGCCGAGGCGATTTCCAAACGAATTCCCGATCACTTGAACCTCGACATCGACAAAACAATTTCTGAAGACAAACGTTGGCGATACAGAAATGCAAAAGCCAGGTCGGTGAAAATCGACAATCTTGTCATTTCCGATATGAAGGCGCAGGGAGCCGGGTCCCTGAGTTTTACCGCCACTGGAGACGCAGTCATTGAGGGCACCGTGGAGAAAGGAGCGATATTGTTAAAGACTTCCGAATGGAAGGAATGTCCGTGGAAATTGGAAGCGGAATTGACCGGAGATGGACTGGTGAAATATTCATTTCTCGGCGACACTGCTTCATCCAGGAGCAAAGTCAAGTACGACTTGAAAATGGAACTGCCGCTGCCTGCAGGAATGCGCCTGGATTGGAGCCAGGTGACCAGTGGACTGATGAGAATTGCCGAACGCAGGTTTATCGTCAAGCGTTTGCAGAAGACTACCATACCTGTCTCACACAAAGGCGAAATCGATCTGTTTGAAGCTCAAGACTCACGCTGGCGCAACTTCAAATTGACGAAAGTGGCTATGAAGTCCAGGGGCGATAACATTCAAATCGACTTTACTGCCGATGCAGTGTTTTAACCGGTATTAGATTGCGCTTTTGCAGGGCATAAATGTAAGCATCGCCATCTAAAGGACCGATGAAATGACCTTGCGTGCCGCCATAACATTGGCTTTCTGTGCTTTTTGTATTACAGTCGCCTCGGTAAGTGCCGAGCCAAGCCAGTCTCAGGGACAGCCACAGGAGACCGCCGCCGCTCCTATACATGCAGAGTTGACAAAACCGGTGTACGAAGAAGTGACTAAGCTAGTACGCACGTACTTTCCAAATGCAAAGATTTCGGTGGCCGCTGGCAAACTTCATTTCGAATTCAAGGCCGCACCACACATCTCGACCAGCACCAACCGTCCTGTAATTGGGCCGAAAGAAGGTGGAATTCTCGGCGACGTCGAGATCAAGCATGGCAATTCCGGGACTGCGCCCAAGTCCATCAACGAGTACTACTACCAAACAGTGATGATGGCACCGTATTCGGCCAATCATGACTGTCATCTAAATGTGAAAATGTCCTATCCGCCGGAGACAACGAGCGATTTTGTGGACAAGTTTAAACTTCTGGTTAATGAATTTGATTCGTTTTTGCCACCGCCGCCCAAATCAGTTACTGCCGAAATACCAAAGCCAAAAGATGCTGCTGCTGCCGCCGGTGCTGCAGTCTCAACAACTGCTGCCTCAACTGTTTCTGCGACGACCGCGGACTCTTCCGTCAGTACCAAGCCGGTCGCTTCGGTAGTCACTGTTGCCCCTTCGGCCACTGTCCCTGCCGCAAAACCGGCTGCAGCGCCACGCAAGCTGTTTATGTGGAAAGCCAGGAAAGGACCCGACATTGTTTACTTGTTGGGTACGATACACGCCGCGCCTCCTTCGCTCTATCCCTTGCCCAGAGAGATTGAAGCGGCATTTAACGAAAGCAAATGTTTGGTAGTCGAGGTCGATATCTCTAAGCGCAAAGTCGATCCTGCAAAGATTCACCAGCTCGTCGACACGTCTGGCAAATATACTCCTCCCGACAAGTTGAGCAAGCACCTTTCGCCAGGAACCAGGCGTGTCTTTGAGGCCTATCTGAATTGGGCGGGTGAATCATGGGCTATGTATGAACAGTACAAACCATGGTACGCACGTGAGTTGATCACCGCATCAGTGCCGCGTAGAGGCGATCTATCCAAGTTGCGTAAGGCTCTGGGAATCGATTTGCATTTTCTGGCGAAGGCGCTTTTGACCAAGACACCGGTTGCCGAGTTCGAGACGGTTGAGTTTCAGCTCGCTCTTGATTCCAAACTCGCCCCTGACGTTCAAGACAAGCTTTTGCAAGTCAGTCTTTTAGAGATGAAGGATACCGACACTTTCATGGCGACAATCTTCGATGCCTGGAAATCCGGAGATACGGAGAAAATGGAACGCACGGCCGTGAAGAACTCCGTTGATAATCCTGAATTGATACCTTTCACCATGGCGCTGTTGAACAATAGAAACATCGGCATGGCCGCCAAAATTGAACCATTCCTCAAAACCAAAGGCAGCCCGCTTTTTGTGGCGGTCGGATCGGCTCATATGGTCGGAGACACGGGACTGCCAAACCTTTTGAAGAAACAAGGTTTTGAGGTCGAGCAGCTCACTGCCGCCCCTGAGGAGCGTCGTTCTGGACGCTGAACACTTTGCTCCTTTTCCTTGCCGCACAAGGGTTTCTGGCGCTTGTTTATAAAGTAAGTATAGGTGGCACTTTTATAAGAAGTCGCCCTTATCTAGAGTGCAGTTATGAACAATTCCAAATCGGTGGGCCGGATATTTTGCCGCCGTACGCAGGTGATTGCTGTCGTCACGTCTCTTTTGCTCTCCACTATCGCGCTTGCGGCTCTGGCGCAAGAAAAGAGTGAGTCCGCTGCTAAAGGAGCGCAGGCAACAGCCGCTGCTCCATCCAATCCGGATGCGTCGAAAGTTTTTGCCGAAATCGAGGCGCTGGTCAAAGAGTATTATCCGAAAGCTAAATTTGTTCGCACTGAGGACAAATTGCATTTCGACTACAAGGCAAGGGGATTGGCAGGGACACAATCTGGTCTGAAAGAGTTGTCTCCTGATTCCGGTGGAGTGGCCGGAGACATTGTCGTCAAGCAAGGCAAGTACACGGGCAGGGAGCGTAACCCCAGCGAAACAAATCTGATCTTGCACATGGTTTTGTTTATGGCACCATATTCGGAGCCAAATGACCAGCACTTTTTTACTCGCTTGAGCTATCCACCTGATGCTTCCGTGGAGTTTTTGACGCGATTCAAATCAATAATTGGTGACTTGCAGAAAGGGAATCAAGAAGTAGCAGCAAAACCGGCTGCCGTCCCTGCACCAAATACGCCACCATCGGCTCAGTCCCCTGCAAGCGAAGTCAAAGCCGCCGGGGCAGAGAGTGTTGCCGCTAAAAAAACTGAAAGTGAGCCTGGTTCCGAAGATTTTGCCAGCGCACTGGCCGTTAAGCCGGGTTCAAAAGAATTGACACCGGCCAAGGTAAGTTTTGGTGCTAATAAACTTAGCAAGTACTCATATCCGGAAGGACGCTTTAAAGTATTGCTGCCTGGAAATCCGCAGATGAAATACAGCAATCAATTAGGTATGCGCTCCGTTGATTACAGCTATCCTGAGACGCAGGGCGCTTATGTGATGTCTTACTTGATCGCGCCTGGATTTATCGCCGAAAATAAAGTCGGTGTCCTTCTCGATGCCGTTTGCAGCAATATTGCCAAAACGACAAAAAGCGTAGAATTGCGCAGAAATTCCATCAATCTGCAAGGATATCAGGGCCGGCAGATTGAGCTTGCGCCGGGGGCAAGTAAGGAGCAACTGGCTCGATTTCGATTGTATGTTGTGCGCAGATTCATTTACATAATTGGTGCAGCCGGCAACAAAGCCTGGGTTGATTCGCCTGTGGTGGGGCAGTATTTGAATTCTCTTGAAGTTGTTCCTGAGCTTACCGCTTCAGAGCAACATGCCGCAAAAATGGCGCAAATGGCGAGAGAATCCGAACAGAGAAAGAAAGAGTTTGACGATAGATGGGCCAAATCACAACAAAGCTTCCATGACGCAGAATCGCGCAATCGAAAAGACTTTGAGCGCTCGCAAGCTAATTCCAAATTCCGGCGCTACTAACTAAGCGCGCCTCTGAATTGATTCAGCTGCTTCCAGAAGTGGTTCGAGCTTCTCATGCCTGAGCATGTAGCCGTAGTTTCCGATTGCCGGTGCAAAAATAGAATCAATGCGCTCGTGATGTACGATCAGTTCGCAATGTTCTTCAACTACACTGTGATGCCTGAGATGGTAGTGGATGTGATTTTTTCGGCCGACGTACATGACGAAGTATTTTCGATCTTTGACTGGATTGGAAACACCATGCACTTGCATTTGCGCCCAGGCATCATAGCAATCGAAATCGAAGATGAAGTTGAACATGTCCAGAGTCAGTCCGCCTGGAGGGCGCATGTTCACTTCCAGGGGCACCACTGCATTATCCTTGAGGAAAAATTCGAAGTGGAAAAATCTGCCTCTAACATCGAATGCTTTCAAAATTGCCTTGCCGGCTTTTTCAAGAAATGGCTCTATCTCGCGCACCGTGTAATAGTAGATATCCGAATTTTCATTGACTGCTTCCATCACGCCTTTGTTGTACCTGAGCGACGACGAGAAGATCAGCTCGCCATTGTTGTCGACCAGACCGTCAAAACTGACTATCTGCCCCGTGACGAATTCTTCTAGAATATAGTCGGTGTTTGGTTTTCCGCGCAGATAGACCTGTATGCAATCTTCGCTTTCCAGCTTGAATGTTGCGGCAGCACCCACTCCATTGTCCGGTTTTGCAATTACTGGATAGCCGACTTCTTTGATAAAGTCGCGAACTTCTTGTTCTGTGCCACACACCTTGCCGCGGGCCGGATTGAGTTTTGCCTCTTGGAAAATCCGCTTCATTTCGGATTTCTTTTTGACGTTGTAAATACGGTCCATCTGGATGCCGGGGATATTGAAGTCAGTGCGCAGGCGCGCTTCAGTTTCCAGCCAGTATTCATTGTGCGAGTCCAGATGATGCAATTTGCCGTAGCGATGGGTAAAGTAGCCCAAAGCCCTGACCAGTTGGTCCTGGTCGTGCATATCACTGACCTTGTAATACTCGGTCAGATTGCTTTTCAACTCATGGCTGAGCGAGTCATAGGGCACGTCCGAAATGCCCAATACGTTGGCTCCAGCCTGCCTGAGGCGGTGGGCGAAATTTTGGAAATTGGGTGGAAAATGCGGACTTAGAAATACTGAATTCATATGTCTCTATTGCTTTAACAGAGATTCTAACAGGGATTCTAGCTCACGTCGCCCTTTAATATGAGCCGATTTTATCGCAATAAGTCGTTCCAGCAAGCCCTCTGGCTATACAAATCGCATTGGAAACAGGTGCCTTAAATCCGTCCCGCCCCTCTGCATGCTACAATCCGCCGTCGGAAACCTCAAAAAAGGCGAGGACACAGGTGTTGCGAGAATATCACAAATGGCATAGTCCGATTCTCAATCGGGAAATGGAATTGCTTTCCTTCGGGCATGCTGGAGCGCGAGTAATTATTTTTCCCACCTCTTGCGGGAGGTTTTTCGACTGGGAAAATCGAGGCATGCTTAATGCCATTTCCCGTCACATCGATGAAGGATGGCTGCAAGTATATTGCGTGGATGGAGTGGACAGTGAAAGCTGGTTCAATGGGGGTGTGAGCCCAACCGACAAAGCTAGACGACATTTGCAATATCAGGAATATGTCATTGAGGAAGTGTTGCCTTTCACTAAATCAAAAAACGACAATGACTTTGTAATCGCAACCGGAGCCAGTTTTGGAGCGTACCATTCGTATAGTATCGCCATGCGATATCCCCAACACTTCAATCGAGTTTTGGGAATGAGCGGCGTTTATGACGTCAGAGAGTGGACCGGAAATGAGATGAATGATGTAATCGCTCAAGGCAGTCCATGCGAGTATATGCTCTCGCTACACGATGGTAATCACATCGATCAGATAAGAAAGCTTGATCTGATTATTCCGATCGGCAAAGCAGATCCATTATTTGGAAATAACCGATGGTTCTCGCAAATTTTGTGGGAGAAAGGAATCTGGCATGCCTTCAGGGAATGGGACGGTTTTGGCCATGACTGGCCTTACTGGTACGAGATGATCCAACACTATATCGGCGGACCTGAGTCGAGAAGCTAGAGTTTTTAAAACTCAGGTACTGTGCGACTTACAGGCAATTCGACCGGGCGGCGGCTTTCATTGAGCTTGCCTGTCTGTTTTCTCTTGTGATACCACTGCCGCATTAATTACTAAGGAAAAGTGGTAAGCTTTGCAACTTACACAGGTGTCCGTCGTCTCACACATACGATTCAATTCGAAAACGAAAGCTTTGCAAGCAAGCGCCTCGTTTTCGCTCTGAGTTCGTCCATTTTTTGAAATTATTGTGGAGAATTCAATATGCTCAGCCTTTCTGCAAAACTGCTATCGACGGCACTTACGTTCATTGTTTTATGGAGCACCGTCGTCCCGCCAGCATTTGCGCTGGAAGACAACGCAATATCCAGCGACCTACATTTTGTTGTAATCCCTGTTGATTCCACCTGTGGAGATTCCGGTTCAGACAAGGTTATGGTGTTGCCGCGTCAAGATTCGGCGATTCTTTCAGGCGCAGTCGAGCAGTCACGCATGCTGGCGGTCAAAGAAATCGTCCTTCCTGACACGGTCGAGTCCGTAGGCGCTGCCACACTGGTGCAGCAAGCGCCATCCGACATAATCGTAGTCGACAACGATGAATTCAAAGCAGAAGCTGTCGAGAAATTTGCCTATCAGGAGATAGCCGACTCTCCGGATAAAACTTTCATCGAAGCCGGAGCGCGCTTTCCTGTTCATATTTCCAGCACGCTGAGCAGCAAAACTGCCAAAGTGGGAGATCCTGTCGAAGGGCGGCTTAAAATAGATTTGAAAATTGGTGGCAGACTGGTGGCACCGAAAGGCTCGTTGGTTGTCGGTCACGTCACTCGAGTCTATCCGGCAAGAAAAATGATTGTTGCCGAATTAATGCTCAACAAGCGCTGGATGCGCATGGCCGGCTCACTCTCATTCAACTTCGACGAAATAATTACTCCTCAGGGCGAACACTTGCCTCTGGTTGCTGCACCTGCAAAGCAAGCGCGTATTATCAAAAACGTCAATGAAGGGCGAGTGCTCGGTGTCAATCACAACAATGAAATTGCCTCGCCGCTTTCAACACAGCTCAAACACCAGGGTCTTCACCTGGCAATCAGAGCCGGTGCCGCTGCCGGAGGTGTATTCAGTTTTGGTATCGTCCCCGTTGCATACGGAGTTATGGGTGCAATCAATCCTTCCTTTTCGTTCATGCAACCGGTTGGAAAAAACATGCGCCACCGTCGACTGAAAGGTTTCGCTCTCGGTGTCGTAACCGGGCTCCCGGGAGGTTTCCTGATTGCCGACAGCATCATTCGTGGTCCTGAAGCCGTGGTCAAACCTGGTGACATTTTCCATGCAGAATTCCAGCAAAACTTCACCGGTGAAGCTGCAACAGATGCCCAACTGATGCCGGGCGCCTCGACCAAAGTCCACGGCGAGCAGATCAAGACACCTAAGAAGAAATAGCTTCAGTCTTATTCCGTTCTGCGAAAAAGGGAGTCGCATCTGGGCTCCCTTTTGAATTTAAGATTGCGGCTTTCTAGTATCCGCGGTAAGCCTGACCTCTGGCTACAGCTTTGACGCCCGGAACGTTTTCCAGAGACCCATATCGCTTAACGGCGTATCGGACACCGGCGATGATGTTGTCTACCGGGTTCAATATATTGTTGTGTCCCGGCAATTTGTTAGCGTCGAAGGTTGGTCCGATTGTTTGCATCAAGCCCTTGGACGGTGTGCCTTTGCGTGCATTGGAGTCCCAGTTGTTGACGATATCGGCTTTCCATGAGCTTTCGCGTTGGATAATCAAATTGATTGCCGCCAGGTTGGCAGGTGTCGGCTCGACCCTTCTTCCGTTGCCTTGAGCGGCGGCAGCGTTAACCGCTTCAAGAGCTTGATTGATGAGGGCGGCTCTTTCGCCGGTCGGAACAGTTCCAACCACGCGATCCCCAGACGAACTCTGCTGCCGCTGAGAAGCAACGTCGAAGAGTTTTTGTCCGGCATCCATCAACTGTCTGGATTCCGGCGTTGCCAGGTCGGCCTGGGTAATTTCTCCAGGAGCCTTGCCGGTCATGAAAGCTGCAGTGATTGCACCCGGATTGTCGCCTAATTGCTGTTTGAAGCCTTCGGTCATGGATGTGGCCATTTGCTCTTGCATTTCTTTCGGCAAGAGGGACTTCATGTCTTCCTTGCCAGGGGCTTCACCCTTGTCCATCTTGTCGGCCATACCTTTCAGCTTGGCGACGGAGGCGGCGTTGAACCCTTTTGGCAATTTGCCTTGTTTGATCAATTCTGCAATTTTGGCGGGATCCGGTGGGTCGCCCAGGTCGAGCCCGGCTAACCAGTTGTTGATTTGACGGCCAGAGAAGCCATAGCGACCTGCTCTTACTCCACCGTCAGGATGGCGGCGCGTTGTTTCGTAAGGCGCTCTCTCGTCCGGCTTGAACAAGCCGGCAATCGCTTCCTTGGTGGCAGCAGCTCTGTCTGTCTCACCGGCTTGCCGGTCTACTTGTCTGGTATTGAACGAACCCATGCGGTCGGTCGACTCGCGCGGCATGTTGACGCCGTTGGTGCCGCCCATGCGGTTGGCTTGTCCAGCAGCCGCTCGTGTTTCCGGAGTCATGTTTTGCTGATCTGCCGGCGGTCTCATTTTGTTGGCTCTTTCGGTCGAAGCAGAAACAGCATCGTCTTTGTCGTTCAAAACAACGCCGTCTTTTGCCGCGTCCGGATACTTGTTTCTGATCCGGTCTGAAAGGTAGCGGACCAGTTCGTCTGCCGCTCTCTTTTGCTTGGCGGTCGGGTTGAGATCGCCGTCTTCGCGCTCCAGAACTATGTTGATGTCTTTGGAATTCAATTTTTCGGGGTCGCCGCGCATCTCGATGCTGCCGTCTTTCTTAACTACAAAGTGCGGCTTGACGGCATCCGGATTCTGCAGGTCTTGCATTCCGACATTGATTTTAGGAGCGGACTTGTCGCCTTCCGGGCGTGCTTCAAAAACTCTGTCGCCTTCCGGACTGGTCTTGTCGACAAAACCTATCTTGTTGTCAGATCTGTTGGCTGTAGCCAGATCTCTGGGCGACTTGCGCTGATCGAAACGGCGCATGTTGGTTTCGCCGGGCAAGGGTGCGATGGCATCGTTTGGTCCTGATGCATCCCAGGTTTTTTGCCCACCATTGAATGAATAAAAGTTTCTGCCTTCCGGTGTATATGCAGCAGCCCGGGCCTCAGAGTGCAATCGAGAAGGTTGACCATCACCAGGCGTGGCGTCAAAGCGTTCTTGTCTTTCTGGACGTTGTGGTGCCATGTGTAAAACTCATTGTCAGAAGAGCTGAAATTCGCTTCTCCTGGCTCTATGGTAAACAGACCCTGTTTCCATTATGCCAGAGGGCTTGCTCCGACGGAGCATTTCGGTTTTTTCGAAGGTTATCAGCTAGGTAGATACACTGATGAGGAAGGTAGCATTATGGTACGTACGCGACGCTGTCAGACAAATGGGAGAACTACGTAGGAGATCATTAAATCTGTCAGTTGCTTGCACTCTTATTGCTTACAGGAGAAAGGTTTCGAGAATATTAAATGAGTCCGGAAAATCGAGCCTGAATGGCTGAAAGCTTCAGCTCGTGCTGGCATCTACTTATATATAGGCGCTCTTTTTCCGGCGGAAACCCGCCGCCTGGCTATTGCTTAATCACTTTGCCGTCTTTCATGACGAACTGAACCTTCTCCAAAATGGAGACGTCTCCCAGGGGGTCGCCCGAAACCGCAATCAGGTCCGCCTTTTTGCCCGGACTTATAGATCCCAGTTCAGCCTTTTTGCCGATCAGGTCGGCGGCTCCTACTGTTGCCGACTGAATGGCTTCCATCGGGGTCTGACCGTACTTAACCTGCCAGGCGAATTGCCTGGCGTTTTGCCCGTGAGGATAAACCCCGGCATCGGTTCCGAAGGCGATTTTGACTCCGGCTTTCACTGCTTTGGCGAAATTGTCTCTCTGAATCTGTCCGAGATTGCGGTCGTGTTCCAGAAAGTCTTTGGGCATGCCGCGTTTTTTCCCTTCGCCCTGAATGAATTCGTCGTCGTAAATATCGGCGACCAGATAAGTGCCCTTTTCTTTCATCAGTGCGATGCATTCTTCATCAAGGCAGGTCCCGTGTTCTATCGACGCAACACCTGCTTTGATGGCGTCTTTGATGCCCTGAGTGCCGTGGGCATGGGCTGCCACTTTCAGTCCGAATTTTCTGGCTTCGTCCACGGCTGCCTGCATTTCTTCAAGCGTGAATTCTTGAGCGCCGGGGTTGCTTCCGTGCGTGAGAACCGCACCAGTGGCGATGATTTTGATGCAATCCACGCCTCTGTGCGCAAGTTCGCGGATGCGTGAGCGTACCTGCCACGGACCGTCGCACTTGCCGAATTCGAGATCAAACGGCATTTTGATGTCCGGGGCAAAACCTGTGAGCGCGCCTCCGCCACCAGTGACGGTGACATAGCAGCCGGCACCGAAAACTCTTGGTCCGACAACGTCACCACGCGCGATGGCATCGCGCAGTGCCAGGTCGACGAATGCTCTGTAAGTGCCGACATCTCGAACCGAAGTAAACCCGGCTTCTACAGTACGTCTTGCATATGGTATCGATTCGAATGCTTTCTGTGCGGCTGTTTTTTGCAGTTCGATAATCGGATCCAAACTTGTCTCATCGGTTAAATGCGTATGGCAGTCTATTAATCCCGGCAGGACCGTTTTTGAAGATAGATCGATCAGGCGCGCGTTTTTTGGAACTGCAAGGTTATTGCCGACTGCTTTGAAAACGCCGTCTTCGACGATGATTACCTGGTCCTTGTCGACCGTGCCGGTTTGAGTATTGATTAGTCTTCCAGCCTTTATTGCCAGCGTTTCTGCAAATGCAGAAGGCGGCATCAGCAGGAGATTCATGAACGCTAGCGCGACAATAAACTGCGTTGGCTTGAGAAATGGCATCAGCTCTCTTTTTCGGCAGCGGTGCAGGTGACTTTGATCTCCTCGCCTTCTGTGGAAACCTTTGCAATTCCGCCATGTTCCAATTTCCCGAAAAGAATCTCTTCGGCGAGCGGTTCTCGTATTTTTTGTTGAATCAATCTGCTCATTGGGCGAGCGCCGAACAGCTTATCGAAGCCTTTATCGGCAAACCACTTGCGTGCAGGTTCATCGAGTTCGATTTCAACGTTCTTTTCGAACAATTGGGCTCGCACTTCATTGACGAACTTGTCGACAACACGGGTTATGTCGCTGTAAGTAAGTTGATTGAAGACGACCCAGGCATCCAATCGGTTTCTAAATTCCGGACTGAATGTTCTTTCGACCGCGCTCTTGCCTTTGCCCTGAGCAATAGAAATTTTTGATTGCGAGAAAGAATCGGATTTCTCCTGATCTTCCGAGACTCTGCCCTTGAAACCTATGTCATCGGCTGTCATTTCGCGAGCACCGGCATTGGTGGTCATGATTAAAACGACGTTGCGGAAATCAGCTTTCTTGCCGTTGTTGTCAGTGAGGGAAGCGTGATCCATCACCTGCAACAGAATATTGTAAATATCCGGGTGTGCTTTCTCGATTTCGTCCAGCACTAGCACCGTATGCGGTGTTTTGTTGATCGCATCGGTCAGAAGTCCGCCTTGATCGAAACCAACGTAGCCGGGAGGAGCACCAATCAATCGGGAGACAGTATGCTTTTCCATATATTCGCTCATGTCGAAGCGAAGGAAATTTACACCCATCACTTTGGCTAATTGTTTTGCCAGTTCTGTTTTTCCAACACCGGTCGGGCCTGAGAATAAGAAAGATCCGATTGGTTTTGTCGGTTGGCTCAGTCCGGCTCTCGAGAGTTTTATCGCTTTGACGACCTGCTCGATTGCGTGGTTCTGACCGAAAAGTACGCTCTTCAATTCTTGTTCGAGGCTCTTCAGTTTGTCCTTGTCTGAGCCGGAAACCGATTTGGGTGGAATCTTCGCCATTGAGGCGACAACAAGTTCTACATCGTGCACGGTAATCACTTTCGAAGGTCGGTCTTTTTCTTCCATCAATTTTACTGATGCACCAACTTCGTCCATGACGTCTATGGCTTTGTCAGGCAAGAAGCTGTCATTGACGTGTTTTCCCGCCAATTCCGCAGCTTGCGTTATGGCGTCTTCCGTGTATGTGACGCCGTGATGTTCTTCGTAATATGACTTCAGTCCATTCAGTATTTTAATCGTGTCCTCAATCGACGGTTCGCTGATATCGATTTTTTGAAAACGTCTGGCCAGTGCCTTATCCTTATCGAAAGCTTGCTTGAATTCCGGATAAGTGGTGGCACCAATGCAGCGCAGTTCGCCCGATGCCAGAGCCGGCTTCAAAATGTTGGACGCATCCATGCTGCCGCCGCTGACTGCCCCGGCACCTACTATGGTGTGAATTTCGTCAATAAACAAAATCACGCCGGGAATGTCTTGCAGCGCCTTAATCACTGATTTCAGACGTTGTTCGAATTGCCCGCGAAAGCGTGTACCGGCAAGCAGTGCTCCCATGTCCAGAGAAAAGACCTTGCAGTCTTTGAGAGCGCTTGGCACTTCTCCACGTTGAATCTTCAGCGCCAGACCTTCAGCGATCGCTGTTTTTCCCACACCAGGATCGCCAACATAAACCGGATTGTTTTTGCGGCGTCTGCAGAGAATTTGAATAGTGCGTTTGACTTCGTTTTCTCTGCCTATAAGTGGATCGATTTTTGCCTTGGCGGCGCGTTCGATCAGATTGGTTGTATAGGCTTCCAGAGGATCATTCACGGCTCGGCCCGAGTCGTCATCGTCACCGTTTCAGCCAAAGCCCTCACCTGCCGGCTCCGGTGTGGGGCCTTTTCCTGTTGCTCTTCCGTCCTCGACTTTTGAGATGCCGTGCGAAATATAAGAAAGTACATCGAGGCGGGATATGCCTTCTTTTTCAAGAAGGTACACTGCATGTGAGCGTTTTTCCTGAAACATTGCTGCCAGTACATTGCCACTGTCTATGGTGGTCTGAGCGGAAGACTCAGCTTGCATGTAAGCTCTGGTCAACACCCTCTCCAGTGCGGCAGTGTAGGAGGGCATCGCATCGACGCCGTTGGGAAGCTGCTCCATATTTTCACTGAGAAAATCATCAAGCTGCTTGCGAATCTCTTTCACGCTGCCGCCGCACGCCTTGATAATGTCGCAAGCCGCTTTGTCTTCCAACAGGGCATACAAGAGATGTTCTAGCGTCAGATACTCGTGCCGTCTCTTTGCCGCTTCCGCCAAAGCCAGATTGAGGGTGTCTTGTAATTCCTTGGAAATCATGTCGTATTACTCTTCTTCAGTTGTGCAAAGGAGCGGAAACTCATTGAGTTGGGCTAGTTCTGAGACTTTTGAGCATTTGGCTTCGGCAATTTCATGCGGATAAACTCCGGCAACACCGAGACCCTGCTGATGTACAGCTAACATAATCTTAACCGCGTCATTTTTGTTTTTGTGGAAAACGGTCTCCAGAATAAAAACTACAAATTCCATTGTGGTGAAGTCATCATTGTGGAGCAGTACTTTATATAGACGTGGCCGCTTTGGCTTTGTCTTCTGCTCCTTCTCAACATCCAGTTCGTCGTCCAGGTCCTGACCCGGCAACCCCTTTGCCATTGCTTGACTTTTACCCCAAAGATTAAGCGCGGTTGTCCACTACATACCCATGATAAACCGCTGTAGCACCTGTGAGCGGAGCCCACCCAGTCGGACTTTTGGAGACTTCCAGCCACCTCGGTAGGGGCGATGCCATGCATCGCCCCTACCGAGGCATGGCCTCGCCCATACAAACACGGTTACTTCCATGTTCCTTAGAATGCCAGAGGATACGCCGGTTGACGCTTTCGTCGAATTACGATATCTTGAAATCAAGATACTTGAAGTCAAGGAAAGCGGAAAAAATCAATACAATGACTGAGTCTGACTCCGACCGCAAAGGCGCAAATTCACCGCCAAATACGACAGGTTCTGCGGGGACGAAAATCTGGCTTTCTTTGTGGAAATCAGGACGATCAGTTGAAAGTCATGCACTTTCCAGCATTGCCAGTCTGGGAATGAGCTTGACTGACTTTGCCGTCCTTGAGGTCTTGCTTCACAAGGGCCCTTTGCCGGTCAATACAATCGGCAAAAAGGTCTTGCTTACAAGCGGTTCTATCACAACCGCAGTGGACCGCCTGGAGGAGAAAGGACTGGTGGAGCGGCTGGATTCTCCATCAGACCGGCGAGTGCGCATCGTCAGTCTCACAAAGGAAGGGACAAAGCAGATAAAGGTCGCCTTTGCCGAACACCAAAAGCATCTTGAATTGGCGGTCTCTCCTCTTACAAAGGATGAGCAGCGCCAACTGGTAGAACTATTGAAAAAGCTGGGACAGGGCGCCGATCTATTAAGAGGATCTGCCGGTCTCAAGTCACAGGTGGAATCATGAAAAGCACAGAAAATGTCAAATTGGAAAAAACGCAATCTCGCTCGGTGAAAGGCATCGTTACATCGATTGCCACGCGGGAAGGAGCGGGCTTTGCTGTGAGAAGACCTTTCCCTACTCAAGCACTCAGCTTTGTGGATCCATTTCTGTTGCTGGATCATATGGAGCCTGTGACGCTCGCTCCCGGTGCAGCAAGAGGGGCTCCGGATCATCCTCACCGCGGTTTTGAGACCGTAACTTACATGCTGGAAGGACATTTTGTTCATCGCGACTCAGCTGGAAATTCCGGAACAATCGGACCCGGCGATGTGCAATGGATGACGGCAGGGCAAGGAGTGGTTCATTCTGAAATGCCGGATGAAGAACTTTTGGAAAATGGTGGTCGACTGCATGGTTTTCAAATTTGGGTAAACCTGCCGGCCAGAGAAAAAATGATTGCGCCGCGCTATCAAGACATTCCTTCGAGCCAAATACCCATAGCCGAAAGTGAAGACGGCAACATTTGGGTGAAAGTAATCGCCGGACAGTCCATGGGAAAAGAAGCTGTCATCGACACCAAAACTCCGATTACTTTCTTGCACGTGAAATTGCAACCGGGAGCAAAACTGCTTCAGCCGATTCCTCTTCAATACAATACGTTTGCGTACGTCGTTGAAGGAAAAGGGTATTTCGGCAAAGAGCAAATGCCGGGCCAAACCGATCAGCTGGTTCTTTTTTCTCACGATGCAGAGTGTGTGCTCCTTGAAGCATCTGAAAAAGAAGCGCTCAGTGTTTTGATTCTGGGCGGATTGCCTCTGGGCGAACCGGTGGCGAGATACGGTCCATTTGTGATGAATACTCAAAACGAAATCGTGCAGGCACTGCAAGATTATCAAAACGGACGCATGGGCGCGATCCACTAGTCTGTTCGTAGGGGCGACGCCATGCGTCGCCCGGCCACAATCGAACACAAAATTGAAAACTTCAAAGAGATTGAAATTGCAATAGCTGCTAAGCTAATTACGACAACAATCTCTTTGTGAGTTTTATGAACACGAAATTTCGAGACCGGATCTTTTCGAGTTGTGTCATTGCTGTTTCCATTTTCGGAAATTCTGTTCCAGTCGTACACGCTGAATCTGCAAAAGTCGAGACTACCACTTCATACCCTTGCATTATCGGTGGTCCTTTAAATGCTGATAGCCAGCTCGCTTTGAAAATCGCCAGGTTGGCATTCCAGTCAAAACAGTCGAAGGTTTTTGATGCGGGTCAAGAAGTGCGCGACAAGTGCAAAGAACTTGTCGTCTGGCCTATCGATCAGGCGGATATCGCATCTGATACCACTCAATTTGAAAATTCGCCTTCCGGTGGTGAATCAAAATTGATCTGCGTTCAAAAAATTCCATTCGAAGGAACGCGCTTTGTGGTCAGGCAGAAGTATTTCAATTGGGCAGGAGATTGGTTCAATATCTTATTGCTCACATCCAAGGACTCACCTCAAGAGATATTCAAGAAATTAGACAACATTGAGACCGGGCCGGAAGATTTGCCCAAGGGTTATGTCACTGTCACACGAGATACCTGGCAGCGCCCCTGGATTTTGAAAAACCCTGCCACAGGAAAGTTTTTTGCATTCGATACTCAACATCCTGCAGATTTTCTGGCTGACTGGGATGTTTACGCACCGACGAGGGAAGGAAAAGGAAAGATCATCTGCAAGATCAGATTCAAACCTTCTGCCAAGGACGCGGTAAGTCTTTTGCCGAAAGGTCCTCTGGCGCAAATCGGCATATTGCTAGACAAGATCATTGGAAAGCCGAAGACGGATGAGGGGACTTTTCACGCTACCGATCGGCTTCGCATTGAAGTCGAGCAAATGTGGGGAAACGTGCTATTTCGACCCTGGGCTATTGCAGAACCCAAAAATTCGCGCTCGGCCGTCGACAGGTATTTGAAACGCTGGGCGCACGGTTCGGGAACTTACCGCATGCAGTATGCAAAACTTCAGGCACTTTATCCTCAGGCGCTCGCCGCCCTCGCGCAATATTACGAAAAGGGCTTAAGTAAGTCTCACCCTGAAGCGCAAAAGATGGCTGCGAAAAACCTTGACCTAGCCTATCGAAGCCATTTCAAATTCTAGTCTTCTCCATTGGAATTTTGCGCTTGCAAGTGTATGCTTGCCTTTGATGAATTCGGTTTTCCCCTCATGCCATAACCAAGAAAACATATGAAATTTGCTTTCCTTACAACTCTTGCTCTTTTTCTGTGTCTTGCTGCCTATCCTGCTTTTGCGAAGGGAAAAGTGTGGACAATCGAGGCTCGTCAAGCCCAACTGATGCAGGACATAAACGAAGGGCAGAAGGGCAAGCAGCTGACGAAGAAGGAATCGGATAGACTGCGCAGCGATCTTGCTGATGTTGCCCGCAGAAAAAAGAAGATGAAATCGAAAAATGACGGAGGCGCTCTAACTGAAGATCAGAAGAAAGATCTGGAGGGCGACCTGAACAAAATTAGTGACGATATCCACAAATATGAGCTTGAGAAACGGGCGCAATAGCAAGGTTTACTGAATCAAGCGCAGGCGCATGCAACGCGCCTTGTGGAAAAAATCAAAAATGGCGCGCCGATTGGTACGCCATTTTGCTTTTTTGCGTCGATTATCGACTGTAAATGTCGACAGCAATTCTTGTTTGTGTCTATTCGTGGGCGGTCACGCCTGGTTGAGGGTGGCGCGACTCATTCTTGATCCAAACAAGAAGCAATTGAGTGAGCTGGGGGGTAAGTTGTTCTTCTTCCAGCAGTAGGTGCTCTCCGTCTCCAATTACCATAAGCAGCTTGTCAGGGGTTGTCAGTCCATTGAACAGTTCAATTGTGCCTTCCGGCTTAACCAGCTTATCTTTGAAACCGGCCATGAGTAAAACAGGCATTTTTTCAATTAGCGCGGCAGCATCAAAATTGCCTTTCATGAAGTCGTTGAACTGCTTGAGTTCTTTTGGCGACAATTCCATGCGGTTCGACTTGTCAGCCAGCATTCTCTTTTGCAGGTTCGGATTGGAGGTAGCATGCTCGACAACGGTGGTGCCGACATCCATGGGTTTGTCCTTGTTATCCAGGTATTTCAAACCGACATGCATTTTCGAGGTCAGCCCGCCATAGCGCTCGCTGGACGGTACCGATGAAATCAATCCGTCGACCAGTGCCGGATAACGCGAGGCTGCTCTCATTGCAATTGCGCCTCCCATAGATTCGCCGACCAGGAAAACCGGTGTTCCTGGATATGCCTTGCGAATGTTTTTCAGCGCGCTTTCGATGTCAGTCAGGCAGGCTTCGAAGTCGACAGTATTTCCTTCGCGTTTGTTCAACCAGGCGCCAAAGCCTCTGACGTCTACGGCATACACGGCAAAACCATTAGCGGCCATGACTCTTCCGAACTCATCGAATGAATCGCTGCTAAATCCCAATCCGTGAACACACAAGAGCACTTCTCGTGGCTTATTAATGGGAATCCAGGAGCGGTGAGGCACCTTAATCTTTGAGGCCCAGGCTGGCACGACGGGCTTGCCGGCAGCTCTCGGAGCGGCGGCGGCACAACTATCAGGCGTTGCTAGCAAGGTCGGAGCAAGGGTTGCTGCTTGCAAAAGGAGGGAGAGGGCGATGCATTTGCTATAACGTCCCAGCATGATTCGTTTCCTTAAATCAGTCATGAATTGAGGACACATTATGTCAGGCACCCGGTTGTAATTGCATCCCCCGGTGATGTCCAAATGCATGTGAAGCCAAGTATCAGGCTTTGGTTGTTGCAGTTATGCTTAATGCAGCCCTCCATGCGAGAATAAGCGCATCATGCAGTCGGTAAAGTGGCAATTGGTCGTTGCAGGAGAGCCCGTTCAGCCGGGTACAAACGTGCGCGTCAGAGAAAAGTGGCAAAATGCAGCCGGGGCGTATGTTGTTTTGCAGCCTCCGGAAAGTGACAAGTCGTCGACTTTTTGCGTTCGCTTCAACGTCAATATCGGCGGAAAGAATTATCTCTTGCTTGAAGATGCCAGTGCCCCGGCAGGCGATTTGACGATAGTGCGGCTTTTTGCTTCAGACAAGTTCGGCGCCATGGACCCTGATAGATTTTCCAGTTTGAGAAACGCAGTGATCGATTTCTTGCAATCAGAATTGCCGGCAAAACTGGAGGAGTTGGAAAAACTCTTGGGTGGGCTGGAAGCACGATGAAAGTATTCGCCCTATCACCAAAATCCGTTTTAATTCCCCTGCTCGTTCTTGCCACCGCAGCTGGTGCAGCAATGGCACAAACGAGTTTTGCCGGGCAAATTGTTTCTCCCTCCGAGAGGATTTTTCAAAGGGCGCAATGGGTATTCAACAATGCTGAGCAGGTTCGCTACAAGCATCATCAGGTTCCGGCCGCAAGACAAGTGAAAAGCTTCAGCAATGGACGCTGCGAGGCTGATACCGATTGCTCAGGATTTGTAAGTTATCTTCTATCGGAATTTCCACGTCAATATGAAGCGATACGAAATCTGCAGCCGGAAAGAAATTATCCTCAAGCAAAAGTCTTTATGCAGTTTTTTAACGACCTCAAGAGCAATACGCCGACAAGAGGTTGGCTGAAAGTGAGTCAAATTGCAGAACTGCGGCGTGGTGACTTTATCGCCTGGAAAAAACCTGAGCCGGCAGATGGCATCAAGAGAAAATCCAATAGTGGACATGTTGCCATTGTCATAGACCGGCAAGGTCCTATTGAGGAAATTGAAATCAATGGAAAAAACATTAGATACCAGAGTATCAACGTGATCGACAGCTCGTCAGTGAAACATTTTCAGCCGGAACAATTGCCACCACTTTCAATGATGCCGCATCGCGATGGTGTCGGGAAAGGCGTGGTGCGCATAATTTTGGATGATGCCAATCGCCCGATTGGATATTGGGAAGGAACCTATTGGTACGAAGGCAACAAGGAAATTCGCAAGCCAACATTCACGGAGTCAATCGCTTTCGCTCGTCTGGTAGCAGACAGCAATTAGGAAACACAAACGCGAAGAAAATCCAGAAACAAGAATTGGAGTAGGTTATGTTCAAAGATGTCGTTTCGCAAGCAGTGCCATTCATAGATCATTGGCTACAATTTCGCTACGAACGCATGGAAATGCCTGGTTTTGTCGTCGCCATAGCAATTGAAGGCAAGATTGAATTCTTGCAGGCATATGGGTATGCCGATGCAGAACAGCGTGAGCCTCTAACAGCCGATCATGTTTTTCGGATTGCGTCTCACTCTAAGACATTTGCAGCCACGGCAATTATGCAATTAGCTGAAGAAAAGCTTTTGCACATCGATGAGCCTGTGGCAGCGTATGTGCCATGGGTGCGCGATCACAAAGACCATCGTATGGAAAAGGTGACGATTCGCCAATTGTTGTCTCATAGCGCAGGCATGATCAGAGATGGAAAAGACGCCAATTTCTGGCAATTGACCAACAACTTTCACGATCTGGCTGATTTTAAGAAAGCGATCATGGCTTGTGACCTCGTATTCGATACCAACAAGCAAATGAAGTATTCGAATTTCGGATACGCACTTTTGGGTTGCGTAGTCGAGGAAGTATACGGCATGCCTTTCGGCAGCTATGTTCAAGCAAAAATTCTTCAGCCTCTCGGTTTGTCCAATACAACGCCTGACGTCAATGAAGAAATGCTTTCGCGACTGGTCGTCGGTTATACAAGGCGCGGCCGTGAAAAGCTCAGACAACCGATTGAGAAAAATATTGATACCAGGCAAATGGCATCGGCAACTGGATTTTGTTCTACGGCGGGAGACTTGTGTAAATACTTCGACGCTCACTTTGTCGGTTCCAAAAAATTGCTCAGCGATGAGTCCAAAAAGGAAATGCAACGCACGCAGTGGAAAGTGAAGAATTCACAGATCGGCGAAGAATACGGGTTGGGTTTTCAAATCGAGACTGTAGTCGATCGAAAAGTTCACGGTCATGGTGGCGCGTTTCCCGGACAGCGAACCAAGACGATTTGCGATCCGGATGAACGCCTGGTCATTGTCGTCCTCACCAATTGTATTGACGGCGAGGCGTCTTTCATGGCGCGCGGGCTCGCCGCTGTTCTCGAGCATTTCCAGTACAGCGCCAATAGCGCCGACAGCGAGACTATCGAACAACTCAGAAAATTCGAAGGTATCTACACAAGCCTGTGGGGCGATCTGGCTATCGTCGAATCAGGACGCAATCTCATCGGTGTTGATCCGAACACCTGGTTTCCGTTCGGTCGCGACCAGGAAGTGCAGGTTTTGGAGCTGGCTGGCGAAAACCGCCTTAGGATTGCCAGGGCCAATGGATACAACAGTGTCGGTGAGTATGTGGAATTCGACTTTGACTTCAACGGAGAAGTGATCTCCATCGACTATGCCGGTTACAACATGCTGCCGGAAGCCGAATACAGCAACGAATCTGCAAAAGCAAAAGTACCCAGCTAGAGAAGAGACCGATAAAGCGTTATACTCTCCTCTTTGAAATGTATATATAGGTTGTAATTATGTTGAGAAAGCTCCTTTCGTTCTCCCTCATAGCTATGGTCAGTCTTGCAATGACGACTGCTCCAGTCTTTGCGGGTGTCAGTGCGGTGGGTGAAATTAAGAGTTCGCAGGAGTGCAAAAGCGGCTTAATCATTAAGCAGTTCTATTTGGGCTGCCTATCTCATGCGTCCTACCTGATTGGTGACGCTGACAGTAAGGTTGCTGTAGTTGTGGATCCTCAGCGTGATGTTGACCAATACATCGATGAAGCGGACAAATTGGGTTTGGATATCAGGTACGTTGTTCTCACCCATGTGCATGCCGACTTCGTGGCGGGACATTTAGAGTTGGCGCGCAAGGCCGGTGCAACGATCTGTCTGGGAGAGTTGGCTCCGGCAAACTTCCCATTTAAAAAATTGAAGGATGGAGACGGGATTTCATTAGTCCGCCTGAAGCAAGGGAACGACTGGGCTTATGCGGAAGGCGATGTGTGGTTAAAGGTTTTGCATACTCCTGGCCATACACCAGAAGCTATTTCCCTTGTGGTATACGACAAAACAAAGCATCCATATGCTGTGCTGACAGGCGACTGTCTTTTCATCGGTGATGTCGGACGTCCGGATTTGCTCGCTTCCAAGGGCATTACCGCCAAAGAGTTAGCGGGAATGCTGTATGACTCTACGCGCGAAAAATTGATGAAACTACCGGATGAGACTCTTGTCTATCCGGCTCATGGTGCCGGCTCGCTGTGCGGAAAGAACTTAAGCAAGGAAACAGTTTCTACAATTGGTGCTGAGAAGAAAAACAACTATGCCCTGCAGCCGATGACCAAAGATAAGTTCATCGAACTGGTTACTGCCGACCAACCGAAGACGCCTCAATATTTCGGTTATGACGCTAATTACAATATGACGAAGCACCTTACACTCGATGAAGTGCTCAAAAATTCAATGAAACCATTGAGTGTTGATGAGGCTATTCATAAGCGCAATGCAGGCGCTCATTTATTGGACGGTCGAGAATCGGATGATTTTGCCAAACGGCATGTCGTTGATGCAATCAGCATTCCGATGAAAGGGCATTATGCGACCTGGGCTGGAACCTTTCTGGATCACAACAAACCGGTCGTGATAATCGCAGATCCAGGCAAAGAGCGCGAAGCGGCAATGCGTCTTGGACGCATAGGTTTTGACAATGTAGTCGGATATGTGAAAGATGGAATGGCGGCATTTGAAAAGCGCGATGATCTGGTGGCATCGAATGTGCGTGCTACGCCGGATACTCTCTCATCGCTGTTAAAGTCGAGTAAACCGCCGTTGGTGGTTGACGTTCGCACGGATGCTGAATGGAATGTGGCAAACATTGACGGCTCGGTTCACATGCCGCTAATCAGTTTGTTGGACAAAGTAGACAGCTTGCCGCGCGATCGCGAACTAGTTATACTGTGCGCAACGGGCAATCGTTCGTCGACGGCAGCGAGTCTTTTGAGTCAAAGAGGTGTTACTAACGTAACCGATCTGGCAGGTGGAATAGAAGCTTGGCAGAAGCAGCATCTGCCGGTTAAGCAAGCGGTCAGCTGCACCAAAAACGCGGAAGTAACTGCTCCGACCGATGAGAACGCATCAAGACGAGACGCAAATAGCGGCAAGTGATCTACTCGAAAACAGTCACCTGAGCAGACGGAAATTCTTGCTTCTGGCGGCAACTGTTGCAGCCGGTGGTTTGTCCGCATGCTCAACATTGCGTCCAGATCAAACCGATCAACAAACGCTTCTCAAAGTCAAGAAAGGCCTCTCAGTAGCTCGCTTTCCCGAGAAAGAAGAGCTGATAATGTTGACGGACAGACCTCCGCAACTGGAGACACCGCTTTTTTACTACAGGCAAGATCTGACGCCAAATGAAGCATTCTTTGTGCGCTGGCATTTTTCAGGTATTCCCACTGCGGTGGATCTGCGAACGTTCAAACTTTCAGTCGCAGGGCATGTCCAAAAACCTTTTTCACTGTCAATTGATGAACTGAAGAAACAGTTCGAGCCGGTATCGATTGTCGCAGTCAATCAGTGTTCTGGCAACTCTCGCAGTCTTTTTACTCCGCAGGTGCCGGGCGGGCAGTGGGGACATGGTGCCGTTGGTAATGCTCGTTGGACGGGCGTGCGCTTGAAGGATTTGTTGAATCGTGCTGGTGTAAAAGCTCAGGCTATGCAAGTAACTTTTGCAGGACTTGATGAGCCACCGTTGTATAGCATGCATAAATTCGTCAAGGCGCTCGAAATTGATCAT
>JBGAVL010000360.1:0-5526 GCA_044228145.1 Obscuribacteraceae bacterium (SeqCode)
CGTCACCTGTTCTCTCGATGCCACTGTGAAGGGCGGTAGCCTGACCAGGCTCGATGGCACGGCTCTTTCAAAGCTCGAATTTGCCGACAAGAAAGACCGAAAAGAGGCGAAGCTGTCCCTTTCGCAAAACCAGTTGATCACCCTGAAGCTAGATCTTTAGGGTTTTGTGGAACACTATGCTGGAAGGGCTTCCGCTAGAATGGGCCGAGAGGGGCCGGGATTCAATCGAGGAAATTTGACTGTGAAACGTAGTTTTTCATCGCGAGTTAGATGGCAAACCCTTGCCCTGGCAGCAATGGGCGGGATTTTCCTCAGTCAGTCCGCCCTGGCGGGGCATAAACCATGGCCGGGCTCACCGCTTACGGACGAAGCTCAGATAGAGCTGGAGCGCGCCTCCAGGTACATGAAGAGCAATCCCGGTAAAGCCACTCCCATGATATTAAACGCCTTGAGCACGGCCACCGATATTCCGAAGTGCATGGCTATCGCCGCTTATACAGAGCCGTATGGGCATCCGATGCTGGAGGCGCGCCGGGCCTGCATATCGAAGGCGCTGTCCTATTGCCAGACGCGCGAAGATTTTCTGCAACTGGCTATCAAGGCCCGCCAGTACGAATGTTTTGAAGTGACCCGTCAGTCCGTCAACAACCTTGTCGGTTCATCCAATACTGTCGACGAACTCCTCGACCTGGCCCGCAAGGCGCAGGAGGTGGCGTTGAACGACATCTCTCACCTGGCTATGGAAAAGGCTTATCAGAAGGCAGACTCAGTTGAGGAAGCGCTGAAATTTGCTCGCGAAGCAAAAATCCTGGGCATGGACGATTTGAGCCGAAAGGCTGTAAAAGAGCTGATCGACGATGAGAAGGAGACACATGAGCTTTGCCTTTTGTTGCGCAGTATCGAACCTCTGGATTTCAAAGATCTCAATCGTCTGCTTTTGAAAAAGGCGATTGATGAGTGCCGAACCGTCACTGACTTCCGTGAGGTGTACGATGGGTCGCGTCGCCAGGCACAGAGTGACATTATGAAGCTGGCTGAGTTTCGCGGGCGCAAAATGCAAATCTTGCAGAAATACAAGGCCAGTCAAGCCGAGTATCAGCAGAAAGTCGATGCCTATCGCCAGCAACAGCAAGGTGCGCAACAGCAGCAGCAGCAGCAGCAATCACAGGGTTTGCCGACCGGTTTTTAGTCTGCCCCTAGCGCCTGAGGAAGTGAATGATTTTGGCGTCGTTGTCTATGGTGTATTGCCACTCACCTAGAAAAGACCGGCCAATCAGCGGGTGTCCGGCTTCAAAGCCACTCAACACGCTTATGTTGAAGTCTGTTCTGTCTATCGGACCCAACGTCATCCTTTGTACGTTGAATGCAACCCCTCTGGTAGGTCCGGCGATGCCGATTCCCATCGTTGGCTCGGCGTCAGCGGGTATCTCGATGCCCAGGCTTTTCATGTCGCCATAAGCGAATACAGTATTGGTTGCTCCAGTGTCAAAAATGGCTTTAATCGGTCTGCCGTTTACACTGGCTGCAACCATTATTGAATTGCCCACTTTTTCAAATGGAACTGAATTTCTGTCTAAGCTGCCTCCGGAACTACCGGAGCGGGAGGTGCCCGCAGCACTGCGCTTGCGTGTAAACAGAATTGAACTGCTGCCTTTATCGATTGTGTAAGTAAAGGCATTATAAAAATTTTGCCCGAGCAATGGCTCTCCAGTTAGATGCTCCTGCACACCGATCTCGATGTTTTTGCGTTCGATGTTTCCAAGCCGGATTGTAGCTGTTGTTTCCCAGGTGTCGATTTTTCCTTGATCTCCCACGCCAGTCGATTGGTAGCTGGGTTTGCCTGTAGGGATTGCCATGCCAATTTCACGCAAATGGTTTTTCCCGAATGCACAGCCGTCTGCTCCCGTGTCGAAGAGCATCTTGATGGGGCGATTATTTACATATGCGTCGACAATCATTTGCGATGTCGAGTCCGGTTTGAAATAAACCCTTGAAGATTCAGGAAGGTTTTCCGTATCGGCGTAATTGACAGTGCCACTACCGGCGCTACCACTGCTGCTGCCGGAGGTTCTGCCGGTTGTCGGGAATAAAGCGAGGGCTTTTCTAGCCATACTGGCTGCCTGAGAATTAGGAAACACCTGAGTAAGCCTGAGATAAATGCGTCTGGCCTTTTCTTTGTCTCCCAACCGGTGCAAAGTCAGTGCGTAGTAGTAATAAGTGTTGGGATGCGTTCCGGGAGTTTGGCAAATTGCAGCGAAAGCGTTGGCTGCCTCCGCATATCTTCCTTTATTGTAAAGTGCAATCGCTTCCGCCGCACTGATCGCCGCGTGACAGGGCAAAGCAAGTGCCATCAACAGACTGCTCAAGAGAAGGGCGGCGCCATACTTTATAGTCGATGGTATGAATGGCATGTTGATAACTCTGGTTGGCGATATCGAAGAATATATTATCGGATAGGCCAGGAGTCATCCTTAAGCAAACGGTGTTAGCCGACCGGATTTTAGTCTGTGCCTAGCGCCTGAGGAAGTGAATGATTTTGGCGTCATTGTCTATAGTGTACTGCCATTCACCGAGAAACGACCGGCCGATCAGGGGGTGTCCCGCTTCGAATCCGCGCAAGACACTAATACTAAAGTCGCCGCGATCGATTGGCCCAACGGTCATTCTCTGAATTCTGAACATCACGCCGGTAGTGTCGCCTGCGACACCAGATTGAACAACTTCCTGCGCGTCATCAGGAATCGCAATACCGAGATTCTTCATGTCGTCATACGCGAAGACTGTGTGGTCGGCACCGGTATCGAATATCATCCGCATGGACTTTCCGTTGACGATGCCGGTCACCATAATCGTATTTCCCACTTTGAAAAAGGGGATAGAGTTGCGATCTGTGCCACTGCTGCTTGATCCGCGTGAGTAAGAGACGGCTGGCATTCTTTTCTTGCGATTAAATTGAATCGTATTGCTGCCATTATCGATAGTGTACGTAAAGTCCTTGAAGAAAGTTTGCCCCAGCAAAGGATCTCCGACCATTACTTCTTGAACCGATATCGGTACATTCTTTCTCTCAATGTTGCCCACTTTTATGGTTGCGGTCATATTCCAGGTGTCGATCAAACCGCTGTCACCGACGCCTCTCGTTTTCGAGGTCGCTATGCCTGTGGGTGCCGGAATGCCCAGCTCTTTCAAATGGTTTTTACCGAAAGCGCAAGACTCTGCTCCAGTGTCAAACATCATTTTGATCTGCCGGTTATTGACGTATCCATCGACAATTATTTGCCCGGAGTGACTGGGGGTATAGTAGACTCTCGCTTGTTCCGGAAGATATTCTCCGCTTTCCGCTGCGCCACCAGGGGTGCTACCATAACCGGAGTCCGTTCTGCCGCCGGTTGCAAAACTGGAAAGTGCCTGCCCTGCCATTCTGCCAGCCGGGGAGCCGGGGTATTGCTGAACTACTCTTTGATATGCACTTTTGGCTTTGTCATAATTTCCCAATTGATGCAAAGTCAGAGCGTAATAATAGAGGGTATTGGGATCGGTAGCAGGATTATGACAGGCAGCCTCGAACACTTTGGACGCTTCCGCATACTTTCCTTGCTTGTATAAAGCGACTCCCTGCTGGGAGCCGGTAGCCGAATGACCGGGCAATGCAGCGGACAATAACAAACTGCACAACAAACTAACGGCGCTGTACTTAATTGTCGATGTAGCAATTTGCATGGGAGACCCTGTTTGGCGATATCAAAGAATATTGTATCGAATAGGCTATCGGTTCAGATCTTAAGCGAAAACTGCCAGCGCCACAAGGCAGAGCAGCTCTGACATTTCGACAGTGGCTCCGTAAGTATCGCCGGTCTGACCGCTCAGCTTGCGGTTCATGATATGACTGAAAACGATGCCTGAGCCGATGCAAAAAAACATAGCCGACCAGACCAGGGGATAACCCGCCAGCCCAAAAGCGGCTGTCACTGCCAGCGGTAGCATTGCTCCTTTGAAAAGGTCTATGGGAAACACTGTGGTGTCGTGCCAGATCTTGCCTTTTCCTTCTTCTTTTGCGTATGGAAATTTGCCGATCGCATAAAGTTCGCACCAGCGAGACCAGGCCGGAATTACAATCAAGCAGGCGCCTAAAGACGCGCCAGTAAGGGAGTAGATAGTGACCAACTTGCCGATAAGGACTATAAAACCGGCGATGGCGCCGAAATTTCCCACCCGGCTGTCGGACATGATTTCCAGCATGCGCTCTTTGCTTTGATGAGAAAAGATACCGTCTGCTGTATCCATCAATCCATCGAAGTGCAGACCGTTTGTTAGAATCAGCCAGGCCGAAGTGAGCAGAAATGCAGACACGATCGGCTCTGCTTTTGACATTGCCAGAGCGCTGTTTAACGTAAAAAGCAAGGTGCCGATTAACAACCCGGCTAATGGAAGATATTTTGAAAGCCCGTGCAAAAGAAGCGGTTCGCTGAAATCGATGCGAGACAGTGGCAGGCAAGTGACGTAAGACACGGTTATCTTCAAGCGCCTCAAATGCTTAGACACTGGGGATCTCCAGGTTTACGCTTTCATGCACCTCGGCAGAGTATTCGGGGCGCTCTGGAAACAGGGAGCTATTTCCCAGGACCAGAAATTCGCGTCTTTCGTCGTAATAGTTGACTGCCTCTTCGATTTGATTGATGAAGTCCGGATCGCTTTCCAGAGTCAGCGCTTTTTCGACAATTGTTTCGGCGATCGAGTCTGTGCTCGTGCCTTTTTGCACGTTTTCCGACCAGGGCATGAAGAGTTCTTCCATAAAACAGCCCACCACATCCGGTGTCACAGGCAAGGGCTCCTGCATCGGCAATCCATAAGCAAAGAGCAATCGTTGATAATTGTTTTCCGTGAAAGAGCGATGAGGTCCGATTATGTCTGCCGCCCAGGACATTACCAAAAGCGTTCGCTCAGGGCGGTTTGGCCCTTTGTAGCTATCGCTGGAAAGAGAAAGCAGATCGGCGAGGACTTTGGCCAGTGGACGAGAATAGGTGCTGTAGTATTCTACGATCTCAATATCCACGCGAAGACCCAGAAATACTCCCTTCAGAAGCGCCAGAGTCATGGCAATCTTTTGCGGACCTTCTACGGTTTTTCCTTTCTCGATTTGCGGGCGAAGCAAAATTGAGCCATACAAAATATAGAGCCAGTCTCTGTAAGTGAAAACCGACTTGTTTTGCATGCGCTCGAGTCTTTTGAGAACCGTCTTTCGATGCGCTAATTCTTTCTTCTCGTCATCTTCCAGGGCGAGATCTTCAAGCTGCTTGAGCATGCCTTTTGCTTCATCGATTCGTCTGGTTAAGCTGTAGCAAACGGCGAGGTTGAGAGTAGTATCAAAGTCTCCTTCTTTCTCTCGCGCTTTCTCGAAATACCGGGTTGCTTTGTGGAAGCGACCGAGCGACATTAAGGAAAATCCCAGCTCATAGTTGATTACAGGCTCATTGGGATGAATTTTGGCACAGCTCTCCAGGAGCATGGCGGCTAGCTCGTGCTGGC
>JBGAVL010000361.1:0-5518 GCA_044228145.1 Obscuribacteraceae bacterium (SeqCode)
AAAAGTTGCTCAATTTTGAGTATTTTGACGGATGGAAAGCAAAGGATCTTTCCAGTCTTTTGACGAAACTGGCGAGTCTGGCTAAAGAGGCTGAAAGTCAGAAGGCGAGAGTGTTTGTTTTGCTCGATGCATCATCGGCAGACAAAGTTGTGATGGACAATTTCAGAGTAAGGCAGCTGTGCGTAAAAGGACAGGAACTGCTCTATGAAGACAAATTCTCGGAAGCGCTTGAGACCTTCCTTGTGGCTTCTGAGATAGCAGAGAATTCGGAAATGACACCGGTAATGGTGGCTGCAATATACGCGGCGGGCAGTGCGTACTGGCGCATTGGGCAATACGAAAATGCAATTGAGAAGTTGGAGCTGGCATTGTTTGAAGAGGAAGACAATCCGGCGTACATTCATTTAGCGCTCGGACGGTGTCATCTCGACTCGGGCAACAAGGACGAAGCCGCAAAATGTTTTCGCAAAGCGTACATGATGGAAGGCTACGGGCAGTTCGAAGGGCAACAGAAGTACTATCAATTTCTGCTGTCGACCATGTCGGAATTGGGCAAGCGCGCGAAAGGCTGGAATGATGCGCTGCTGCTCATAGATCTGCATTTGGAGCGCGAGTACTCGAACGACCCCATTGCCGACAAGGTCCGCAACATGTGTCTCGACGCCGTCAAGTTGGCTGACTCGAAAAATTACCCCGACGCTATCGCTAAACTGTGGGAAGCATTCGATGTAGCTCCGGAGTGTGCGCCAAGCAATGATGATTACGAAGATGAAGATGGTGAGCAGGATTCATTCGCGCGCTTGTTCATCGCCGGGGCTATTGGAGATCTCAATTATCTGAATAAGGACTATGACGCAGGCGCGGATAATCTTCAGGGGCTCGGCACGCACGCATTCAGCCTTCTTAGGTTGGGCGAGTGTTTGTTCGAGCTAGGGAAAGACGAGGAGTTCGCTGTGGATATTCTCGCTCGCGCGTATTTTTGCGGAGGGCGCGAAATCTTCGCGAACGAAGATCCGAAATACCTCAAAGCCATGTCGAAATACATGCGTCCACCA
Source organism: Obscuribacteraceae bacterium (SeqCode) (assembly GCA_044228145.1). Taxonomy (GTDB): domain Bacteria; phylum Cyanobacteriota; class Vampirovibrionia; order Obscuribacterales; family Obscuribacteraceae; genus QKMZ01. Next base: position 1,056 of record JBGAVL010000361.1, read on the forward strand.
TCGGGGCAGACGGAGTTGTAGGACGAGGCAGAGCTTTGAAAGTCCTGGTCAGTGCAAAGACATTCAGGTCAGTTAACTTCGGTCCATTTTGGCTCGCAGGGAAACTTCTCGAAGAGGGTGCTCCTGACTTTGGTCAGAATCCCGCATGGCTGATGATCAGACCGCATTTCCGCAATGACCGAGACTACTTCGGCATGCCTGGCTACCTCGACGCATACCACGAGCGGCTTAAAAAATTGCCGCGAGTACGAGTCTTGAACAAGGGCAAGCAGATCGAAATTGAGTATGTAAGCAACATCTGCAAGGGAGATGACTTCGAAGGTCCTCCGACCCACATCCCAGACACGAAGTATGGATTAGCTCGAATTGAAGAGGCTGAGAGAGTGCATGGACCACATCCGCCAGCTCGCCCGTACGATGCCGAGTTGCTTCGGCGACTCTGCGCTGAGATGTTAGAGATTCTTCCCAGTTTTAGGAAGCGGATGGCCAAGGTTGAACATTTCGATTTCGATAGATTTATAGAATGGGCCACGTTGAGGTTCAAGGAGCTACCGAGTTCCGATGATGCAGTAAAGGCGTACGAGGATGCATGGTTGGCGAAACAAGCGGAGCCAAAAAGTCCAGAAAGCTGGGACGACTTACTCATTGATTGGAGCAAATACCATCCGCTGGCACGCGAGGTTTTGGATGATCTGTTCTACTGGGATTGCGTTAATGAGTGTGCACCTCACGGAAACGATGAGGGCGCGGACTTGTTGGAGCAATTCCTTCGTTGGCGCAAAGGAAACAAAGGTGGGGACAGCAAGAAATTCTTTGAGCGCCTGATGGGAGATTGGGGTGTATTAAGCAAAGCCGAAGTCGTTCTGCCAGACATGTACGAACCAAGCATAATTGGTCTCGCTTTTGCGCATCTCAAAGTGGACGCAACCTGCCCATCCTGGGTCAGAGACGAAGCATTGAAAATTTTGCGAAACAACCAGAGTAATTCAAAAGCATCGGAGAATGATGACGAAGTTGACAGCTATCAGAACATGATGATTGAGAAGCTGGAGGAGTTTTAGGAGTGGTTTGCCGGTGCAGCTTACCGCGGCACCAGAGCCAACTGCGGTCCTTGATATACTGCAGTGAAGAAAAGATCAATTGGAGGGGACAATGAAGTATCGTTGCTTCTTGATCGCAGCATGTCTTGCGATGGTTGTGTCACCCGCATTTGCGGGCGCGCCGAAGCAAGGTAGCTGGATAGTTGAAGGTGCGGATACGGCAAAGTGGAAAGCGAAAATGATCTTGAGAGCGGACAAAGGCAAAGGCTTTAGTGGCTACTTTATCTGGACCGCTCCCGAAGAGGGCCTCAGCGGCGACGAGCTCTTCGTCGGCAATTACAATGCCAAAACCAATTCCCTGACCTTGACTGGTGTCGAAGCGCGCAAGCGCAATGGAATTGCTCTAGGGACATATACAGCGTCAGTCTCAGCAGATGGAAAGCAGCTTGATGGACGCTGGGGCAGTTCACCAAAAGAGGCTGCAGCACCAGGCGTTTGGAAGGCAAAGTGGGTCTGTTGTAACGCTCCTCTATATGAGCAATTTCAAAGTAAAACCGATTGCTCGAGGGGAACCATCAAGGGAAAAGTGAAGGCGCTAAACTGAAGAACCCCGGATGGAGATTTGAAGCATGGCGAAGCTCGTCTTTGGAATGAACCAGTCACTGGACGGCTACGTCGACTATATGTCGTTGCCTGTGCCATGTCCGGTGCTGTTTCGTCACTACATCGATCAAGTGCGAGGTCTGGTGGGCAGCGTGTACGGTAGCCGCATGTACGAAGTCATGCGCTATTGGGACGAGGACAAACCTGAGTGGGACGCGGCGGAAAGAGAGTTTGCGGACGCGTGGAGAAAACAGCCGAAGTGGGTTGTGTCGCGCTCATTAAAGTCGGTCGGTCCGAACGCTACTCTTGTCACGGATGACCTGGAAGCGGTGATAAGGCGGCTGAAGACCGAACTCGACGGGGAGATTGACTGCACCGGACCAGAATTGGCGCGAAGCCTGACAGACCTTAGTCTCATCGATGAGTATCGTATGTACCTCCACCCAGTCGTGCTTGGTCACGGCAAGCCATTCTTCGCCGGACCTCGAACGTTGACCGGCAAGCTTCTAAAACTGAGACCTTTGCGCCTTGATGATTATGACGCGCTCTATTTGGCAGCATCCGCTCCCCAGATATGGGAGCAACACCCGCAATCTGATCGATACAAAGAAGAAGTCTTCAAAGGCTATTTCGACAGTGCCATCGAATGTGGTGGCGCGTTGGTTGTGCTGGATGTTCTCACCAATGAAGTCATAGGTTCGTCTCGATATTATGGACTCGACGAAAAGGTCAGCGAAATCGAGATTGGCTGGACATTTTTGACCACCAAATACTGGGGTGGAACATACAATCGCGAACTCAAAAAGCTGATGCTGGATCACGCTTTTAAGTATGTCGATCATGTTCTCTTTTTCGTTGGCCCAAACAATCTTCGCTCGCGGAAAGCAGTGGAAAAGATTGGCGCCGTCTACGTTGACACTAGGTCACGATTTGGTGGCGAGAGTGTTGTGTATAGGCTATCGAAATCAGACTACGACGTTTATTAGCTAAATTTGAGGTTGTTGATTCGATTGTCTACACGTTGCCAGTCTATGTTTGCGAAGAAGGCATCAATATACGAATTGGCGTTGGCGCCGTAGTCCATCTGATACGCATGCTCGTACATATCCATTACCAGAATCGGCACACCAGCGGCCAGAGAAACTTGATGGTCTGAACTCCAGACGTTGAGAAGCTTTTTGTCTCTAGGCGAGTAGGCTAGAATCACCCAGCCAGAGCCGCCCGATAGTGATTGACCAGTAAGTTTAAAATCATGCTCCCAGGCTTCAACAGAGCCAAATTGTTTGGTAATAGCGTTTTTAATTTCGCCACCGATCTTGCCATCGCCGCCCAGATTTTCAAAATAGTATTCGTGCATAATCATCGAATTGGTAGCGATTAGCGCTTCGCGTTTCAACGATCCCATCTGGAAGGGAGCGGCATCAGCAGGCAGTTGTGCAATTTTCTCCTCGATGGTGCCCAGTCTCTTTACGGCACCGGCATAATTTTTGTCGTGATGCGAGACGATCAATTTTTCACTGATACCTTGCAGCTTGGCTGGGTTAAAAGGCAGCGGTTTGACATCGTATTTAGTCGTACCAACCTTGGATGTCGGTTGTGCACCGACCGCGCTGTTACCGAGCAGCACCGCACCCCCTGCTACAGCAGCAGCAGTCAAAAGATGCCTTCTGGATACATCCGCCATCTCAACCTCCATCAGTCTGTGGTGTAACATCTGTCGCGGCAGTGTAACACGCATTACACGACTCGTTTTACATTGAGGTCTTTGTAAACTGACTGGTCTTTAATGGATATTCCAAATTAACAGGAATGTCGATCGTGTTCTCTCTCTCGCTGGCCAAAACAATCTTCGCCCGCGCAAAGCAGTTGAAAAGCTTGGCGCCTCTTTCGTTGATACGCGGTCACGATTTGGTGGCGAGAGTGTTGCGTATCGACTGTCGAAAGCGGACTTCGCTTTTTAGAATGAAACAACGGATATCTGAAGGCGACAAACGCTTGAGGTGCATTTAATGAGCGTAGGAATAAACTTTTCAATAGCTCACTTGAGGCGGCAAAAGACTTAAGGTGGTGAGAATAGAAAAGTTGATATTTGTGAAAAGGTAAATACGACTAACGTCTTTTGGAAGCTTGTGAAGTGATTCTGGCAGTTTGAGTGATTCCAGCAGTGCTTTCATCTGCTCTGTGTTCTCCAGGCGGATGGTTGGAAATAGAATTTCGTCCGGTATATGTTCGCAGGTAACTAAACGAGCTTCGATTGGATTAGTGTTGTATGCAATTTCAATCGAACCTGAAAGATTGTCCGCTGACGGAATTTCACTAATTGCTGTCATTCGGCGCAGAATTATCGGTTTTCGTTTCTCATCTCCATACGGAAGAAAGCCGTCCAAAGATTCAAGGAAATTGCCATCTTCAAGAAAATCTGCAAATGATTTCTTCAGGAACTCTCTTGCCTCGCTAGGCGCACACCAGACTTCTTGCCACAACTCTTTGCGCCAGTTCAAAATGGCAACAATATCTTCGAGATCCGTGCTCATCATGTAATTGCCTTTTCCTCTATCCGAAAAGGCATCGATCTTTGTACATACGAAAAGAGGTGCATTAACTATCTGAATTAATCGGTCATTAGGCAACTTGAAAGAAATTGCTGTTTCCACCGCCAGCGGATACCAGGCGTTGCTGAAGCTAAGAACGTCTTCTTTTGCCGGAAGAACGTCTACGGCAATTGATCCTAGAATCATCCGACACAAGGGGCCTGGGTGTTTCATATCGTGGGAGAAGCCGCCCTTCTCAAGCTTTTTCAAGAGCTTTTGATAATCGATG
>JBGAVL010000362.1:0-5499 GCA_044228145.1 Obscuribacteraceae bacterium (SeqCode)
ATGAACAGCAGCGGTTACACCCACTGAAGATTCAATCATGCAGCCAAACATAATCTGCATGGAAAATGCGCGAGCGGTGTGGATTACTTTCAGTGCTTCCAGCAGTCCACCGGTTTTAGCCAACTTGACGACGACACCATCTATGGCACCAGACAGTCTGGCCACATCGTTGGAGCGGCAAATGCTTTCGTCTGCATAAATCGGGATAGGTGAGCCTTCTTTTACCATTTTCCAATCATCATAGAGAGCATTTTTCGGCAAAGGTTGTTCGATAAATTGCACTCCGTTGTCGTGCAGGAATTTGGACATCTCAATGGCTCGTTTTGGAGTCCAGCCGCCGTTGGCATCTACGCGCAGAGGGAGATCCGGCGCGGCTTTGCGTACTCGTTTGATAATCTCGTGATCGAATGTGGTGCCTTGTTTTACTTTGAGAACTTTGTACCCCTGGCTGACCGCTTCTCTGGTTTTCTTTTCGATCATGTCCGGATCGGCGATGCCGATTGTGAAGTCGGTAATCGGCGCTTGCAGATTGGCCAGTCCAAGCATCTTATAAGTTGGACAGCTCAAGACTTTCCCGCACAGATCGTGCAAGGCCATTTCGATAGCCGCCTTTGCAGAAGCATTTCCGGCGATGGATTTATCCATGCGACGAGAAATTTCGGCGATGGCAAACGGATCGTCTCCCAGAATGTCCTCTCTGGCAAACGTGCCGAGAACCGCTTGAACTGTCGCCTGACTTTCATTGTGATATTCGGCTGGTGCAGCCTCTCCCAGTCCGGTCAATCCTTGATACTCGAGTTTGACCAGCACGTTGTGTGTCTTTTCCGATGTCCCATATGAGATGCCGAACGGATGTGTGGTGGTCATCTCCAGTGGCTCGAAAGTCAGACTGATGGCGCGCGTAGTTGTCTTCACTTGGTGTTCTCCTGATTGGCGATGATCGCGTCGAAAAGTTCTTTTACCCCATCACGCACGGGATCCTGGCAGGGCAGCCCGGTTTCCTCGCGAGCGGTGGCAATGGCTCGGTCGGCATCTTCTTTGCTCATTCCCCAGGTGTTCATGGCAATTCCTACAACTTTTGAAGGTCTCAAAAGTGACGCCATGTGCTCGTTTGCTTTTACGGTCGTGGTCAGGGACGGCAAGGGCAGCGGCAATTCGCAAATATTGGTCTTGGTGGCTTTGGTGACCAGGATCATGCTTGCCGGTGCCGAGCCATGTATAAGGGCCAGGCTAACTCCGGAAAAACCGGGATGAGAGAGCGATCCCTGCCCCTCGACAAACACAAAGTCGTGATCTCTGGCTGCGTCCATGACCATCTGTTCGGTGGCGCCTGCCATGAAGTCTCCGATGACACGGTCTATGGCGATGCCTTCTCCGCAGATCATGATGCCGGTTTGTCCGGTGGCGACAAATTTGCTGCGTATGCCGCGGCGCCTAGCCTCGACATCAAGCTCCAGAGAAGCGGTCATTTTTCCGACTGAGCAGTCCGTGCCCACAGTGAGGACGACATGCTGTTTCAAATCCTTTGCAAGCCCGGCTCCGACAGGCAGTGGCATTGGCGGTTTTCGCACATCGAAGAGGCGCCTTCCGTGACGCTTTGCAATTGAGGCGATTTCGTCGTCGTTTTCCAGAAAATCATGAAGTCCGTTGACTACGTCCATTCCGGATTCAAGCGCTTTAATTATGTCTTTGCGCCAGTGGGGCGGCAATTGCCCGCCCGTCCAGGCTGTTCCCAGCAAAAGCGCTGTCGGCGAGTGTTTGAGAGAGTCTTGGACGGATGCCACAATAGGCGCATCGCAGTTCAAGCCCACCGCCTGGCGAACGGTAGAACCGGACTTTTCGCTGTCAATGACCGCCGCCACCGGGTTTCGCCCGTATCTGATTACGCCTTCAGCCGTCTTTGCGTGTTTTTTTCCAAATTCGCCTTCTGCATAAATTGCCAGACGCGCCTGGGGTTCGAGGTAGGTTGCCACAGCCCGCTCCATATAACCGGTGAGATTTCAAGAAAGCAGCCAATTGTGGCTACATATATTGTTAAATGACAAATCTAGCAAGAATAGGTCATCAATACCCTAGAATTATATGAGGAGTCTTCTGTGGGGGATTCTTTCATCTGGCGCCGGAAGGGTAATGCCGCGGAGCGCACGGATGCTCGAGACACGTCTGAACGAGAGCCCGGCTCTTGCGGGTGTTTTGAATGTTGAGAATTTGGTTTAGCTTCGGATAATTTATCCGAGTGCATGTCAAGATCAGTTTGGGAGACCGGTTGAATGTCCACGGAAGACGAAGACAAAATTTCCAAACCCGAAGCTGAGGGTCAGGAGGCACAGGCGCCAAGCAATGGTGCTAGTGAGCCTTTCGCGGAATTAGAGGCGCCCAAGAAAGAGGAAGAGAAGGGCGGCTCGCGCATGAATGCTGCCAAGGCTTTCTACCGTGCCATGTATGCCGGTGAAGACGCGGCTCCTGAAGATTTCGGGATGGATATGGGAAAACCGGCTGGGCAAGGGCAGTCTTCGGCGGCCGACACTCAACGCATTCGGGACCTCGAGCAGCAAGTTACCGAGCTGGAAGCAAAGAATACCGAGACCGACACTCACCTGAAGCGCATGGCGGCTGACTTCGAAAATTACCGCCGCCGCACCGAGAAAGAGCGCGAAGAATTCGCATCCAATGGTGCATTGCGTGCAATTGAAGCAATTTTGCCAGCCCTTGACGATTTGGACAGAGCGCAACAGACGCTCAATCCCAATATGGACGCCAAAGCCATTCTTGATGCTTTCAAGCTATGCGCCAATTCTTTTACACGCTGCCTGGAACAAATCGGCGCCAAGCCTCTGACCGTAATCGGAGAGCCGTTTGACCCCCGTTTGCACGAACCGGTGCAGGAAATCCGCACCAATGAATATCCGGATTCGACAGTTATTCACGAGCTCAGGCGCGGATTTATGTTCAAAGAGCGAGTATTGCGCCCGGCGCTGGTCAACGTGACTGCTGCGCTGTCCGAAGAAGAAGCCGCTGAGCAAGAAGCCGCTAAAGCAGAAGCGGCTGCCGCAGCTCCTCCCGCGCCTGCAGCAACGCCGGATTGGGTGGAGGAAGTGGCTGCTGCAGAAGCGGCACCGGTTCAGACCGCAGAGACTGCTGAGCCAGCCCCGGCAGCGGTTGAGGCTGAAGCAGCGCCGGAAGTACCGCCTGAAGCCGCGCCGGAAGCACCGCCTGAAACTGCAGCGGAAGCCCCTGCACCAGCACCAACTGCCGATCAAGCCTTGCAAAAACTGGTTAAAACGGATGACAGACGTTCGGGTACGGAAACAATCGATATAAACCTTCCGCCCATAAATGTATTGCCGGACATGGAATTAACCGCTCCGCAAGCCGCCGATGTCGATGGGGACGAGACGGTGCAAGTCTACGAAATTTCGGAAGAGGACGCCAACGCGCCCAGCGAAGACTTAGCGGAAGCACAACCAGCAAAGGTTTCTGATGACTAGTGACCGGATCATCGGCATAGATCTCGGCACCACCTTCTCGTGCGTAGCCATTATGGAAGGTGGTAGTCCGAATATCGTGCAGAATTCCGAAGGCGCGCGCACCACACCGTCTGTGGTGGCGTTTACAAAGTCGGGCGAAAGGCTGGTGGGAGAACTCGGCAAACGTCAGGCGGTGACAAATCACCAACGCACCGTTCAGTCGATAAAACGCGAAATGGGCACAAACTATCGCGTCAATATCGATGGCGTCGACAACAGTCCCGAACAAATCTCGGCGATGATTTTGCAGAAGTTGAAAGCTGATGCCGAAGCCTATCTTGGCGAGGCAATCAGTCGCGCGGTAATAACGGTTCCGGCGTATTTCAACGACCTGCAAAGGCAGGCTACACGAGATGCCGGTCAAATAGCCGGTCTTGATGTCATGCGCATCATCAATGAGCCGACAGCCTCGGCTCTGGCTTATGGTCTCAATCGTCTGTCCGAGCACGCCACCATTTTAGTTTTTGACCTGGGGGGCGGCACCTTCGATGTTTCAATTTTGGAAATCACCGACGGTGTTTTCGAAGTCAAGGCAACCAGCGGCAACAATCGCCTCGGTGGAGATGATTTCGACCAGACCATCATCGATTGGCTGGTGGAGGAATTCCACAGCTCGACAGGCCTCGACATCTCCGGCGACTTGATGGCCAGGCAGCGTTTGAAAGAAACAGCAGAAAAGGCGAAAATCGAGCTTTCCACGGCTATCTCCACCGAAGTGAATCTGCCTTTCTTGACCGCCGATGCGTCCGGTCCAAGACATTTGCAAGCAACGCTCACGCGCAACAAATTCAACGAATTGAGCCACCATCTGGTTGAGCAGACGCTCGGCCCGCTGCACCAGGCGCTGGAAGACGCAGGACTCTCACCCGACAGTATCGAGCAGATCATTCTGGTGGGCGGCTCCACACGCATACCTGCCGTTCAGGACAATATCCGCCGTTTTTTCGGCAAAGACCCGTCTAAGTCTGTCAATCCCGACGAAGCTGTCGCATTGGGCGCCGCCATCCAAGCGTCAATTCTGGCCGGTGAAGTGCAGGATGTTCTGCTTCTCGACGTCACGCCCCTGTCTCTCGGAATTGAGACGGCCGGCGGATTGTTTACTCGCATCATCGAACGCAACACGACTATTCCCACCAGCCGCACGATGACTTTTACGACTACAGAAGACGGCCAGACGTCAGTTGAAGTCCACGTCCTGCAGGGCGAGCGCGAAGTGGCCAACGCCAATATGTCGCTTGCCAAATTCCATCTGGATGGCATTCCTCCGGCACCAAGGTCGGTGCCCAAGATTGAAGTGACCTTCGACATCGATGCCGACGGAATTTTGCATTGCTCCGCTCGTGACCACGGCTCGGGCATCAAGCACTCTATTACTGTACAGCGCAGCACCGGCTTGACTCCGGAAGAAGTGGAAAGTCTGCAAAAAGAAGCGGAGCAGTACGCCGACCAAGATCGCCAGACAAAAGAGAAAGTGTCGACGACTGTTCAGGCAGAAGCCCTTTACGCTGAAGCCGAGCGTACCATTGAAAAATACGGAGATCGCGTCGATAAGGCAGTAGTAGAGAAAGTAAAACGCTCAATGCTGTCGGTGCGCGAGGCATTGTCGCGCGAAAACCTCGAAGAATTGAAGTCGCTCAAAGCCGGCCTCGATGTTTCACTTCTGGAGTTGGGACGCGCAATTCACACCACCGGCAGACAAAGCGTTCAGCCCAGCGCCAAAAAGAAAAATCCGCTTTTAGAGTCCGGACCCATTGAGTTGGGCGAACCCGGGCAATTGAAGCCTGAACTTTTGATACAGGCAGAAGCCATGATCAAAGAAACCGAAAGTCTCATCGAACAGAATTCCACTCTTGATGCAGTGCTCATCGATCGACTGGCCAAAGCCGGAGCGGTCATGAAAAAGGCTCTGGAGGCTGGTAATTCGGAAACAGTGAGAGCTGAGCTCAGTTCGCTCAACTCGATGCTACAAGAG
>JBGAVL010000363.1:0-5496 GCA_044228145.1 Obscuribacteraceae bacterium (SeqCode)
TTTTATGGCAACGAAAAGTTGCAATTTTTCAATAGAGAATTGCTCGGCTATTTGCAAGAGGAAATGGACGAGATTGAGGCGAGCAAAAAGCGGCGGGAAGAAGAGATGCTTCCTAAGAGCCAGCAGGATCAGCTGGTCTCTTACCGGTATTTGACTGGTTTTTGGGTAGAAGAGTCGATTCTCAGGCGGGGCGTCAAAACAATCGCGTGCTTGCATACTCAAAAGACTTCGCTCTTTTGCAATTATGGTGTCGGTGAAATCGAGCAGTTGATGGCAAGACTGCATTGCGACGATCAAAATTACGTCGGTATCAAGCTGTCCGAGAATTCGTCCCGGGTGTTTCTTTGCAGAGCCAGCCAGATTTTTCGCTTGTACAGTTCAATTCGACATCAAGTAAAATTGAAAATCGATAGTTTTGTGGCTGAACTTCAAGCAGACTAATCCCAGCTGTAGTTCCAGAACTTTTCAAAGAGGCGAGGAAATTTGTTTCTCCAAAACCACTCTTCGTTCCTTTCTCCAGCCACCACGCTTGATTCCTTTCTGTTGGGTTCACTAGGCCAATAGGATCAGTGCTTCCACGCCGTAAAGGGCCATCAGCTCTGAGAATACCGGATTGTAGTCTTCTTCCTTCAAAACCTCTGTGAGAGCGGTGATCGGTCTCAAGGCAGAGAGGCGCTTACGTGTTTCGGCCAGCTCCTTTTCACCATATGCAGTGGCAACTTCCGTGTGCTTCAATTTCCAGCTGCGCATAAGAAACAAAAATGCTTTCAAGCAAGGAAACGCCAGGAATAAGCTTATGAAAATCAATGATTGAGCGTCTTTCAAGCCGAGCAAACTGAGACACAGAAAGCCACCGATGAAGACGAGAGAAGAGGCTCCCAGAGCTACGAAGGTCAAGAACAGCATCATTGCTCTTCTAGCGTTTTTCAAAACTCTGAGGCGCCAACTTTCTCTGTTGAGAATAGTGGCAAGAGATTCAAATTCTGTAAGGTAGGGCAAAAACTCACGCACTGCAAAAATGGCTGTAATGAAAAATGCCGAGACAATCGCCGAGCCTGACATAATCGCGGCCGCGATGAACATATGGGGAATGCCGCTGGAATTGCCGACAACGGCAAGCGCAAAGAGAAAAACAACGGCGAAAATCGAAATTCCCACCAGCGCGATTTTTCCTGACGCTTCTTTGCGCCTGTCCTCACTAACCAGCAAGTTGCGTTCAACCAAATACGATCTGAGCGAATTGTCAAATGCGTTTTGATATCCGGCCGAGATGAAATCGGCAAGCAAACGCATGACGCCGGCCATCGAGAAGTAGCGCTTGAGCTGCCGAGGATCGGCGATTACGTCCTTTACAACCAGCTTCAAAGATTGGGTGCAAAACAAATAAATGTCATAGATTCTTTTGACAAATCCGACCGGATTCTTTTTGGGGTCGGGCGGCATGTAAGGATCAGCCTTTTTGAGAGCCCATTCTTTGGCCGTATCCTTGGCCAGCGTCCACATCTTTTTTTCGTACTCGGCCGGTTCTGGAATTGATGCACCCAGTTGGAGTTTTGCCGCTCGCTGCAAAAGATCTACGCCCATGACCAGAAGCGCATGATTGGTGTCGCCCCCTCTTAGCATGTAGCCGATTTCCACAGGACGAAGAGTCTGCGGAACTAAAACTTGAGTGCCGGTGCCGGTGCCAATTGATGCTCCGGGCTGGGTGGTCTGCGCACTTTGCTTTTTCATGCGCGCTTCGATAGCGGACTGAAGCCAGGTCGTCAGTGAGATCACTGTCATCGAAAACGCAAATGAGTAGAGATATAAAATTTCCGGCGTCATGCTGCCAATTTACAGGGCGAGATTTCGTAAACACCCTCAGTGTAGACCAGCACAATCCCTTTTGGGATCGTGCTGGAGACGACGCTTTTGGCGGGATAAACTTGCCTAACCTGCCATGGTAGCCGGCACGTATGCTGCGGCCATGGGAACAACGCTTTTTTGCGCTGCTTTGCGAATGCTTTCGGTCAATTCGCTGAGCGCGAGCTTGGGATTGATGTAGCCGTCGAGATCCTTGCTCAAGGCTGACTCCATCGGAGCGATATCACTCTCGTGCATGACCAGAATGGCAGGCAGCGAAGCGACCGATTTGATTTTTGCCGTGGCAGCCGGTTGGTCCTGCGCCAGAAGGCTGAAGTCGAGAAGGACTACGTCGGGCTGATGAAAGGATGTGCAGGCGGCCAGTTTGTCGCCACTGCAAGTGGTGCCCACTACTTCCAAATCTGTGTATTGCTCCAACCACAAGAGCAAAGAGACGAGCTTTGCTCCGTCTGGCTGAGCTATGAGCAGTTTGGTGCGGGGATTCATGGTGCACTCCGGATGGGGTGAGAGTGAGAAGGGGAGAGAAATACGCAAGTGAGGACCTGGGACTTACCGAGTAAGTTCCCGAGCCGTTCTTAACTGGAACACGCAAAAAAACTAAAGACAACCTAAATATTGATACAAGTGTATACCTTTATCTAGCGTTTTAGAACATCCAAGTAGTACCAGCCAATATTGACCGCTAAGTACTCTAGATGCACATACACTCGTTCTTTGACAGGGCTGCCAAGGGAAATTGTAGAGATAAAGTTAATGCGCTTTAGCTTCACCGACGACCCAGTGATACTGCGCGATCTGCCGATGTGAAGGTGTCGGGTCTGACAGTTTGCGTCCTCCATGCACCGCGCTCAAACGTAATGTGGTGCTGGAAATCGGAATTATTTATAGATGCAAAGTCGGCCCTGACGTGACCGCCGCGCGACTCCTTTCTCAAGTGGCATGCCTTTGCTATCAACTTTGCTACCAGAAGCATGTTGGCTGATTCACGCTCATATCTATCTATGCCTGTTCTGGATATGGAAATGGAATCAAGCTGTTGGGAAAGTTCTTCCAGACCTTTTGCATTGCGCACCAGTCCGGCTCCTCGATACATCATTTTCTTAAGTTCGTCTCTGTCTGTGGGCACGGCGAAGGGTTTGCAGTGCGCCAGCCATGCCTCTGCGAGCTTGGCCGTTTTCTTATAAGGAATAGCCTTAAACGGCTGCGCATTGATGTGTCTGGCCAAATTGAGCGCCATTACGCCGGCTTCCAAAAGCGAATTGCTTGCCAATCTGTTGGCACCGTGCAGGCCGGTGGCGGCACATTCACCTAGAGCGTAAAGTCCGGCCAGGCTGGTTTGTCCTTTGGCATCTGCCACTATTCCACCCATGTAATAGTGAGCTGCCGGGCAGACCGGAATCGCTTCCTTCAGCGGATCGACTCCCAGCTGCCTCAAGGTTGATACGATGTTTGGAAACTTGGATTCTATATTCTGCCCGATTGGTCTGAGATCGAGGAACACGCTCTCTAAATTGCGTTCGTTCATAGTCTCGTGAATTGCCTTTGCAACCGTATCGCGTGTGGCAAGCTCACCATCTTTATGGAAGTCAAAAGCGAAGCGGTGGTTGCGGTCGTCAATAAGAACGGCTCCCTGTCCTCTGACAGCTTCTGAGATAAGAAAAGCAGGATGACCCTCTTTGCAAAACGCGGTCGGGTGGAATTGAACAAATTCGAGATCGGCAAGTTTTGCACCTGCTCGTGCGGCAAGGGCGATACCGTCTCCGGTGGCAACTGACGGATTGGTTGTACGCGCGAAAATCTGTCCGACGCCTCCGGTTGCCAACACCACATGCGTAGACGCCACAGACACCAAACCCTCTTCTGTCAGCAAAAGAACGCCTGTGACTAAACGCGGAGCAATTGGAGTCGCTTGATAATTGAGCAAATCGAGCGCAAATGCATTTTCGAGAATAATCGGTCGATTCAGATCTTGCAGGTTGGCTGCTTTCGCTTTCAGCGAATTGGCCAGCCCTTCGGCGATGGTTTTGCCGGTGGTGTCTTTGCTGTGCAAAACGCGCGGGCTGGTGTGACCGCCTTCCAGATGCAAGGAAGGTATTCCTGCACCCGTCTTATCGAAGTGAACACCAAGCTCGGTCAATCTTGCAACAAGCTCGGCACCGCCATTGATAATGTGCTCAGCTACAGCCTCATTGACAAGACCGGCTCCGGACTTAATCGTGTCCTTTAAATGCGCCTGTCGAGAATCAGTGACGTTGTCTTTCAGAACGGCCGCCAGTCCGCCTTGTGCGTATCTGGTGTTTGAATCTAGCAGTGAGGCTTTGGTGGCGACGAGGACGCGTCTGCCGCCGGCTACCAGTTCGTGGGCGAGCAGAAGCCCTGCCAGACCTGAGCCGATAATTGCTACATCTACTTTTATTGTGTGAAGTTCAGGCATGGTCGTACTCCTTGTACTTGCCTGTTGGTTTAGAAACGCAAAACGCTGCAATGCGATTGGCCAATTGGCGCCCTTACCCTACTGCCACCATTCTCTCGATGGATAGTCTGGCCTTTGCTGCCACTTCTTCCGGAACGGTCACCAGAAACTGGTCGTTCGCCAGCGCCGCATGTAGTTTTTCCAGAGTGATCATTTTCATGAATTGGCAGCTCATCTCATCCTGGATGGGAATGAATTCCTTGTCCGGATTTTCTTTTTTGAGGCGATGCAGGATTCCTTCTTCGGTCGCCACGACGAATTGTTTTGCAGGTGATTGGCAGGCTCTTACGATCATGCCTTCAGTGGATGCGACTTTCAGTTGGTCTCCTTGATCCAGTCTGGCTACGCGATCGAGATATGGTGTCAAGCAGCCGCATTCCGGGTGAATCAGAAGTTCCGCTTGCGGGTGCTCTTTCATTTTTTCGTCGATGGCACGCGGATGGATGGCCGCATGAACGTGGCATTCGCCCATCCAGATGTGCATGTTTTCGCGCCCGGTCATGCGCTTAACCCATGAACCAAGGAAGACATCCGGCAGGAAAAGAATCTCTTTGTCCATATCGATCGATTTGACTATCTGCAGGGCATTACCCGAGGTGCAGCAGTAATCGGACTCGGCTTTGATGGCGGCTGTCGTATTTACGTAGGAGACGACGACAGCGCCTGGATGTTCTGCCTTCCAATTGAGCAGTCCATCAAGTGTTATGGATGCGGCCAGTGAGCAGCCGGCTTCCAGATCAGGAATCAAAACGCGCTTTTCAGGACACAGTATGGCGGCTGTCTCGGCCATGAAGTGTACGCCGCAAAAGACTATGACGTCGCTTTTGGTGGCAGCCGCTTGACGCGAGAGTCCCAGCGAATCGCCGACAAAATCCGCAATGTCTTGAATGACAGGAATCTGATAGTTGTGCGCCAGAATGACTGCGTTGCGTTTCTTTCTTAGTTCGTTGATTTCTTGAATGAGCTTTTCTGTACGCTCGCAATTCTCACTCTTGTGACGTTGCGTATTGTTCATTGTCGTTGTCATATGCCTATCTCAACCTCGAGGCTGATATCTATAGATTTGACTGAGTGGGTCAAGCTGCCGACAGATATGAAGTTGACGCCTGCTATCAAGTAGCGGTCCAAAGTCTCCAGAGTGATTCCTCCGGAAACTTCGA
>JBGAVL010000364.1:0-5496 GCA_044228145.1 Obscuribacteraceae bacterium (SeqCode)
TGTTGCATTCTTAAGAACAGGTGTTTGATGACCACTGTGTCTTGTACCGCAAGCTTCTTCGCGAGTTCCTTGACTGTCAGATTTCGAGTGAGCACAACTCTGTTCGAGTCACCGTCAGGAGTATCGGTGCCAATACGATTTCCGCTACCCGGGCCCTTTCCACCCGAACTTTGTGTCTGCGGTCGCTGGACGCGTCTTCTACCGTGGAACTCCATAGCCTGTATTCTCCTGTTCAGGTTCGGGCTATTACTATCTCCAGTGTCTCATAAGGTGGCTCTATAGCGAAATTGGTTGGAATCCCGGTCCAAACCGGGAATAAGAGCCATCGTCCCCTCGTTGGTCGAAGGCTGATAAAGCGACAGCCGAACCTGGACTGGAAACGTATGGCAGAGAAAAATTTGCAAGTATTGCTGTCTTCAATACAACCTCGGTTGCATGACGAAACGTTTGTGTTTTGCACGGTGAGCGAAAGCGAATTTAAGTCTTTGAAAATCGAACCAATTTGTATGTTTCGTGAGACTGAAGGTGTTTCCCTCACTGTCGAAAAGTCCGCTGCTGATGCCGCTTCTCTTGCATACGATGGCACCTGGTCGTTGATCACGTGCGAAGTAAATTCGGATCTCAATGCTGTTGGTTTTTTCGCAGCGATGTCCAGAATTGTGGCTGAAGCCGATATTCCGCTAAATGCTGTCTCTGCGTATCACCACGATCACTTGTTTGTTCCGACAGACCGCGCGAAAGAAGCGATTAAATTGCTACAGGATGCTGCCGCAAAGCCAGTCGCTCCAACGCGAGCTCCGATCAGCGATATCAGAGTTTTGATTACACACATCTTCAACGAACACAAAGCCTTCAAGGCGACTGGTTCTTTACTTACTCAGGGTATTGCCTTGATCTCGTCGCGCTTCGGATATGGACTGCCTGACGATATGAGAACGTTTTACGAACGGTGTGCGGACGTAAAACTCTTCGACAGATATTCCATTTTGTCATTGCAGAAAGCGTTGGATACAGACAGATCGAAGTTGCCCAAAAGCTGGATGCCATTTTGCGAATTGCCCACCGGCAACTTGATTGCCATTGATCTTAGCAACCCAGATGGTATCTATCCGATCATTGATTTAGACAATGGTGAATTTGACTATCTTGTGATCAGTCGCAGCTTTACTGAGTTTTTGGACAAGATTCTCTCGAATGATGGAACATCAAATTTTTGGATTGATCAAAAAGAGCAGCGCGGAAGTGCGGTTGTTTATTTGAACAACAATCAATTGCGAAAGAAATACCAGGACTATTGGAGTGGACTCAGCGAAGAGTATGGTCCTGAATACTGCAAAGCCGAGTCATGCAAACACAAGCGTATCAAACTCAGCGTGTTTTGCAAAAAACATCAATTTGAAGCGATCCACAAGATCGAATGCCCGTTTTCCAACGACGCTCCGCTGGAGAATTTTGCGGAGTATCAATTCAAGGATTGAGCAGAGCTTGTTTCTGCTAGTTGATAGTCCAGTTGCCGACCAACCAAGCGCTCAGCCAAATTGTAGAGCACCTCATGCGTTGGAAACTTTCTGTCCGAGGAATTCCATTGCCTTGACCCAGTCATTCTCGGTTCTTGGCTGCACCATTTTGTTATCCAGCGCCTGCATGATTCTCATTGCCAAAAGGTCTTTATTCGGGAATTTTGAATCCCATTCGGCGGCGAAGGATTTAATTGCATCAGGGTTCTTAAGGTGAAGCAGAGCATACTGTTCTGTTGGCAAAATGCTTCTTTGCGCTGCTTCTTCTACAGCCTGAAATATTTTTGGGCCACTTCCATCCACGACGATTGATGCGATTGCCGCGTTTGGCGATTCGGGTATCTCACTTAAAGCCGTTTTCCATTGAGCAGCTCTTTCACTTGGAATTACTCCACTCTTTATGGCTACTTCTACCTCTGCTCTAAAATTCGGATGCGTAAATCTGTATTCATCGAGGAAAGATTCGATTTCTCCTGGTCGCCCGATCCAGCTCACGGCTTGCCCGGGATTATTTATTGCGAGATTGGCAGCATCCACGTCACCAATCAATCGATCGGCTTTCAGCCCTGACTCCAATCCTGCTAGCATTCTCTCTTCATTTCGCAATTCTGTCGGCGAAAGTTTGTTCCAGAAGCTCTGTTTTCCGGCCGATTCTCGCATCAACGGCAATGCTTTTGTCTCAAACACTTCTGCCGCCTTAAGCCACGGCTCCATCAATGCTCTTTCGTCGCTGAAGAAAGGCGTGCGCCGTATGTAGTTTGCGGATTTGATGAAGTCCATAGCAGTCATACCTGCGTATTGGTCAGCAAATTCAGCTATGTCTGCCGGATTACTTAGATATTTAACGGCTGTACCTATTACGCTACGTTCGCCTTCTTGCTCAGCCGTCACTCTTAATGCTGTTATCAACTCTTCGCCTTTCAGACCTGTTAGCAACTGTGCCTTGGCCGCAGTTGCTACGTCGCCGACCGCTGATGCTGCAGTGGCAGCTGATGCTTCGGCGGTGGCTGATGCTTCTGCGGCAGCTGCAGCTGATGCTTCGACGGTGGCTGCTTCTGCACCGGCAACAGCAGGTTTTCCGAACATTTTTGATGCAAACGTCGATGCTTGTTTGAATACGGCGCCGCCGCCGACCAGACCAGCCGTGAAATCCACAGCATCACCGGCGAACTCCTGAAGTCCCTCATGTGCTTTAGCAACTTCATCTGCTGTGTGGGCTGATGGGTCAAAAACTGTCTGAGCATTGGCAATCAACTCTGGAGCTTCCGCGGCAACACCTATACCGAGCAAACCCAGACCCGCGCCTACCAGCGCTACTGTGCCGGCAACGGTCACCCACGCCGGTGCGGTTACCGCGATTATCCCTGCAGCTGTCCCTACTGCAGCACTTAAAGCTATGCCTGTCGCCGCAGACATCAGGACGTCGCCCGGGTGCTGTATCACATGTGTGACGGCACCGCCTATGATGTCACCGACTACCGGGAAGACGCCGCCACTTTCTTGGGGGTGATCAGGCTGAGTGGCATCATTTGCAGGTGAGAAGTCATCGCTGGCTAATGTGAAAGGGGGCAAGTCGGCAGTGTTGCCAGAACTTTGTTGAAAGGCGTTGGAATCAGTGAAAGCGGCTAGATAATCTTGCTGCAATTTGGCAAGGGCTCCATCTTGCTCCGATTGCGCGTTGCCAATTTCTTCTGAATTGGATTGATCCAGCAGTCTTTGATCTTCGCTGAAAGGCTTCTGATTTAGAGTTTCCTGTGGGAGTGGTTGCGGCAAACTTTCAACAGATTGATAGTTCATTTCTTGCTCCTGGAGCAGTCCAATAGCCGCCTCGGGGAGGCGTGGGACTAAAAACTGGGGGAGGGGTTTCTATGGCTGATTTAGCCAGTCGCTGCATAGTAGCCGAGCGGTATGACAATCGTTTGACGGAGATCGGAGCTCAGGGAGGCGCCAGTTTTCGAACGATGCGCCGCTGGAAAATTCTGCGGAGTATCGATTTTGAGGTGCCAACTAGTACCCGGCTGAATTAGGACGTTTAGTCAACGACTCTAAGCTCGGAAAAACCATGGGACGGGGTAGTTGACCGTGTATCAATTTATGCTTGGCGGCCGTGCCATCATACTCCCCTGGACCAATTGGCTCATATTTCCAGGCAGATATGTCGAACCTGCAATTGCTATGTATCACACCGGTTGTTGAATATTGAGGTTCTTTGACTACAATTGGAGCAGTGGGTTCAGGCTTAATTGCTATCGCTCCTGGTTGCACCAATGGATTGATAGAAGGATGGGTCGGAATCAGAATCGGGATTGCGCATTTTCTCGTTTCAGCTTTCATCCAAGGTCTGTAGAACAGTTCGACGCCAAACCCAGACGCAAATCCCAATCCACACGACGCCAGTGTCGTGACCAGGAAAACTTGTGTCCAGTAGTGCTTCTTGTTGGGCAAGTCTACTCCCATCACAAAGACTAGGTGCTCGGAAAGAGCTTCTTTCTAAAACAGATCAATATTCCGATAACAAACAACGGAAGCATGATGGCAATGGGTGTCGCATCGGTAATACCGTGCGAACTACGGTGTGCATGTGGATGCCGCGCTCCAGGAACGCCTTCCATTCTGAGCTGTCTGCCGCAAGAGTACCTTCCAGTATTTTGAGGCATTGATTGGTTGAGTGAGTAATACGGAGGGGCCGCAATTCTGTTCGCGTAATAAGGTTCCAGCGCGATCACTGTGGCGCCGGGCTGAGCTAGCGGGCAGATAGGTCCATAAGTGCTACGCGTGCATTGCTGCAATGCGAACTCTAAAGGTATGTAAGCCGAATGTGTTGTTGCAGCTGTTTGCTGTGCTTCGAAAGCGGTCACGCCAAACCCAGACACGAAGCCCAATCCACACGACGCCAGAGTCGTGACGAGATTCATTTGAGTCCAGTGGTGTTTCTTGTCGGCCATGCGCCTGAAAGTCGAAATCTAATTTCAGTGTTGCATAATTGATTGAAAAGAAAATGGGGCGAATCCCACCCTAGCTATTCTTCTCTGTCGATAGCCTTCTCATTAAGCCGCTGTTCAAGTTCTGATTGGTCGCGTTTCTCTGGAACTTTGTAAATCAACCGCTGGTGAATATCTTCAATTCTCTGCCTGAGCGGAGGAAGGTGGTTTTCGATCGTATCCCAGATGATGTCGTAATTGACGTCGAAATAATCGTGAGTCAACTTGTCCCTCATTCGCGAAGCCTTGCGCCATTCTATATCGGAGTTTGCGTCTTTGAGAGAGTCCGAGAGTTCTTTTATAGCTTCTCCGATTAACTGTAGGTTCCGGATGACTGCGTCCTGAATAATCGACTTGGCAAAGAAGTCTTGCTCGCCACCCTTTGTGTATTCGCGTATACGATCCGCACACTCAAGGATTTTTTCGAGCTTTTCTTTGTCATCTCTCAAAGTGATACCGCCTCGGCAAGAATCCGCTCACGGTGTTTACCTTTGAGGCTAGCTTCATCGACAATGTCAACATCCACACCCAGAAGCTCTTTGAGCTCATCTTCGAGTTCGCCTAAGGTTCCAAAGTAATCAAAACCGCGCAGAGTCTGCGGCAGGCGTACCAAGACATCGATGTCGCTTTTTTCGTCAAAATCGTCACGAGCGCATGAGCCGAAAATGCGTACAGCCGTCGCGCCATGCCTGGTGCAGACGGATTTGATAGCTTCTCGTTTTTCGATAATCAAATCGACAAGTTTCATACCGGAGCCTCCGTAAGCCATTATATATTCAGCAACCTGACCAGCAGGGTGATGCCTCGCCGCAATCATTCATTGTCCTCTGCTGCTCAGACCGACCAACGTCGCCTACATAAGGTGACCAATTGGTTGAGAACCTGTGGAAATCCAAGTCTGTCCCCGGATTTGCGAAAATGTATTCTGGACAACAAAACAGCTCTTGACTTCGGGGTGAGTTGCACTTAATCTGTAGTCCGGCGCGCTTTAGTGCCGG
>JBGAVL010000365.1:0-5489 GCA_044228145.1 Obscuribacteraceae bacterium (SeqCode)
CCAGGCGTCCCCAGGGAAACTTGAAAGAACCCCGGTGAACAGACAACCGACCAGCAAAACTGGTCGGAAATTCCATTATAGAGGTACATGCCCAAATAAGAGGATCGGACAATGAAATCGCCTCCAGCTTGTAACGAAGCAGATCTTTGGAAAAAACGCCTGGGAAAACTGGGCGAGGAATTGGTCGCCAACGGACTCAGGCAGCAGGGTTGGGAGATTGAAGCTAGCAATTGGAGAAACGGAAAAAAGGGCGAAATCGACATCATTGGTCGCGATCCGCACGGTATTCAAGTTTTCCTGGAAGTAAAGACTCGCTGCCTTTCCAGAACTCAAGCGGGGTTTCAAACAGCTGGTTTTGATTCAATTACGGAAAGAAAGAAGCAAAAGATCGTAACATCAGCACGATGTTATCTGGCCCAGCACGGTTTGCTCAAAACCCAGTACCGCTTTGATGTTGTGGTCGTCACCTTCATTTGCCAACCGGCAAAATTGGACCTGGAAGAGCTACCTGAGCCATTAATAACCCACGTCCAACAAGCAATCGGTGGATTCTAATCTTGGACTACGTGTTTCTACGAAACATGCACCTCCACTTTGCGTAATTACACGAATGACATTGCGGCTTCCATTTTGTTAATGTGACAGTGTCTTCCCAGACCAAAACCTAAACCCACTTATCCAGCCCCACCGCCCCACTGGAGTGAGACATGTTCGCTTGGAAAGAAAAACGTGACACCGGCACCAAGATCGCCAAGATCTTGTCTGGACATGAGGAAACAGCAGGTGCAAATCGCCGCGCGATTGGACTGGTGCCTGTTCCCAAAGAACGCGAAATTCATGACGTCAACAAATCGAACGGACTGAAACATCAAAAGCTTTTAGTTTCCATTGAAGGAAACCATCAAACCTGCTGCCTGCGAGTGATTTCGCCATTTCATAAATCCAGAGCAGCGATTATGGTTTTCCGTGGACGTGTAATTGGATGCCTCTACGGCAACAAGAGACTGGGACACCAACTCTTCGGCGCCGACGCTCTTGAAAGAGCAGTAGCCGATCTGGGACATCCCGATAGTCTTCTTGATGCATATATGCTGCCTGAAGATCTGGTGCTTGCTGCCGGTGCTCTATTCCACGGCAATTCACTGATGTTCGCGCCGGACCTCACCGCCGAGCAAGTCTTCGAAGCATCTTGCGAAAACCTGATGAGAAGCAACATGCCTGGCTGCATCGTAGTCAACAACCACCAGGACATGGCGGTTTGCATGGTGTACATCTTCGGCGGACACATTGTCGGCGTCTATTCATTTACTGAAGGCTGGGTAGAAACCAGCTACGAATCCGGTCTCAAATACCTCACGCAAAATCGCGGCGGAAAAGTAATGGCGAGCATGCTGCCCTGCCACAACGTCGACGAAGTAATGCAACTGTCCATCAGTCTTTCCGGATTGGCCGACAGACCTGCCGAACAATTCGAAGGCTACGAAAGACCGAAAAGCATTGAAGAACTCTTGCTCGATTGCAGCGTTCCTGAAAATGAACAATTGCGCAACGCACTGCAAACCAGGGAAATGAAGAAAGTACAATCGACTTCCGGTTCTCACCCACTGCCAAACAACGCAATGGTTGCCGTGGGCGGCTTGAGCCCACTCAATATGTACGCCCGATAAAAGACACACTGCTGACTACCATTGTAGGGGCGATGCATGGCATCGCCCCTCTTACAATTCCGTGGCCGTCGCAGACTTGCGGAAAAAGATCCAGGAGACAAAGTAGAGCGCCGCAGCAACAGTGACGAGCGCGCTCACGCCGATGTATGTCGACAGGTATTCGAGCAAGGCGCCGAAAACCGCGCCCAGCAAGTTGAAAGCAAGACTGCGCCTGGGACTTTGCGATGAGCTAAAACTGGTCGAGAAAATCAAACCAGCCATGAACATCGGCAAACTGGTGACCAATGTGATCACTGCGTAGTTCAAAATTCCACTTTCGCCTTCGAGAAGTTGGCCGACAGGCACGATCCAACTGACGAGCAATGTGACAAAGAGCAAGCCGTACAAGAGATTGATGCGAGCCGAGAGCCAGTCGCGCGACTTCATTACCAGTGCGTTCGAGCACCAGATCATGAGCAATACTGCATTGATTACAATTGCTGAAGTCAACCAGGTCGAGCCGTACAGAAGTGATAGGCGCGAAATTGATTGCAATTCCAAAAGCAGAAATGCACCGCCCATGAAGAAGAGCTGCCAGTCACGGGGCGTCGAAGTTCCGAAAATTACTTTGCGACCGGCAAACAAGCTGATTAAGATTATCTCGAGACAAACTATGAGATAAGGCAAGTCGACTTTTTCAGGCGACACATAAAGGTACGGCCAATCATCAGTGAGAATGTGGACGCCCACAGGGTTGTAGTCCTTCACTACGGAGAATGACTTGGTATCGTCCGTAGGTGTTTTTAGAACCCCGTCTTGAACCTGCTTTCCGAGCGCGAAGAACGTATTTGGTATCAACCAGTTGCTGCGCAAATCGTTGATCATGATTGGCGAGTAACCTGCTGCTTCCTTGAGGGTGGCGAATATTCTGTCTTTGAACCAGTCTTTCTTCGTGCAGAATGAAATCACCATGACGCCATTCGGTTTTACAAGTTTGAGCGCCTGGCGAAAACTTTGTGTCGTGTAGACATAGTTGTCGACACGAACGGAGCCACCCTGTCCGATTGACGAAATAGAGTCCAGGTGCGAGAAAAGCACCATATCGTATTGCTTGTGACAATGATTGAAATAGTGCCGCGCGTCATCGCAAATTGTTGTCACTCGAGGATCTTCATAAGGTTTTCCGGGGTTGAACTCTTTGCCGATTTTGATAATTTGCGGATCAATATCTACGGCATCGATGTGAGTGGCTCCGGCATTGAGCGCTTCTTTCACATCCGTTCCGCTGCCGGCGCCCACCACCAGGCAATCTCCGGGAGCAGCCAATCTGAATGGAAATGCATAA
Source organism: Obscuribacteraceae bacterium (SeqCode) (assembly GCA_044228145.1). Lineage (GTDB taxonomy): Bacteria > Cyanobacteriota > Vampirovibrionia > Obscuribacterales > Obscuribacteraceae > QKMZ01. The sequence continues at coordinate 2,992 of JBGAVL010000365.1, forward strand.
CGCTTTCTGAATTCACCCAGAAATCCATGCAGCGCGTTAACTGAGTACTCTTTATATCTTTCGGGAGAGAAGTCCATCGCCACCTGATAGCCACGGCGATTGGAATATATATTGACGCCGATCGGCACGACAACAGGCTTTCCAGCATCGTCAAAAACAAAGCGCTGATTGACTACATCAAGGCGCTGATATGGTGACCAGAATGTCTGCGACTCGGCTTTTGGCAGCGAAAACGTTTTATCCTGAGGGTAACTAATGGTGGCGCCGAGAAAGTCATGCGGCGGAGAAAACGCGGCAACGCCCACTGCGACAGGCAATGCCAGGCACATCAACTTGGCTTGTTTGTCTTCTCGAAGCAGAAATGGAAGCAAAATAATGACACTGGGAATCAGCATCACCCATGGTGGCAGTCCCGCAAAAGACAAAAGCGCAAAGGTGAGACTGCCGGCAATGGCACCGGCAATATTGACCGAATATGCCTTGAGTGGACTTATTGAATCGAATAGCAATCCGATACGCGAGCCCATCGTTGCCATCACGGCAAACGGACCGGACAAGAGAAGAACAATGAGCGGAGCAAATAAAGCCAATTGCAGCCAAACCATTTGCGCGGCAACCGTAGCCGAACCCCAGTCAGAAAAACCACTGATGGTCGGGAAAGCAAAGGCTTCCCATTTGTCCATCAAGTCCGGAACCTTCATCATTGCCGCCATCACAACAAGAGCTATCGGCAACAAGCGAAAGTGTTTGTTGGTTCCCAGCGCGCAACCGACACCCAGCCCGACATAACAAGTGACAAGCGGGAAAGTTTTGAATATGGAGAATGCTTCGATGTCTCCGCCCATCCACCGGATGACGAGGAGTTCCAGATAAAGAGATGTCAAACTGAGAAAGAAAAGCTCGCCGGCTGGGCCAAGTATGCCTTTTGATTGGCGTTCGTCCGACGAAGACATGTGTTTCCTTAAACCGAAGCTAAAGAAACTTTATCACGCGAGACCAGGCTCATCTACCTGTCCCAAATATGGATGTTTTTCTTGTCGAAATACACTGACAAGACGGCGCCCTGGCTGTTGACAGTGTATGTCATATGCACTTGCGATTGGACGTTGTCTATCAAGCAGCCTTCAGGCGTTCTCCTTATCATCACAAGCGTTCTCAGGGGACGCGCCAACTTGTAGAAGTTGTTGTTGTCACCCGATGTGTGGCGAAAACGTCTGAATATCCGCCTTGCTTCCTCCTCACGACCGGCGACCAGAGCATCGGCAAGCAGCTCCAGCGACTCCAGTTCGTGCCGCGCAACTCCCTTAAGTTCTGATCTCAATTGCGTGTCCACGCCTATTGCGCGTGCACGCTGCGCCAGCCAGAGATGTTCGTGACTAATAGGATTGAGCGGCAAACCGTCTATGAAGACTCGCAAGTTGTGCCCCGGGACTATTTGACGCTGATAAGGAAGGTAGACAGTGTGTGGCTGCCCACGCCCGTCTTTCAAATTAGTAACTGTAACGCTGCCGTCAGGATTGAGCAGCACATCGGCGCCGGCCACAGTCATTTGCTGCGCGCGACCACCTGTCGACGATGGCCCAGAGCTCTGGGCTCCTGTCCGGGCGTCCTGCAATTGCCCGCCCTGCGGTGCAAAAGGTATAGAGATCGTTCTGGGCGGTGGGCCCAGAGACCAGGCATCACTCATAATTCAAAACCCCGAAAAACGGAGGAAGACGAAGGGGGGTGGATAGGTGCAACACTAAGCCAAAATTGTTAACGAGACATAAAACGCCTTGTGTGGCGCTTTCTGGTCCTTTCCGCCCAAATGCTGAGAAGGTGTGCCTTCAGGCGGGGACAAAATTAGCTTAGACTGCAATTTTGGTATTTTCATGGCATTAGCGTGCCAACCGAAAACGCAATTAGAAACGTGCGATTGATGTTCGCATTTGAAAGTATCTACACGAATTGGGAAATTTTTGGAAATGCCGGTAGTCTCACCCAACACGTTAATAATGCCCGTGACCGCAAAAGTAGACGGGAATGGTCATTTGAGCATCGGAGCTTGTGACACGGTCGAGCTGGCAAAGCGTTTTGGGACGCCCCTGTGGGTGATGGACGAAGAGACGATTCTTCAGGCAGGGCGGGCGCTTAAGGAAGGACTTTCCGTTTATCCAAACGCTCGTGGGCTCTATGCCGGCAAAGCCTTTCTGTGCATGGCGATGTGCCACCTTGTCCGGCGCATGGGCATGGGTCTGGACGTTGTCTCGGAAGGCGAGATGTTCACAGCAGAGCAAGCCGGATTTCCCAAAGACCTGATTTATGTCCACGGCAACAACAAGTCGGAAAGCGAGATTCGCAAGGCGATTGCAAGCAATGGTCCGAAGATCGTCATAGACAGCCTGTCGGAGCTTGAGATGTGCGCGCGCGTCGCCCTCGTCCAGCGCCAGCGCGGCATGCGCACTCTGCTCGGCCTGCGCATAGTGCCCGCATTCGGCCAGCGCGAAGGCGTGCATCGC
>JBGAVL010000366.1:0-5488 GCA_044228145.1 Obscuribacteraceae bacterium (SeqCode)
CGGAGGGCTTTTCGATCTTTTCATGGCAGGACGGACCGGGCGCTTACTACAGCCCGCACAGCCATCCGCATGATGAGTACATTGTTGTTCATTCAGGCGAGATCGTCTTTCAAATCGACGGCGAGGACATGCTTGTCACCGCCGGTGATGCTTTAGATTTGCCGGCAGAAACAGTTCACGCTGCAGAGAACAAAAGCGGAAAGTCAGTTGGCTACTTCATTTGCACGAGATGAGGCGGATCAGTGGCTATTGGTGATGAACGCAAAGTCTATAGGTATTTCAAAACCGTGTTGCGTACGAACGGATTGGAAAAGCGCCACAGATACGCATCGATATGATAGTGGCAGAATTGCAACCCAACTGGAATTGCATACAACCAGCTGTTAGGTGCTTGCGTCCAGTCCTTCAAGCCGTATTCTCGCAGCGCCAGCATCAGAACAGCATAACCGAGCAGATAAGGCAGGCGTGCCCACACGCTCTGACTCATCAGTCCCATTATCTTCAAACCCCAGTCCTTTTGCAGAGGCTGATCGGGATACTTGTTGTGGTTGAGCCACCAGACAATTCCCAGATACTGCACATAATGAATGCCGACACCAATTGCAATGGCATGCTCCATGCGAGAGACGAATAGATATGGCGAATAGAGAAGGAGTGAATAAGCAAATACAAGCGCACGTGACAGTGACAGTTGATTAGTCGCTTTGAAGTTCAATTTTTCCATTTGCACAATTGAGAAAATCAAAAACAGGCAGGCGAATAAACAAAGTGCAATTGCCGCCTGTGATGCAAAAGTAATCATGTTCAAAAGCGGTAAATTGAGTTTCAAAATTTCTGGAATGCTTTCCGGATTCAAGTAGAAGCGTACGAAGCCGACTCCAAGGCAGGCAAGAGATGCGCTGTAGATTGCCCAATTTTCGTGTTTGCGTCTCAAAGGATCACGATCGCCGATGCGTCGTCTGTATAGGGCAACGATGCCTGTGCTTTGACGCATCACATGAATTGCTGATGCAACAGCAGCGATGAACAATACAGGCTTGAGGCTGACGAAAAACGAGATCGAAATGCAGCCGAGCATTATTAGTGCTGGAATGTAAAAGTACACCATCTTGTTATCGAGATAGTGTTCGCGATTAACAGGGTCCAAAAAGATCAGCCAGGTAGATGCGAAATGAGTTTCTGCCAGAAGCACGTAGGAGGCTAGAAATATCGCCATATCGTGCTTGGGAAAGAGCGCGATGGCGATGGTGTAGACGGCTGAGACCCAAAAGGGAGCAAGAAAGAAAATCCAGTCGTAGCCGCGACTATGTACATAATCCCAGGTGAGGCTGGGTTTTTCGCGGCTAATTTGTCGGTTTTCAATTTCGGTAGTAGCTTGCACGAGATCTCCGTCTCAAAACGCTCAACTAAAGCTGCCTTCAATCACACGTAAGATGCGATGTTAGCAAAAGGCGACGCATTAAATACTGGCATCCAACTAATACATCCCAAGAAGCGGCGAGGTGTTGTCAAGTAAAGCCGAGAGGCCTTACCCTATGGTCCTTTGCGCCGGCGAAGGATTATGAGAAAAAGAAAAGCAAGAAGAGTGATACCCAATGTTAGCCCTAAATAAAAACTGCGAGGTCTGAAGTTGAACTCGATGACATGAGATCCGGCCGGAACCGCGATTCCTCGCATTGCATAGTTGCTGCAGTAAATCGGTGTTTCTTTTCCGTCAATGGTTGCTACCCAGCCTGGATAGAAAAAGTCTGTCAAGACGAGAAAGGATGGCTTGGGCGGAGCGCAAGTAATTCGCACTCTGTTTACGGTGGGCCTCTGCACCACAGACGATGCGAAGACCGAATTTGGGTATTTCTCGTTGTTGCTCAAAAGCTCATCAAAGATTTTTTTTGTTTCTTCGTTGACGCTTTCTACCGGCTGAAACCACCTGCAGAAGTCGGAATCAGCTTGCTTGCCCGTGCGCTCGTCAATCTCCACAATAGCTGATTCGCGAGCTGCAAAGTCCTCTGCAGTAAGTTTTCCCATTACACTTTCTGCCGAGCTGGCTGCAACGATTCGCCTGAGCAAATATGCTTGTGGGAGTGCATTTCTATTTTTGTAGATACGAATGTGGTTGGGACCAACTTCCTCTACCAGTTCGAAGCGATTTTGCGAATTCTCCCCTTGCTCAATTTTTTTGTTTGGGATTGTAAAAGTGCCGAACAAAAGTAAGTCGTGGGAAACCTTTGACTCTGTGCTGTGCGATTCTGTGGTGCTCTTTTCAGTGACTGAAGGTAGAACCTTCAAGAACTTCATTCTCTTCTTATCCAGGACGCGCAGACCAACCGTAAATGGCGTTGAGGGAGAAAGTCCGACGGGAATCAGGGCTGTGTAATTGAAGAGCTGTCGCCGTCCTTTTGGACCGGGCTTAATATGGCATGCTGTTGCGCCGCTATACCAAATTGGATTGCCTTTTATGTCGGCCACGATAGCGATGAAGGAATACCGTTCGCTTTCGCTCTTCGGCAGCTGCCAGTCGAGATGGCCGAGCACTTCTCTCTTTTGGGGATCGAAAGAAACTTTCGAGTTTAAGATGGCTACACTCTGCTCGAACAGGACAGGCTTTTCTGAAGCTATTGAGCTGGAATTAAGTAGTTCGTCGCTGGAAACGACCGCCGCCACACTGACAATATTAGTCAAACTGAAATAATCAAGCAGCTTTGACAGCCCGTTGTGATCTGGCAAAATGTTGAAGTCATCCGTATGCACTTTGGCTTCAGTCATCAGCGAGACAAATCGTTTGTGGAACATTGCGTTATGGATGGCCAGACTGCGAATTCCATAAACAGCGTTAGCATTGGCTACTAGAAGATCGAATCCGATTGGAGCCGCTCTTTCGCCTGATTTGATCAGAAAACTGTGCACTTTGGTTTCGATAAAATCAAAGCGTGGACGGATTGGCAGTGACTTGCTACTTAGAGATAATTCGCTGACCAGGCAAAGGGCAACGGATGCAATCGCCAAAACGCGAGGAGAAATCTTTGAGCGTTTATTGAGGATTAAGAGTACGAGGAAGACCGCCGCCAATGCTGTGTCCTTCAGCCAATAAGGAAGGCGAAACTTGGCTTCAGGCATTTGATTATCAACTTGAACACAACCGCTATCCCAACCGCAGAGATGAAGGATTGGTGGCAATGCGACTGTTATCAAAAGAGAGACTAGCACCGCAAGAAAACATTTTTGGAAAGAGGCGCCTGACTCTCGCAAGTGTTGAACGCCGAACCCTGCGCAAATAGCAAGCAACAACTGTGTCACGAAGATGTAGTAAATTCCCGGTACATATCGTAAAGGTGTGGCATTTGCAATAAACGCCATTGGCCCCAGGGAGCACATCACTATGTACAAAATGGAAATTGCCCCAAGCAAAACGAAGTAAGCTTTTCGCCTTGGATAAGTTGTAAACGCGCCAGCGACAATGAGAGGCAACGCGAGTACACCCAGTGTCGGTGACACCGCACCAATGCCAGGATGAAGGAGGTGGTATGGCATCGCTTGCCAGGGCAGGACATCTTGGTGCCGGGAGAATTTGTAACAGGAAGCGTTTTGCAGATATTCAAGAAATGGAAAAATTATGCAGCAAGCAAACACCACGCTGATCAATGCAATCGAACCAATGCCTAGACATGCTGTGGGAACCGTTTTTCTCCACTCTTTGCAATCGCCATAGACAAAAACGGACAGTCCAACGAAGAGTAGACTCGCTGCAAAAATTCCGCTGAACGCCACCAGTGCGTGTCCTGTGAAAATAATCAAAGCAGTACAAGCGGCAGCCAGCGTGAGTCTGAGGAGAGATCGTTTTTGCGCGGACCTGACAAAAGAAAGCAGCAGCAAAGGATAAAGCGTGAATGTCGGCCCCGCCAAAAGTTCTAAAAAGCTCAATTCATGTGGCGCCAGTGAATAAAGGACTGCTACAAATAAGGCGCTGATAGTGCCCAATTGAAGCTGTTTGCACAGAAAGTAGCAACCAACAGAACAGAAAGCGACCTGCAGAATTAGTTGTAAATTGTAAAAACCTATAGTCGGGCAAAGGCTGCCCAGGATTCTCCATGGCGAAAAAATGCACGATTGCAGATCACCTATGAGCGGTATGCCTAGACCTGCATAGGGGTTCCAGAGTGGCAGAGAGCCCTCTCTCCAGGTTTGGGCCACGGTGAAAAAATTTGGGACGGCTAGTTGAAACAGCGAGGCATCCCATCTTATGTCGGCTTGCAAATTGCGAAATTGGCTGAATAGCAGGTCGCGATTGGCGAGCAAGTAAACTTTGGAAACAGGCAATCCTGAAAAAATTGGTTTAGCAAAGAAAGCCAACACGAACAGAAGCACAATGACAACAGCAAAAATGTCTAAATGGCGACGGACGAAAGGCATTAATGGCAAAGTTAGGGAGGAGAGGTAACGAAATCGAGGCGTTTTATATAGCCTAGATAAATGTGCTGTGCAAAAGGAAACTATCAGTTTGTTTTTTTCTCATCTGCGGGGTGGCCCTGCAAGATGCAATGTAGCTGAGCGGAATGCACGTTCTCATTGCAAATCAATTTAAAATGAGAGCTTGCCAATAGTACATGCTGAGCCTTTTGATATCATCACTAGCTTAGGTTTCCAGGTATCGAAGTGAAAAGAGACTTACTTGCTTATCTGCAATGCCCCCGCTGTAGCTCCAATCTAAAACTACAGGAAGTCATTGAAGCAACCCTTCTTGAGCGTGGCAGAGAAGAAATTATCACTGCAGTTCTGCGCTGTGCTGAAGGGCACAATTTCCCTGTCAGGGGTGGTATTCCGCGCCTGGTTGAGTTCGAGCTTTCCGGCTCCGTCGACATGCACACAGGCAAGAAGTTCAGCGAGTCATGGAAGCAATTCAGTCGCTTTCATGAAGACTATATCAGGCAGTTTTTTGATTGGCTCGCTCCCGTTAACAGCAACTTTGTTCGTGATAAGGTCGTTCTTGATGCTGGTTGCGGGAAAGGTCGACACTCGCGTGTAGTTATTGAATGTGGTGCACGCACAGTTGTTGCTGTCGATATTGGTGATTCTGTCGACGTAGCATATGCCAATCTGCGTGAGTTCGAAAACGTTCATGTGGTTCAGGGTGATATCAAAGCATTACCAGTCAAACCTATATTTGATCTGGTCTATTCGACTGGTGTTTTGCATCATATGGAGGACCCGCAGGCTGGATTCAGGTCGTTGTCGCAGAAACTGAATCATGAAGGAACTCTGGCTGTTTGGGTTTACGGCAAGGAGAACAACTGGTGGATTACGACGCTAGTAGATCCACTCAGGAAGTTGATTACGAGCCGGATTCCCAAGAATGTACTGCGTGTTATCAGCATCATTCTGGCGTCTGTCGTTTATTTTGCAGCTCGTTACGCATACAAGCCGTGGCATGAACTGCGGCAAAAATTTGACCTTATCCCACCGCTTTTCTATGAAGCTTACATAGCCTATATTT
>JBGAVL010000367.1:0-5481 GCA_044228145.1 Obscuribacteraceae bacterium (SeqCode)
TTGCGAACCATCGAGCGCAGCTAGCGTGGCCGGTTTGATCAAACATTTGAAAGCCGGCTTGATTCGCGGAGAAGCAAGCGCAGTCTGCGTTCTCACTGGCAACGGACTGAAAGATCCGGAGACACCGCAAAAGGTCAATAAGGTCGATCTGAATCCAGTAGAGGCAGAATTGAACGAACTGCGAAAAGTGATGGGCATCTGAACAAATGGAACGAATAGAAAGTCAGCTATTGCAACAACCAACCGTAGGGGCGACGCCATGCGTCGCCCGGGGCAGCTACCAAAAATGCTAAGTAGTAAATTTCCCGAATTTGCAAACACCCTAATCGGCAGGCGCCTGGTCATAAGCGTCCCGGGAAGCACTACCAATCTCGGTCCTGGCTTCGATGCAATCGGGCTTGCACTGAATGTGTACAGCCGTTTTACCTTCTTCTTTTCAGAAGGCGACAGCCTTCAGATCCACGCTAAAGGATCATGCGCGGCGGATCTTTCCGACAAGAAAAACAATCTTTTACTGAGCGTCTTGCTCTCGGCGTTGGAACAAAGCGAAGACCAATTGCGCGGATTGAACATCACAATCGAGACGGATATCCCGCTGGCACGCGGACTGGGAAGCTCCTCAACAGCGGTTTTAAGCGCGCTATGGGCGGCAGAGATTTTGAAAGGTCATGCACCGGATCGCATGAAAGTGTTAGCAGCGGCCGCTCAGATTGAAGGGCATCCGGATAATGTCGCCGCCAGCTTGCTGGGCGGACTGGTCGTGTGCGCACCTTCAATTCATGGCAGCAAAGCGGTTGTAAAACAACTTGCCTGGCCGGAGAGGTGGAAGACAATTGTCGTCGTTCCGCCTTACAAACTCTCGACCGAAATGGCGCGAGCAGCCCTTCCTCGGCAGGTTCCACTCAAAGACGCCACTGCAAACGTACAACGAGCGGCGCTATTCGTCGCAGCAGTTGCCTCCAAAGACGATGATGCGTTGCGCGAATCACTCATCGATAACTTGCACGAACCATACCGCGCAGCGCTTGTGCCCGAGCTGAATAAACTCAAGGCTCTGGTGCGCGGCACCAGCGGGCTGGGTTGCGTACTTAGCGGCGCCGGCTCGTCTGTGCTGATTATCGTCAATCAGCGCAACCATCAAGACATGATGCATGAACTAGCCAGCTGGTGTTCTCGCCAGGGCGAAGGCTATAGAGTTCTCGACCTCGACGTCGACACGAATGGATTGAGGGCGGACTATGAGTCATTCAACTAGTGGTGTGACCGAAACGAAGAAAAATGCGGAAGCAAAAAAACTTCCGGCGGTTTCTGTTCTCAAATTCGGCGGCACTTCGGTCAAGAGCATCGCCCGCATTCAACACGTTGCCGAAATAGTCAAAGAACGGCTTAAACTGGGCAAAGTGCTGGTGGTTGTTTCGGCTATGGGTGACACAACTGACTATCTTCTGAAGCTTGCGCATCAATGTGCAAAGTCACCAGACCGTCGCGAATTGGATTCGTTGCTTTCTACCGGCGAACATATTTCCATAACGCTCCTTGCAATGATGCTGAAAACGCTCGACGTTTCAGCCCGCTCTGTGACAGCGTATCAGCTCGGCATTTTTACCGAAAACGTGCACAGCAAGGCGCGGATTATTGATATAAAAACAGAAAGTCTCGCCGAAGCTTTTGAAACTTGTGACGCACTTGTTGTCGCAGGATTTCAAGGCGTCACCGCCAATGGTGACATTACGACACTTGGCAGAGGTGGGTCCGACACCACCGCAGTTGCACTGGCAGCTGCTGCCGGTGCCAAATACTGCGACATCTACACGGACGTCGACGGCATCTACACGTCAGATCCAAATAAGATTCCAAAAGCACGCTTGCTCGCTCGCATCTCTTACGGAGAGGTCGTCGAAATGGCCAGACTGGGCGCTCAAGTCATTCATCCGCGCGCAGTCGAATTGGCCAGACAGTATGGCGTCATCCTCAGAGTGCGCAATACATTCAAACCGGACCACGAAGGCACCAGCATTGATGGAGGAGAACAGATGGAAATCTACCGCAGCATAAGCGGCGTGGCGACGGACAAAGATCAGGCGTGCGTAACCATCATGGATGTCCCCGATCAGCCAGGCATCGCGGCTCGCATTGTTGGCGGACTGGCAAAGAAAGCGATTGTCATCGACATGATCATGCAGGCATTCCACCCGACGGCCGGATTGAACAACATCACATTTACTGTTGCCTCCACCGATCTTCCTCAAACAATCAAAATTCTGGAAGAGTTGAAATCAGAGATGGGAGCGAAGGCCGTTCACGCCGACGAAGACATCGCCAAAGTAAGCCTGGTAGGTGCCGGAATGGCTGGTCAACCGGAGATTGCCGCTCGCTTGTTCGAAACTCTGGGCAACGCGAAGATAAACATCAAAATGATTTCGTCCAGCGAAATGAAAATCACCTGCGTCGTCGCACGCGGCCAAGCAGACAAAGCCGCGAAGCTGCTCCACGACGCATTCGAACTTGAAAAGGTCTGATTTCCGCTGGATTCAGCTCGAAGTGGATTTGCGATCGGTCACGGAGCCAGGGTCTTGCCAAATTCGACTTATCGAGCAATAATACTCAGCATACTGAGTAAAAATACTCAACATACTGAGTAATTTGCATGAAGCGCCATAAAATCTACACAGAGCTAGTGAATCGGCTCAAAGAAAAGCGCCGATTTATACAGGTCTTGATTGGTCCGCGGCAGTCTGGCAAGACAACGCTTGTACGGCAAGCAATTGACTCGTCCGGAATGCCGGCTCATTATGCATCGGCTGACGAGCCCGGCGCGCGCGATCGTCTTTGGATAGAGCAACAGTGGGAGATTGCCAGACTCAAAGCCAAAGGGGTTGGTGGTGCGGTGTTGTTAGTGCTGGACGAGATTCAAAAGGTCTCTGATTGGTCCAGCGTCATTAAGCTACTCTGGGATGATGACACTCATACCGGATTGCCACTCAAGGTAATCGTGCTCGGCTCCGCTCCCTTACTAATTCAACGAGGGTTAACCGAAAGCCTTGCGGGACGCTTTGAAGTGATTGCCGTGCCCCATTGGTCCTTTACTGAAATGAAGGAAGCATTCGGGTGGGATATAGAAACGTACATCTATTACGGTGCCTATCCGGGTGCTGCCGAGCTGATATCAGATCCATTGCGGTGGAAGCGCTACATTTTGGACTCCCTAATTGAGACCACCATCTCACGCGATATTTTTCTTCTGACAAGAGTGGATAAACCAGCACTTTTGCGGCGCCTATTTCAACTAGGCTGCAATCATTCAGGACAAATCCTTTCGTATCAGAAAATGCTCGGACAGCTAACTGACGCAGGCAATACTGTTACGCTGGCTCATTACTTGCAACTCTTGCAAGGGGCAGGAATGCTCGCCGGACTCGAAAAGTTTTCGCATGGAGAAGTTCGCAAACGTGGGTCCAGTCCAAAATTGCAAGTGTTAAACACGGCTTTGATGAGCGCACAAGACCATCGTTCATTTTCCGAAGCCCGGGAAGATGGCACTTACTGGGGCCAGTTGGTCGAATCTTGCGTGGGAGCGCACTTGCTCAACTCTAGTTTTGGCACCACCATTGGTGTCACATATTGGCGAGAACGAAACCATGAAGTTGATTTCGTTGTGCAACAAGGCAAGAAAATCGTCGCAATCGAAGTGAAAAGCGGCAGACACCGGGAAGCCTTGCCGGGTATGGCGGCGTTTGTACAACGATTCAAACCCAAGCGGACATTACTTGTAGGTGGACAAGGAATTGCCATTGAAGATTTCCTCTCCGAACCTCTAAGCTATTGGATGGACTGAGCTGATGCGTGACCGGAGATTCCAATGGAATTGATGTCGACTACGAATGGCTATGTGTTGCTGGCGCTGTTCGCTGTTGCGATGATCGCGATCACTTACAGCTTTGCGCGCTGGAAAAGCTGGGACACTAAGGAAGGTTTCGTCCTTGCCAATCGAAATCTCGGTTGGGCGTTAGGCGGTGCGAGCATTGCGGCTTCCTGGATCTGGGCTCCGGCTCTTTTTGTCTCGATTCAAATGGCATATCAAAAGGGGCTGGCCGGCGTCTTCTGGTTCACCGTTCCAAATGTAATTGCCCTGGCGATCTTTGCATTTTTGGCGCCCAAAATTCGGCGACAGTTTCCGGAGGGGTACACGTTTCCCCAGTACATCAAACAGCGCCTGTCCAGCAACCGCGTGCACAAGCTGTTTCTCTTCCCTTTTTTCTTCTATCAATTGATGGCTGTAACTGTGCAGATCTATGCCGGCGGCAGTCTTTTGTCGCTTCTCACGGGAATCTCGCTCAATATTCTGATGCCGCTTTTATTGTTCATTGCGCTCACGTACACACTCATTTCAGGACTTGTGGCCACAGTCGTCACTGACTGTGTTCATATGGTGATGATTTATGCGATCGGAGGAAGCATCGTCGCCTGGGTATGCAACGCCGCCGGCGGACTCGATGCGATCGTCCGTGGCACTCATGGAATCGAGTCAGTACCCAGCATTTTCGATCCGAATGTTGCCTTTTCATTCGGCATCGTCACGTCCATCGGACTGATTTCCGGAGCGATTTGCGATCAGCAATATTGGCAAAGATCCTTCGCGATAAAAGAAAGTGAATTGCGCAAAGCATTCATCTTCGGCTCGCTTCTCTTCGGTGCAGTGCCGGTATGCGTGTCTATTTTAGGATTTCTTGCCGCCAATCCGGAACTACAGATCAAACTGCCTGCCGGCGCCGATACTGCGCTGATCGGCGTGGCAACGGTTTCGCACTTCTTGCCAAATTGGGGCGTTGTTTTATTTGTACTGATGGTGCTCAGTGCCTTGAGTTCCTCACTTGATTCCGGGCTTTCAGCGACAAGCTCTCTCTGGATAACAGATGTTGTGGATTCCGATTCGAAAGACTCGAATGTGCGGTCGGCGCGACTGGCCATGATTGGTGTCTCACTTGCCGGATTGGCTGTGGCACTCTTGATTCAATACATCCCCGGTTTTGGTTTGAAACACCTGTGGTGGGTGTTCAACACAATCTCAGCTTGCGTGGCGGTGCCCATTCTCCTGAGCCTTTACTGGGACAAACTGAGCGAGCGAGGAGTTTTCTGGGGTGTCCTGCTTGCATTCGTAATTGGATTGCCCCTGTTCATCTACAGCAATTTCATTGATAAACCGGCATGGATAGTCGGCTCATCATTGTTTATCATTGTGATTACTGCCGTGTCTTGTCTAATCACGGCAAAAAAGTAATTGTGCATACGATAGAAAAAAGTAGAGGCTCGAAAATCATTCGATCCCATCTTCTTGCATAATTTGCTCCCACGGTCGGCCAAGAGTGGCAGCAATACTGTCGGCGACAGGTTGCCAATTCGGTGAAATCCAACCTTCCAATAGAGTCCTTTTCAGGACTCTGCGACTTTGTCCATAATCCGCCACAAGGATTTGCGCATACA
>JBGAVL010000368.1:0-5439 GCA_044228145.1 Obscuribacteraceae bacterium (SeqCode)
GCCATGGGCACCATTTCCCAATCAATCTTATTGCCCTTGGTGCCTTCCAGTTCAAATCTGCCGGTTTCCTTCGCCGCGTTCAATCTGACCAGGCGAATTTTTCCGCCTTTGGACCAGTTTTCCTCCATGCCACCATTCGGATTTGCACCTACCCAGTCGGCGCGAAAAGCCATTTGCACTTGAGTCTTTTCATTGCCGACGGCGCGATTGAAAAATGCGCAGACATCTTTTTGCCCATCAGCTCCGGCGAAGCCCGATGCGTCAGGATAAATCGTCGTATGCACGCCCAATCCGATGCCGGTAGTTTCTGCCACGTCTTCCATCAAATTCATCGATTGCCCATCGAACTGAACACGATAGATGTGATTGCCCATACCCCACTTTCCGGTCAATCCGCGCTCTTTAATGCGGGTGGGCAAACCGTAAATCATCACGTTGTCGCCACCCTGCGTCGAGTTGATGAACTCGAAGCCTTTGTAAGGATCCGGTGACGGATATGCGGCAAGGTGGTGTGAGATCGGGCAGGAGTCGCCGTAATTCCAATAACTTATCCACGCCAATGTACGTCCGGAATTGAGATCGATCGCATGGGTGCCGCCGCCCAATTTTTGAGGTGTCAAGTAGATGTACTGTCCGAGTTGCTCGAAGGATTGCTTGAGAGCGCCGGCATTTACAATTTCAGTGCTGGCCTTAAGCTCGTTCGATCCGACACCACCTGCGCTCCATTTGCTGATGCCCTCACCAGCTTGAGAGAAAAGTTTGCGGCCGAAAACCATCCCCGCAGCGCCAAGGGCCGCGGCGCCCAAGAGTTTTCTGCGGCTAAATATTCGGGACATGGGGTCTTCTCCTACTTGGAATCAAACTCTAAATGGTTATTCTTGCACACAAAACCTTCGATAAAACTCCATGCATCAGTATCAAATTGGGCCTAAGAGGCCCGATTTGTAGAGGCACTTGACCACAAATTCATTCAAAAGTATATACATACGGATATCGACTGGTCGCCTGCACAAGTTGGCACAGCCTGCCGTCAAGTAAACTTCTTTTCTATCGACTGGACGCAAAAACCAGAGGCGGCCAGCTTATGATCAAGTGGTGTCTTTTTGCACAGTTCTACGCGGAATCCTATATGCAGACGCTTCCATCGCAGATATCTCAGCTCAACGACATCGTTGCAAAACACTGGGGTATTCGAGAATTGCGGCCGTTGCAGGAGCCGGCGATGTGTTCTGTCTTAGAAGGACGCGACTCGCTGGTGGTAATGCCGACCGGCGGCGGCAAATCTCTCTGCTTTCAGGCACCGGCCGTGCTGCGCGGCGACACAACCGTTGTGATATCGCCTTTGATATCACTGATGAAAGACCAGGTTGATGGACTGCTTGCATCAGGCATCTCGGCGATACAACTGAACAGTTCGCAGACACCTGAAGAAAGACAACAGCACGAGAGAAACATACTCAACGGCAATGTGCGTTTGCTTTTTGTTTCTCCTGAGCGTCTGGTGCAAACAGACATGCAAGATTTGCTGCGCAAAATTGATGTACGCACATTTGCTATCGACGAAGCGCATTGCATCAGTCACTGGGGTCATGATTTTCGCCCTGAGTATCGACAGATGCGCATGCTCAAAACAATGTTTCCTAAAGCCTCTGTACATGCTTATACAGCTACTGCTACCGAACAAGTAAGAACCGACATTATTCAGCAATTGGGGCTGAAAGATCCGTCCATACTCGTCGGCAACTTCGATCGGTCCAATCTTTCGTACCGGATCATTTCTCGACGCGGCGGAGTATTAAAACAAGTCCTTTCCGTCATCGATCGCCACAAAAGAGAAGGCGGTATCATCTACTGCATCCGCAGGGCTGAAGTCGACGAATTGACTAAAGATCTCAAAACAGCCGGCATCAAAGCAATGGCTTATCATGCAGGCATGACTGCTCAGGAGAGATCGCAAACACAAGAAGCCTTTTCCGAAGAACACTGTGACGTCGTGGTTGCAACTGTCGCATTCGGCATGGGCATCGACAGATCGAATGTTCGATACGTTCTTCACACGGCAATGCCCAAGTCTCTGGAAGCATATCAGCAAGAAACCGGCAGAGCAGGACGCGACGGATTGGAAGCGGAGTGTGTTCTCTTGCATTCCGGTGCTGACGTTTTCACCTGGAAAGCAATCATGCAGAAAGCGGCTGCAGAGCAAAATCAGGGGCAATATCAATATCAGGAAAACGACCTCTCGTATCTTGAAACAGCCAACGAACACCTGCACTTGATGGACCGTTATTGCCGCGGTGCTGCTTGTCGCCATGCTCTTCTTGTGGCGCACTTTGGACAAACATACGACAAAGACAATTGTGGTGCCTGCGATATTTGTTTGGGTGAAACAGTCGAAGTCGAAGGTGCGCTGGTAATCGCGCAGAAGATCCTTTCTTGCGTGGCGCGACTCAAAGAAAGGTATGGCATCGGCTATGTAGCGGCAGTTTTGCGCGGGGAGAATTCACAGGAAATCCGCGCTCGCGGAGGTCAATCTATAAGCACCTACGGCTTGCTGAAGGAATATCACGTCAACGATCTGCGCGACTGGATGTATCAACTGATAAGTCAGGAAGTTCTGGTGCAGGAAAACGTTGAATACGACTTTGGGCGCTCGGTTCCAATTTTGAAACTGAACGGAGGTTCGTGGCAAGTAATGCGCGGGCAACGCACCAACATTCGATTGCTCAAACCGGCAGAGCGCAAGAAAGGCGAGCGCACAAAACTCTCAAAGGCAGAAGCGGGATCGTGGGATGGCGTCGATCGCGATCTCTTCGAGAGCATGCGAGAATTGCGCAGGCAGATTGCAGACGCGCGAAGAGTGCCGCCGTACATTATTTTCCCGGACAGCACTCTGCGCGAACTGGCACGCATTAGACCATCTTCTCTCGAGAGTATGCGCATGGTAAGCGGAATCGGTGATGCAAAACTGCGAGATCTTGGACAAAAATTCCTGGATGTGATTACGTCTCACTGCAAGAATTTCGGTGTGAAATCGGACGCCTAAGCGGCATTTCGCAAAAGCGGAAGGCCTGACTTAATCAGAACTCGACCACCCTCTGAACCAGAAACGATCAGCTTCTGCCAAAAGTTTGCCAAAGTTTTGGCCCCCTTTTGCCAAAGCAATGCGATAACGTGATCGTAGATTCAGGGCAGTGCAAACGACAAAAGTCACGAAACCAAGAGCCTTACTCTCTTGGGTGATGGCGAAAAAGCACTATCAGTTGATATTGTAGTAATTGAATGCGGAGGGTGGGCGCATGTATGGTTCTAAGGTCAGGCCGTGTGATCGCTCTTCTCGCGGAAGCGCTAACATTGCTGAATTTACCTCAGTTCTGTTTGTCTTCTTATTTTTCTTTCTCTTCCCCTTCGTAAACTTGACGGGTACAGGCATCGGAGCTGCTACTGTCTGGTTCATCACAGTCCAATCTGCAGGTAAAGCTTCTATTTCCCGAAATTTCGGTGAAGCGCTGAGCGAAGTGCAATCGGGTGCGCAAAAACTTACCCAATCAGGGTTCGGGCACTTTGCGAAGATCAAGCCCGTTGGAGGTGCGGGGGGCAGCGGCACCGATCTTTATATAGATGTGACTGAGATCGCCAGTGGCAGAGGGGTTTTGTATGGTCCAAATGAGCCATATGCAAATTCTGTCGATGAAGAGAAATTCTTGTACGAATATTCAGTCAGGTCCAACTTCGAGGTATCACCCTGGTTGGATTTGAGCGCTGTTCCTGGCATTGGCTCTGTGCCGGGAATCGGTCGACCAGTTGTGCTCAGCTACAACTGCAAACGCTGGATTGAAAATTTGGACCTGCTTTCTCCGGCTCAAGGTCTTGCATCTGCAGGCGGCGCCTCGCCTGCAGGCGGCGCTGCGCCGGCCGGAGCTTCGGCGACCGGAGGCGGAGGCTCCCAGCCCGATTCCTCGGCGGTCAATCCAGAAGGTCCATCCGGCTCTGGTCTCGGGTCAGGGGGTGGCGGCGCTGGCTCGACGACTGCCTCGACAGGCAACTCCGGAACGCCAGAAACTTCAGCAACGGGTCCCATCGCCATGGGCGGAGCCGGCGGTGACGGGCCGACCGGCGGGTCCGGTGGCAGCGCAACCGCACCTACTGGTACCGCTACATCCGGCAGTGGTGGAAAATCGTTCAGTATGTTTGGTGGCGCGATCTCAGGCACAATGAGCTCGGACGGACTGAGCATCAACGGCGGTCAAGTCAGTGGCGGCGGCGTGGCAATTGGCTCAGGAGCTACATCTAATGGAGGCATAGCGATCAGCGGAGGCAGCGGTGGGACAGCGACAGCCACTGGAATGGGCTCGATCGCGATAGGCGGGATGGGCGGTGCGGCCAGCGCAGGAGCAGCTGGTGGAGCTGGTGGTGATGCTGTTGCTATGAACGGTGGTGTGGCTATAGGCGGTGCTGGAGGCGCCGGAGGTACTAACGGAGTGACTGGAGGAGACGGCGGTGACGCTTTCGCTGACGGTGGAACGGCGCGAGCATCCAGTGGAACAAGCGGCGACTCGGGCGGCAGTGATGGTACTAGTGCGACAGCGGTCAAGTAAAAGATATCATTCGTCATAGACGAATTTTCAGCCTCGAATTCAACCCGTCGATAACCCACTGTCACTGAGGTCAAAATACAGCTAGTGCAAGGGTGTCATGTCGAGGCAAGTAGCCAGATGGAGCCAAACAAAGAAGTTCACTACTCAAGCTCTGTCAACTTAGACCGGCATTGCCAAAAGTGCGGTACAGCAAGACGCAAGGGTTCTATCACTGCCTGGGTGTTCGGTAAGCCGGCAGCAGTTTGTGATTGCCAGGGGAGTGAGGCGCTGGATGCCACTCTCCCCTTCACACTAGAGAGCGATCTCCCCCTGGAGGGGGAGATTATCGATGGACGTTACCAACTCATCGAGGTAATCGGCAAAGGTGGCATGGGCAAAGTCTATAGGGCGAAGCACTTGCATTTGCATCAAGATTTAGCGGTCAAAATGTTGAGGCAAGAACTGATAACTCACTCCTCAACCCTGAAGCGATTTGCCCAGGAGGCAAAAGCTACCAGCGCACTATCTCACCCAAATTTAGTCTCGGTTTACGATTTTGGAGTAACAGAAGCAGGCGTGCCGTATTTTGTTATGGAGCTTGTATCTGGTGTCAGCCTTGCCGATATGGTTGCCGAAAGAGGCCCTATACCCTTTGATATTGCCCTCAACTTGTTCGAGCAAATATGCAGAGCAATCGAACATGCTCACTCAAAAAAAACTGTCCACAGGGACATAAAACCAAGCAATATTCTTGTCACAAACAGAGAAGACGGCTCAGACCAGGTGAAAGTCGTCGATTTTGGGATAGCAAAAATAATCAGCGACGATGGAAGCGACTCTGCAAATATAACTCAGACAGGCAACC
>JBGAVL010000369.1:0-5426 GCA_044228145.1 Obscuribacteraceae bacterium (SeqCode)
GGGCGGCAGAGCTTTAATAACTTCTGTTGTTCGTCCATGTACGATTTTTTCCAGCTCGATGATTCGAGTCTTCTGCTTCTGAACTACTTCTTTGAGCTCTTTGATCTCTCTGCGGGCAAGAGAAAGCTGCCCATCCAATTTGCGAGATCGCTCTTGCTCCTTGAAGTATCGCGCTTTCCAAATGCGCGCTTCTTCCTTCCACTGCTCCACTTCACGCTCAAGGCGTTCAATCCTGTCCCGATATTTTGCATCTACGCGACTCTCGACCTCGGCGTAGATTTGCTCAAGAAGCTCTTTGGTCAGCAATTGTGGCGTTGTTTTTGACACATGCAAATTCTAGAAAACACCCACCAATGTTGGCCACTACTACAACTAGCCAAAAATCGAAAATTACAAACTTCTTCTCTATTACGTCCACTAGTAAAGCAATACCACCCCCCAAGCTATGAGAGGGTAGGGATTGCGTGCACTGAAGCGCGAATGTGATTGAGCGCAGCCAATTCAAAGGGATTGTTAGAGTTGTCGCAACTCTTTCTTCCAGGCTTCATGCGCTGTGTGAAATTTGTTGTAGGTCATTGGGCGCGTGACAAACGATTGATAGGTGTCCACTCCCACTGCCGCACTCGCCCACATGAGATGCGCTGCCGGGCTGTAAAGTCCCTTCACTCCCGGCAAGAAGGCCATCACTGAATAGGCGCCAAAGGGCAGATAAGCGTTTCTTCCGAAATCCAGTGAATTGCTCATGTCTTGTCTGAAAGGATCGAATTTCCGAGCGTCTTCGGCGGGCATTCGCCCAATCGTCGCGTTTACCTTTGCTTGCGCTGCTTGAAGCTTTTCATCATTGTTTATCTTCACGGCCAGAACACCCACGACCCCGATTCCAATCGCCAGAGGTTTGTTGAGCTTCGAAGCGAAAGCTGCGCCGGCGATTATCCCCGGCAGGAGAAAGTCCGTCTGTCCGTATGTCGTCTGCTCTTTGAGCGCACTATCCAATTCTTCGGCAAGCTTTATCCTCTGCGCGATGTCAGGCTTCTGAAGCTTGTCTATAGAAAGTTTTCCTGAAAATCCCGGTACGCTAACCTCCAAGGTGGATTTCTCACCTTGATCGCCGGCAATCTTTCCAGGGCGGTCAGCTGTCATAAGGGCAAAATTTGCCTCACTCTCACCGCATTTTGCAAAGGACTGCCAAAGTGATTCCTTTTGCAACGCGGCTTCCGGACTCGGTTTATGAAGACCTACGGCAGTCTTTTCACCAATCTGTTGCTCAAGTCCGGGCATGTGAGCATGACTCAAATCACGCGACATTTTTAGGTATCTCCGCATGCATACTGGGGCGTGATTGCAAGTTAGCGCCCCTTAGTAACAATCGTGTATCAACATAGGCGAAAACTACGTGTTCGAGTCACCAGGCTTTAAGTGACGGATGAAAACGATAGAGAAAATACGCTCTCAACCGGCTAGACAATTACTTGCGCAAGCCTGCGCACACCCTCACGGATAACTGACGTGCCCAGATCCGCAAAGCCCATTACGAATTCCGACTGGGGAGCCAAACCTGCGTAGAATGGCGAAACAGGCGTAATGCCTACACCTTTGTCGAGCGCCAGTTTGACGATTTCAGAGTCAGTGAGTACAGTTTTGAACTTGACATAAATATGCAAACCGGCATGTTCTCCATGTATTTGCACGCGCTCGCCGAAAAATTCTTTCAGACTTGAAACCAGGGCGTCGCGCCGGTTTTCATAAATACCCTGCATTCTTTTTATATGCTTGCGCAGAAGTCCACGCTGGATGAAATCGGCCAGAGCACATTGCACAGGCAGTGGCGTGGGGTCGCTTCCATACTGCCTGACCTTGGCATAAACGCCCGTCAAATCACGGGGCAAAACCATATAAGCGACGGACAGAGACGGAAACATCACCTTGGCGAAATTGCCTATGTATATTACTGAATCGAGCTTATCGAGCGCTTTCAACGCCGGCATCGGATTGGTGCCATAGAAAAACTCGCTGTCATGCTCATCTTCGACTATGAAAGCGCCGCTGGTTCCGGCCCAGGACAAAAGATTCAAACGGCGAGACAATGACAAACGGCTGCCCATCGGATATTGGTGAGTGGGAGTCAGATAAACCAGGCGCACACGCAAGGATGGCGCACGCAACAAGTGATCGACCATAAGCCCGTCGGTATCAACTTTCAAGGAGACAGTGGAGGCGCCTTCACTCTCGAAACCCTTGCGCACCGGTGGGTAGCAGGGCTCTTCGACCACAGCCAGATCGCCTCTTTCCAGATGGATTCGCGATATGAGATTGAGCGCCTGCGGCAACCCGTTTACGATCAATATTTGCTGAGCATCAACTCTTATTCCCTTAGACTTCTCGAGATATTTGGCGATTACTTCGCGTAAAGGCCTGTATCCCAGCGGATCTTCCTGATAATCAAGGAGCATCTCGTGCTCAGCAGATTGAGAAAATCGCGACATCAACTGCTTAAATTCTTTGAGAGGCGTCGCGTCTCTGGCAATACGCCATCCATAGAAAGCAATCTCCGGCTCGTCTCTGCGTTCATACAGCAAGCCGTCTTTTTGCACCCGATTGGCATAGTCGGAAAGCGAACTCAAGCGCAGCTGGTGCGCTTCAGGCAAGGGCGCTTCCGGCATCTCCACAGGAATATTGTCGCTGACTCGCGTCGCCGAACCCGCTGCAGCAATAAGATAGCCTTCCGCCTTCAGTTGTTCGAAAGCCTCAATGATAGTTGAACGGCCAACTTGAAGCGCATCGCACAACGACCGAGATGAAGGCATCACAGCTCCCGGTCTGAAATAACCTTCCAAAATCAAACGCTTCAGCTCATCTCCGATCTGTTGTGGCAAAGCAACACGCGACTGGCGCGAGATAACGACCGGCAAATTTTGTCCATGGCTGTTTCTCATGCGATCTCCATGCGGTTTGCCAAGCCCGTCATATCAAAAGGTTTCAGCAAACCAGTCAAATCCAAGGCAATAAGGGGAAAATGCAGCCAACCGGAAGGCCGGCCGTACCTACATACTTTGTACGTTCTAAAAGTGACAGAGATGTTTTCGAAAACTGGTTTTAGAATTTGCCCGCGTAGTTAGAAAGCAGTTTTTCCAAATCAGGCTCAGGCTCTCTTTGCGCCCTCAAAAGAGACTGGCATTCAAGCAACATTGCTTTGGCAGCCGTTTTGTCTTTATTCTTCAGAGCCACTCTGATCACGTTCACTCTGCTTCTCACCGATATCGCTGCAGTTTTTCCAAACACATGCTCTCTTATCTTTACGGCTTCTAGAAAGTTGTCTTTAGCCTCAGGATAGCGCTGCATTTTTTCATTTGCTTCGGCGATCAGTGCATAAGTCGTTGCCACATCGGCGTTCCACGGACCAAACTTCTTGAGTCGAATAGACAAAAGGTCGTGTAAATACGGCATGGTGTCCGCACATTTGCCGTCCACACAAGTAACGCGCACGACATCGTTGAGCGGGCCTATCAGACGAACATCGTCAGGACCCCACTGTTTCTGCCGTTTTATCAATATCTGCCGGTAGACATCTTGAGCTTTGGACCACTGCCTGCGATTTGAATATTGGCGTCCTTTCTTTTCCAGTGCGGAAATGGCTCCGGACTTGGGTTCAACGCCGGCTTGCGGCAACGCATATGAGGACTGGGCACCCGCCATTAGAAGCGCAGCTGCGGCGGCCGCGATGCAAGTCGACTGGAGATACTTCGAGAAAAACAAGATCACACGACTGGTAATTCCATTGCTACCGATTCTTCTTAAGTTTGTCAGTTGTGCCCTCTTTTTGCTGCAACACCAGAGCCTTTTCAATTGCCTGCACGTACTGTTCCTTCGGTTTGGCACCAAGAATCTCTTTTACTTTCTTGCGTGCTCCGGTAAAAACTCCCACTGCCGGATACCAGTCTTCAGTATCGTCCAGAAAACGGCTCACCTTCAAAACCCTGGCTGTCTTTTGCGACTCGCCGAGCACGTCTTTGGAAACGTCCAGTTCTACGAATTTGACTTTCTCGCCGTAGTCGCTCTTCAGCTGTTTGAAAATCGGTCGCACGGCATCGCATGAGATCCGGCACGACTTATCAAAAACAAACACAACCAGAACCCGATCGCAGTCATTGTCCTCATTGGCGCAAATGCCGACTGGACAGAGCACCGCATTGAAATAACAGACAAAACCAAACATCAGCAATACGGCAGCACGATCGAAGACCTTGACAGATGCGACTTTTGGCAAAATGCTCATGGCAAGCTTTTCCATTTAACAGCTTTCACGCTCAGCGTTCAAGAAAACGGATGTTGCGGCAATGTCGCGCAACCGAACCAGAAATCCTTAATCGCACTGGTCATTTTAACAAGATCCGAAAAGACGCTGGGTTTCTTCAAATACGCATTGACACCAGACTGATAACTTTTTTCAATGTCTTCTTCCAACTCGGACGAGGTCATGATGATTATGGGAATATTCCGCAAGCCCGGATCAGCCTTGATTTCCGAAAGCGTCTGCCGTCCGTCTTTGCCAGGCATGTTCAAATCCAGCAAAATAAGTGACGGGCGCTCACTCTCGTCCACGTCCTCGTTGCGCAAATAATCGAGCAATTGTTGACCGCTGAAAACCGCGTCTATTTCACAAGCCAAGGACGAGCGCTCAAAGGCTTCTCGCAGCAAATCCGCTGCCGATCGATCATCGTCAGCTAAGACAAGTTTTGCTGGTTTTGCACTAGTCACGAGAAAACACGGTTTCGAGAGCTTCACTTTAGTCTCCAGCTTGTCACAATAAGCGCCCCCAGTCATTCCCCTAAAAGTGGTAATGCACGAAATATCTCAATACTTTTATCTAAGCGCAAAATTTATCGCTCCACAGCATCACGGTTCTGCGCTTTTGCAGCCAGACCAGCCCGTGGTTCGACATAGTCACCCTTTCCGTCAGTCTGTTTGCCGTTTCCGTCCACTGCGAGGTGCTGAAGGTCGTCGGGCACTGTGAAGAAGAATGTAGAACCTTCTCCTTCTTTCGATTCGGCCCAGATTTTGCCACCGTGCCTTTCGACTATGCGCTTGCAAACCGCCAGGCCAAGCCCGGTACCTGCATATTCTTCACGTCCGTGCAGACGCTGGAAAATCAGAAAGATACGGTCTTGAAATTGCATATCAAAACCGATGCCGTTATCGCGCACATAAAACATCCAGCCATTAGAAACGCGATTGGCGCCGATATCCAGCCTGGCAGCGCTACCGCCCTGAAACTTTATGCCGTTGGCGATCAGGTTCTGCAGCACCATCGACAGCTGCAGCGGATGGCCCTGCACCACCGGCAGCGCGCCGCCCTGCACCTCGGCGTCGTGTTCGCGGATCAGCCCCTCCAGCGTCGCCTGCACCTCCGGCAGCAGCGCCGCGGTGTC
>JBGAVL010000036.1:0-28183 GCA_044228145.1 Obscuribacteraceae bacterium (SeqCode)
CGATAAGTTCACTCAAGAAGTTAAAGGCAATAACCCCGAACTGGAGCTTATCTTCAAAGATCAAACAACATTTGATCCATCGTTGATGGATGGTTTTGTTTGGCAAGGGGCGGGGCTTAACGCTCACCCCAATTTAGGCAGAATAATTCCGGAATAATTGTGCAAGCATGCAGGTCCGGAGCAAAGATTACAAGCAAGCGCATGGGAAGTCGGTTATTCCCATTGTTCCCCTGATTTAAATACAGAGGGCCAATTAAGGGTAAGAAGTATGCATGGATCATTCCTATACGATGAATCCGGTTGCGGCTGCGACAGTACAGCCGGACACGATTCTACCGAGCAATAACAATTGGCTTCCAGCACATGGTAGACGAGCTCAAAGACACTGAAAACGCCACGTCCTTTCAGGGCGAGGTACCAAACGGATCTGAGACGATCGGTGAAAACACGATGTCTCTTTTCGCCATGACCCCGGTCGTTTTGGAGCCCGGGCTGATTGTTTTGGAGAAGTTCAAAATCATCGATTTGCTCGGTCAAGGTGGGATGGGCAGCGTCTATCGCGTCGAACACTTGCTTATGGAGCGCCAATTTGCTCTCAAGTGCTTAAACAAATTCCAATCAGCCGACGGCAACTGGCGCCGTTTCCAGAATGAAGCCAAAGCTGCTCACCTGCTCGATCATGCCAATCTGCTTAAGGTCTACGAGTTCGGTCTTTTGCCGGGTGGACAGCCCTTTTTCCTCATGGAATTGGTGGAAGGTGTCACGCTTGGCGACGAAATAAAACGACTGGGGCAATTGCCTGTCGAGCGCGCTATCAAGATTTTTATCCAGGTGGCATTTGCGATTAGCTACGCACACGAAAGCCATGTTGTTCACAGGGACATAAAACCCAGCAATATTATGGTTTCGCGCAAATCCGATGATACAGAAACAGTCAAAGTTGTGGATTTCGGCATTGCGAAATTGACGGGTATTGACGAGTTCAATCAACAAACTCTGACAAAAACCGGAGAGATTTTCGGCAGCCCGTTGTACATGAGCCCCGAGCAGTGCACAGGTATAGCCGTCGATCACCGAAGCGATCTTTATTCTCTGGGTTGTGTTTTCTACGAAACACTGACTGGGGCTCCGCCGTTTATAGGCGAGTCGGCTCTTTCGACCATGATGCAACATCAAGGAGAAAAACCGCTTTCCTTGAAGGAAGCTTCTCTTGGCACGCATTATCCATACATACTGGAAGAAATTGTCGGCAAACTTTTAGAAAAGGATCCTAACAATCGCTATCAGACCGCCAAGGCACTGGCCAAGGACTTGATTCAGCTGGAGCGCCGGCTCAATGAAGAATCGCAGAACAGTCTACAGGCATTCGATCAAACTCAATCATTGAAGCGAGTCGAGTTCAACCGGCCCGAAAGAGACTTGGTGCTTACAGTGCCGACCATGTGCTTGCTTCTTGCCAGTTTTGCAGTTGTCTTTTCCCTGGGAGCATATACAAGTTATTTGGTTTTCATCGCTCCATACAAGCAAAACATAACCGCCAGAAGGGTATCCGAGTTAGATTCGAAAGCTTCCAAACCAGAAGCTGACGCTTTGGGTTTGGTTGATCCAACCATGGAAAAAGCTTCAAAAGGACTGAAACATCCGGATGATCCAGAGAAGATCGGTGATGCGAATTCGACAAAATCGGCAGCATCAATTCGTGATGCGAAAACCATTAAACAGGTCCGAGAGATCTATCCATCCAATCCTGAATATGACAGCAAAGTGCAAACGAGCGGACGTTGGTCGGTACTGGATGGAAACAAACGCAAATATTCGTTTCCACGGCAAGAGTCCCTGGGACTGCTGCTTACTGCCGGCGGTGAAACGGAAGACGCCACAGGAGAGCGCTCAGTGCCAAGAGATGAGCGTGTAGGAATGGTGGCTAGCGAGTACCTTATCAAGCACCCACCTCTCTTGAAGAAGTTTGCTCCCGATGAATTGACGCTTTTGGATTTGAATGCTAACAAATTGCATGCGCCGGCATTCTTTTCGCAGATCGGAGATCTCAGCCAGCTCAAGTTTTTGAATCTGTTTGACACAAGCTTTCAACCCAGCGATTATCCAGTGCTCAGAAAGTTGAAAGACCTGCGCTATCTGAATCTTGCCTGGACTGAAGCGGATTGCAAACAACTGCTCAAAAATATTTCGCCAGAAAACATCCAGTCGCTGGATGTTTCGGGAGCTGAAAACGTCGGTGATTTGCTCCGCGATATTCATAGATTTCCGAAATTGCGGCAGTTAAATGTCTTCAGATGCAATCTTCAGAATAGAGATATTGAACACTTGAAAGGCACAAAACTGCGCAGCCTTTGTGTAATGTGGAATAGCAAACTCGACGATCGAGCAGTTGAATCAATTAGTGAAATCAAAACCTTGCTCAGACTGAATTTGAGCTGTTGCCGCGTGTCACCGCAATCCTGGCGGTCTTTGATCAAACTTCCGCATTTGCAAAAGGTAAAGCTGGCAGAGATGCCATGGAGTTCTGCCGAAAAACTTTATTTTGCCAATCAGATGAGAACCTATGCACCTGACGTCACATTGGATTACAGCTCAACTTACTTCTCAGATTTCACCTTTGCCATGACTGACATCCAATGGCTTAACGAAGGAGCTGATGTCCACAATGTTCCGACCGGGATGTTGTGGAGACGCAGAGAAAAAGCTGACCACTAGTGCCGCGAAGAGGGCAACTCGACTAAGGTCAGGCGGCACGCGATTTGAGTTGTTTGATCAAGTCATCCTGACCGAGAATATAGCCTTGTTGAGCTTGGTCGTCAGCATAGACTGCAATTGCATTTACACATTCAGTGATTAGACTCTCAGGCGCAAATTCGGTCAAGCGCATCAAAATTTGCTCGACTGCCTGCCACTCTTTGGAATCCAGAGGAATAGATTCATCAAGTCGTTGAGTAACCATATGGCGATGCTTCAGTGCATTATTTACCTGACTCTTCTGACTCGATTTGACGCGTTTCATTTCAAAACTCCCTGACTTACTTAGTCACTATCTCCGGTCCTTTTCTTTTCGAACTGGAGTGCTGCTTGAGGAATGACTGTCTCTACGCCTTAATTAGACAAAGATTCAAGAAATCTCATTTGCGAATTATCGGCACGCAGCGCTTGAAAACAGGCGAATCCCCATATTTGTCTAACGTGTATTTGTTTTCTCGGGCTGTCATGAGTTGGTTTTTCTTCAAGTGCATCGATTGCGCATGTAATTTGTGTCAATTTGCTCACGGATTCCGTACAAACTTTCGTATGGGCTTAACGACGACTGCTCAAACTATTAGTTCCGGCTCACTGAGAATCATTCGAATTGCACATACGCCGTTAACGCTTTAGATATCGCTGTTTTATCGGCAATGGAGCAATCGGATATTGCCCTCTAAATATTTCTCCGGGCACAATCCGAAAGCTGATGACATCCCTAAAATATGAGCGCAATTTTTTCTAGATTGCGGGCGGGAAAGTTCACATCAATCGGGTTTGAGCGCCGCCAGTTGATATAATTAAAGAAGTTCGATTCGGGGAACCCAAGCCGCCTCCACACCTTTTGTGAGGCGCGGTTTTCGTCGGGATGCTGTTAGTTCTGATGCTCTCCGGATCGCCAAAAGTGCGACGAAGAGTATGTCCGTAAGGACAAATCCAGTTTTGCGCAAAGCAAGCAACTGGAAAGGACTGAAGCAATGAACGAGACTAAGGCAGCAACAGCAAGTACAGCAAGCACGCATCCTCACACGGGAATGACCACTCGCCATGACACCTGGTGGTTGGCTCCGCTTCTGGTGGCGACCGGGTTTACGATATTTGGCATTTACGCGACTTATCGCGCATTTGAAAACAACTACTATGAAATCGGGTCGATTATTTCTCCCTTTTACTCGCCGAAAATTGTTCTCGATTGGTTTCCCTTTTCTCCCGCGCTCCTGATTTTATGGATGCCGGCCGGATTCAGAGCCACTTGCTACTACTACCGAAAAGCTTATTACCGTGCCTATTTCCTGACTCCTCCCGCCTGCGGAGTGAAGGTCTGGGGTGACAAGGGATATACGGGAGAAAGAGCATTTCCTTTCGTTCTGCAGAACCTGCACCGCTACTTCTTCTATCTCGCCGTCGTCGTTTTGACGATTCTCTGGTACGACGCTTTCAAATCGATGATCGAACCTTCATTTCACCTGGATCTCGTCACGGTGATCATGTTCGTCAATTGTTACCTGCTCTCCGGCTACACCTTCGGCTGCCACGCATACAGGCACCTGGCAGGCGGCGGGCTGAATTGCTTCAGCACCAATGAATCGACAAAAACCCGATTCAAAGTCTGGGAATTCGTCACCAAGCTGAATGAACATCACATGGCCTGGGCCTGGTTCTCGCTATTCTCAGTCGGCTTTACCGACTTTTATATTCGTCAAGTATGTGCGGGAGCTTTCCCCAATCCCGTTTTCTTTTAATAAAGGTCCATGGCAATGACAAATTACGAAACACACGAACATGATGTCCTGGTTGTCGGCGCCGGCGGCGCCGGGCTGAGGGCGGCAATCGAAGCGTCGGCGCAAGGCATGAATGTCGGCCTTGTCTGCAAATCGCTGCTCGGCAAAGCCCACACTGTTATGGCCGAAGGCGGAGTTGCAGCAGCGCTCGGCAACGTCGATCCGGAAGACAACTGGGAAGTGCATTTTCAAGACACCATGAATGGTGGCAAGATGATGAACAACTGGCGCATGGCTCAATTGCATGCGCAGGAAGCGCCCGACAGAGTGCGCGAACTGCAGGAATGGGGCGCCGTCTTCGACCGCACCAAAAAAGGAGACATTCTCCAGCGCGCCTTCGGCGGGCACAAGTACAAGCGGCTCTGCCACGTCGGTGACCGCACGGGATTAGAAATGATCCGTACTCTGCAAGACCAGGGCGTGCACCGCGGTTTTGCCGTTTATATGGAATGCGCGATCACCAAGCTGATTAAAGACGGTGATAAAGTTTCCGGTGCCTTCGGATATTACAGAGAGGACGGACGCTACGTTCTTTTCAAAGCCAAAGCGATTGTTCTGGCCACTGGCGGTGTCGGCAAAGCCTTTACCGTCACGTCGAATTCATGGGAATACACAGCTGACGGTCAGGGTCTCGCCTATGACGCCGGCGCCGATCTCATCGATATGGAATTCGTGCAATTCCACCCGACCGGCATGGTCTGGCCGCCAGGCGTGCGCGGCATTCTTGTCACCGAAGGTGTGCGCGGCGAAGGCGGCATTCTTACAAACAGCGAAGGCAAGCGCTTCATGCGCGATTACCTCCCGGAAGGTACGAAAGACCTTTTCTCTGCCGACGACGAGGAATCGAAGCGCTGGGTCGAGGCAGCAATCGCAGGCGTAAAAACCAACGACAGAAGACCGCCTGAATTATCCACACGCGACAATGTCGCCCGCGCCATCTATAACGAAGTAAAGCAAGGAAGGGGATCGCCGCATGGTGGGGTTTTCCTGGACATAAGCTATCAAGACCCGGGTCGCGTGCGCAAAAAACTACCGTCCATGTACCACCAGTTCAAAGACCTGGCCGATGTGGATATTACCGCAGGACCAATGGAAGTGGGACCGACAATGCACTACATCATGGGTGGCATTCGCGTCGACGCCGATACGCAAATGAGCCAGGTGCCGGGATTATTTGCAGCAGGCGAATGCTCCGGGGGCATGCACGGCGCCAACAGGCTGGGCGGAAATTCGCTTTCCGATTTGATCGTTTTCGGTCGTCTGGCTGGTCTTGGAGCAGCAGAATATGTGAAAAAATTGTCTGCTTCGCCTGCTTGTGCCAACGATCAAATTGAAGCCGCTATTGAGGAAATGGAAGAACCATTCAAGAAAGCGGAGAATGCCGATGCCAAAAACCCATACGAAGTTCACAAGCACCTGAATCAAATTATGAGTACATATGTCGGAATTTATAGAAACGAAGACGATTTGAAAGTTGGTATTCAAAAACTTCAGGAATTGAAAAAGGAAGTAAGTAAGGTTGCTACCAAAGGTTCTAAGGCATACAACCCGGGCTGGCATATGTGCCGAGACCTGAAAAACATGATGATTGCATCGGAAGCAATTGCCCTCAGTGCGCTATCGCGCAAAGAAAGTCGCGGCGCTCACAGCCGGGAAGATTTTGAAAAAACTGATGCTGAGTTGGGCAAATTCAACACTGCAATTTCTAGAGACGGAGACTCCATGAAGCTTGAAAAGACCGCGCTGCCGGAGATGCCGGCCGACCTGAAAAAGCTTTTTGTCAAAAAGGAGACTGCTAATGCCTGAAGCCAATTTGAAAGTGTTCCGCGGTGAAAAGGACGCAGGCACTT
Organism: Obscuribacteraceae bacterium (SeqCode); assembly: GCA_044228145.1. Taxonomy (GTDB): domain Bacteria; phylum Cyanobacteriota; class Vampirovibrionia; order Obscuribacterales; family Obscuribacteraceae; genus QKMZ01. The sequence continues at coordinate 6,383 of JBGAVL010000036.1, forward strand.
TTGAAAATTACAAAGTGCCGATTGAAGAAGGCATGGTTGTCCTTGACGCCATTCACTACGTTCAGCAAAACATCGATCCATCTATTGCTGTGCGCTGGAATTGCAAAGCGGCAAAATGCGGTTCGTGTTCGGCTGAAGTGAATGGAAAGCCTCAGCTTCTGTGCAAATCACGCATGGATAAATTCGAGCCGGGCGAAGAAATAACCGTACAGCCGATCAAGACTTTCCCTCATGTAAAAGACCTGGTCACTGACGTCTCCTGGAACTACGAAGTAAACAAGAAAATCGTTCCTTTTACACCAAAACCAAACGCTAATTGGGTCATCTACCAAGAAGACATCGAGCGAGTGCAAGAATTTCGCAAGTGCATCGAATGTTTCCTCTGCCAGGATGTCTGCCATGTGCTGCGCGACCACAATCGCAAGGACGGTTTCTACGGACCACGTTTTATGGTCAGGCTGGCTGGTCTTCAAATGCATCCAGTCGATGGCGCAAATCGCTTGAAGATGGTCAAGGAAGATGCGGGTATCGGTTTTTGCAACATCACAAAATGCTGCACGGAAGTTTGCCCGGAAGATATTCACATAACCGACAACGCCATCATTCCTCTCAAAGAACGGGTAGTCGATGAGTTTTACGATCCGATCGCCAAATTCTTCAAGTCGGTATTCAAGGTAACGTAAAAACGGAAGCCTGATTTCCCTGTCGGCATAATGGTCTTGATGTCCATGAGATTGAGAACCTCGATACTGGCAGCCCTGATCGCTGTTTTTGCTGTGGCTAGAGCAGCAAACGGGGCTGATGCGCCGGCTGCAAATGTTTCCGCGCCTAAGTCCAATCAGGATTCTTCGGCTCAGGCAGAAAACAAGATTGAAGCCGCTATCCGGAAGCTTGGAGTCGTTTCTCCGGATTCCAAACTGTCGGTTCAGGTATCCGACAGGCAAGCCCTTGTCACTGTATATGGTGGCGACCACGAAAATGGCGAGGCCGGGCTTTTAAAAATTGACGCTGTTCTAATTGCAAAATGTGTCTTCGACAATGCTGAGGAAGCAGTAAGAGCGAAAGTTGGTTTTGGAACACTCAAGGCAGGCAGCCCGAGAGCCGGTTATTTAAGCCAGGTAAGCGTTTCAAAAGGTGACATCAAGGCGTTCGGGTCCAATCAATTGAGCAAGTCCGATTTGCTTGCCTCTCTGGAAATTGTGGCAACAAGACAAACCGGTTTTCCTTCCAATAACACTCCTGTCCCTTCTAAAGCTCTTGTGAAAACGCAAGATCCAGTTGAGATTCTCAATACAACTTCTCTGTCCAAGTTTCGATGGGTTCCTTACCGAAACGCCAGTACCGGGCTCACACTCAATTATCCGTCCCACTGGAAATTGAAGGAAGCGCCTGAAAAGGACACGCTTTTCAAAATCGATTCGCAAAACTGTGAGCTCGGTTTTGGAGTCGATAATTCACCAGGGATGCCCGTGCGTCAGGCCGCTCGCCTCTGGGAAAACCTGGTTCTTTCGCAGCTCAAGGACTACAAGCTGATTTCATCGAGTCGGATCAAACTGGGGCAAAACAATTCGCTTGATGGTTATTCTTTTGTGATTCGGTTTAGCGCTGACAACGTCCCGTTTCAGCAGCGCTGGGTGTTTTTCGGGCAAACAGGAAGCGTGTATCGTGCCATTCTTTCAATGCCGGAAGGAGCCAGCAAAACCGATCTTCCTGATATGTGCAGGATACTGACGAGTATAACTTTCACAGGCGGCGTTAGTGCGGCCCAAAAGCCCTCCGAACCAAAAGCAATCAAACCCTGGTCGCGCCTATCCCTCTTTCAAGACGGGCCGGTCTCCGTAAGTTACCCTGCCGACTGGCAGGTCACACAGCATCCAGAGCCAGAAGTGATCGTCAAGATTTCCGGCAAAACCGCAGATGGTGACGCTGACTTGCAGATCCGCAAGAGCCCCACCGATCACAATATGTCTCTGGAGGATATTGCCACCCTTGTTGAAACTCGTTATTTAAAATCGCTCAAAAATTACAAACGAGCCAGGCAAGAACATGTCTCTCTGGGTGGGGGCGCCTCAGGTATGCTGCAGGAGTTTACCTTCGAGTTAAGCGGCATTCCCTTCAGGCAAATGTCGACTTACCGCCTGGAGGGCGATCATCTCTACACAATGAGCCTGGTTGCAAGCGGCTGGAAGCAAAGTGACATGCTAACCTTGTTCAATCGTTGTTTGGGTACCTGGTCTGTAAGAGAATGAACACCTCGCGCTCGATGTGGTCGCCTTTGGGCGAGCCGATCTATAGAGCATTGTGGATTGCCGCCGTTGTCTCCAACGTCGGCAGTTTTATGCAGGAAGTGGGCTCGGCATGGTTGATGACGTCGATTGCACCAAAGCCGCTGATGGTTGCGCTCCTGCAAACAGCAGCTTATTTCCCGTTTTTTCTTTTGGCAATTCCTTCAGGCGCTTTTGCCGACGTTGTCGACAAGCGCAAACTGCTCATCATCGGCCAGGTGTGGATGCTGGTGTCGTCTGCCGCGCTCGGAATTCTTTCAATTTATGGTCTGGTCACGCCCTGGGTGCTATTGGGTCTCACTTTCATGCTGGCAGTAGGCGGAGCCATCACAGGCCCGGCCTGGAACGCCGCCATCCCTGAATTAGTACCGAAAGATAAATTGGAGCCGGCAATTGCACTGGGAGGTGTGGGCTACAACACCGCTCGCGGTGTCGGTTCAGCTTTAGGCGGTCTGGCTGTGGCAGCGCTCGGTCCGGGACCGGTGTTTATTATGAACGCCTTCTCTTTTGTCGGCGTCCTTATCGTATTTTTCAATTGGAAGCCGACTAAAAAGCCTCACAGCAGGCATCGCGAGCGAATGGTCGGGGCAGTCAGAGCCGGTTTTCGCTTCGTCAGGCATTCGCCTGCACTGAAAGCAGTCCTGGTTCGCTCGGGATCATATGCCGCCTGCACCAGCGCAATGTGGGGTCTTTTGCCGCTTATAGCCAAGCAAGAGTTGCACCTTGATTCCCTGGGTTATGGCACACTGCTTGCCATATTCGGTGTGGGCACACTTCTTGGAGCGGCAATTCTGCCGCGGCTTCGCAACGTCATTTCGCTCGATCAAGTGACCGGTTTCGGCAAGATTTTGTTTGCCGGCGCAATGCTGGGACTTGCATATGCACAAAATCTGGTCACGGCATCATTGTTCATGATCGGTGCCGGTGTTTCCTGGATTATCGTCAATTCGATGTTTAGTATGGGCGCACAGAAAGCGGCGCCGGCCTGGGTTCGGGCACGGGCACTGGCATTTCATATATTGGTTTTTCTGGGCACTTTTGCTGTAACAAGCGCCATCTGGGGTCAGATCGCCACATACACCGGACTGGATATGCCCTTGATTGCAGCTGCCGGTCTGCTTGTCGCGAGCGTATTTCTCTGCCGCCCATTTCCCTTGGGCATTGCCGAACTAATAGATACTACGATGTCTGATCACTGGTCAGATCCAAAGCTGGTCACAGAGCCACATCCCAATCATGGTCCGGTGTTAATCACGGTCGAATACATAATCGATCCGGCCACACTGGCTGAATTTACAGAGGCAATGTCGGCTCTCAGCATTCAACGTCGCCGTGACGGGGCTTTCCAATGGCATTTGTTCTGCGACGTATCAAACCCGCAAAGGCAGCTGGAAACATTTTTTGTCGAATCATGGGCCGAACATATGAGACAGCATGAGAGAGTGACAGTTTCCGATCGATTGGCGGAAGACAAAGTCAATTCTTTCCACACCGGCACCAATTCCATTGTTGTCAGACACTTCATAAACTCCTACCTGCCAGCCGATTTGCTGAAAGAAATTACGGTCCAGGAAACTGAAGTGGTCTAGAATTGCCACGTAAAGGCATAAAATGTGCCTGAAAAGTCATAAAATTACTGCAGGCTTTTGGGAGGATAGTGCATGAAAGGCGAAAGTCAAGAGATGCCGGTTCTCATCGTTGGCGCCGGTCCGACAGGACTGATGCTTGCATGCGAGTTGCAGAGACAGGGTGTCTCATGCCGTGTAATTGAAAAGACTAAAGTGCCAAGCGATAAGTCCAGGGCCCTCGTATTGCACGCCAGAACACTCGAGATTCTCGAAAGCATGGGCATTGCCGAACGCTTTCTTGAACACGGTTGTCCAGCCTACGGAGCCAGCTTATATCATGCAGGCGAACGGATCGTGCACTTGAATATGGCGGAATTGCAGTCTCCATTTCCGTTCTCATTGATGATTCCTCAATCAGAAACTGAAAGATTGCTTGCTGAGCATTTTGTCAGCCAGGGAGGGACAATCGAAAGAGCAGTCGAACTTCTCAAATTCAGCCAGGGAAAAGGCGGCATCACCGCCACGGTTAGAAATGCAAATGGCAAAGAAGCACAAATGGTCTTTCAGTGGCTGGTCGGCTGTGACGGAGCTCACAGCACCGTCAGAAAAGCGCTCGAGCTGCCGTTTGAAGGAAGCGCATATGAAGAACGCTTTGGCCTTGTCGATTGCTTGGTTAAATCAGACCTCCCCGATGACGAGATCTCGACTTTCTTTCACGAAGATGGAGCATTCGTCTTTTTTCCCCTGGGTAACAAACGTTTTCGCATTATCGTCAATGTGCCTTCCTCTCAAGTAATTGGAGATGCACCCAGCCTTGCAGACATGCAGGTCTTCGCCGATAGGCGTGGTCCCGGCAACATAAAGTTGCACGATCCTGTATGGCTTGCCTGGTTTACAATCCATCAAAGAAGTGTGTCCAAGTATAGAGTGGGACGCGTATTTCTATGCGGCGACGCCGCCCACATCCACAGTCCCATTGGTGGACAAGGCATGAATACCGGCATGCAAGATGCCTTTAATCTAGCCTGGAAATTAGCGCTTACATTGCGCGGTAACGGAGACGAAAAGCTTCTCGATAGCTATAACGAAGAACGCCATCCGGTCGGGCAAGAACTCTTGAAAGGCACTGATCTGGCCACTACAGTCGCCACGCTTCGCAATCCTCTGGCACAGCAAATTCGCAACCATGTAATGTCATTTTTAACTCAGCAAGAAGTCATTCAACAGCGCATGCGCAAGGTTGGCTCCATGCTGGCTGTCAACTACAGAAGCAGTCCCATTGTTGCAGAAAAACGTGGTCTGACCGAGATTCAGCTTACTCCGTCTGAAGACTCGGAAAAGCCAAGTCTTCCTGGTTATATCGAATTTGCACGTGGTCCTTTACCGGGAGACCGTGCACCAGATGCGGTGATGGTCGATCAAGACCTGAATCCAATCAGAGTCTACGAAGCAATTAGAGGCATTTCGCACAATCTTCTCTTGCTTGATGGAAAGCCAACTGGCGCAGGCTATCGCAATCTTGAAAAAATCGCCTGGGCGATAGGAGAACAATTTGGCGGACTGGTCACATGCCATCTGATTGTCGCCAGTGACAAAATACCATCGCTGCGCTTCCCGGGGAAAGTTTTTCTCGACCCAGATCTGGCCGTGCATCATACATACTGTGCTGATTCAGAGTGCCTTTACCTGATTAGACCGGACGGTTATATCGGATTTCGCTCACAGCCGGCCAAACTAGGCCCGGTTGAAGATCACCTCAACAAAATTCTCAAAGTAGCCAAAGTACAAACAAAATAGTTTGTCTGAGAATTAAACTTTTCCCCATACTTTGCGCTCCTCAAAGCGTAGGGGGAAGTGACAGTTTCCACAAGGGTATCTCTCGAAGCTTTGGCTCAGTCGTCAGGGCTTAAACGTTCGTACTCCGCCGAGCCGATCACATAGAGAAATGACTGCGTATCCAGGTGCTTTTTTGGCTTGAGATCGGCAAGCTCAACTCTAATCAACTCAGAAAGGTGAAGCAATCGGTCGTAAGTTTGAAAGTTCGGTTTTGAGGAATAGTCGAGGTCATAACCCAATTCAATGGCAGCATTGATCATGGCGGTCGGTTTCATGATTATGTGTTTGGACGGCTGAGAGATGAACGGAAACAAAGTCAAAACCGGCCACGATAAGACGCGAGATTTCTTTCTTGGCAATTCACCCACTGACACGATCCACTGAATAAAGCGCTCTTTGAGCGGACCTCGCTCATGGAGAAGTTGAAACAATCCTTCAGAAAATATTCGCGCGCCGTCTTTGGTTTTCACACCATCTCGCAATGCCATTTTTTCAAATGAGAACAAAAAATTTGTTTTTGCTTCGACACGCAACGCACGACTGACTATTTCATCGTAATCGCGGCTGCGCAAAAGTGCTTTATACTGGTCTTCACTGAGCAATTCCACCCACAAGTCGTGGGCGATCATTTTGTACGTGACTTCCCAGTCTATGTGGCGTTGATCTCTAAAACCCTCAGGAAAAAAACGCAGAAATCTCTTTCTGTGTTTGGCCAGAGCTCTTTGATTCAACTCTGTGGATTTGGTTTTTGTTGCCACTATCTAACTCTATGCTTCCTTGTTAAGTAAGACGTTCATGGTTACAGTCAGTATTATGGTCAGTGCGATGCTCAGCAATACACTTGGCACCCAAAAGATAATCATATCGAAATTTTTCCTGTGTGTTGGGAATTGGTTAGCTCTATCAGACTGACCGCACATGCCAGTTGTGGTTACCTGAGCAACTGGCTTGGGCTGGCTTCGCCTCCTTTATTTGACTTCTGTCACCGCGCCGTCAGCCTTGAACTTGATAGTCCAGGTTGTGCCTTTCTTATCGGTTATGGTGCTTGTGAAATTGCCGTCTGCTTCGCGGCTGGTGCGGACCTGGACTACATCAGATATGGAGAACGGTTGACCGCCAACTCCGATAAACTTCATGTCTTTGGATGATCCGTATTTGATGAAGCTGCTTATCAGGTTATTGTTCGAGTCAAGTATTTCTTGACCTTCGAAATTAGTATCGCCGTTCATGCCGAGCGTCCAACCGGAGCTGTCTTCGATTTCACCGTTGTATTTGTAGGTCACATTGCCGTTTGAAGCGCGTGCAACCTGCGTTGTCCGGAAGTCGAGGACATCATTGTCGCCGCCCGCCCATCCGGGGATCGCTCCGCCAATGCCGATTGGCCGGGCTACGTGGTAGGTGTCGCCGCTGTTTGCGAAATTGCTGACATTTGCTTGTTGAATTCCGACAGCCTCGTCATTTACCTTAGTCTGAGCTTCCGTGAACTTCGTCACTTTTCCTGTCAGATCCGTTTCGGCTTTGTAGATTGCACCGGTGGAGCATTCGATTTCTGTCTCGAATTTCTTAGTTGCCTCGTTGTAGGTAGTTGTGATTTTGTGTACGTCTGTAAGTTCTTTTGGACCGTTATCGGTCTTCACTTTGTAGGTCAAGCTGCCGTCGTAAGTAAGGACGCGTCTGAGCATCTGACCGGCCGCACTCCAGGTCTCCTCTGCCGTGAAATTGGTATCGCCGTCAAGACCAAGCAGCCAACCATTGCTGTCGTCTATTTCACCTTTGTAGTTATAGATCGTATTACCCTGGGCATCGGTCTTCTTTGTGGTCAGTTCACGCCAGTCGATATCCCATCCGCCTTTACCGTCCTTTTCGGAAGTGAATGTTTCCCCCGGTGCCGACTCGCCTAGTCCGGGAGGTCCAGCCGGGCTGTACAGGTTGCCCGATGGTGCAAGCAAAGTATGGTCAAACGGCTTGACCGGTTGTTGTGTTTCAGGCTTGGGAGCAATTACGGGAGGTCTTTGTTGAACTGGTGGAATTTGCTGTTCCGGTGGTCTTTGCTGTTCCGGTGGTCTTTGCTGAACTGGTGGGTTTTGTTGTTCCGGAGGTCTTTGTTGAACCGGTGGATTTTGCTGTTCCGGAGGTCTTTGCTGAACTGGTGGATTCTGTTGTTCCGGAGGTCTTTGCTGAACTGGTGGTCTTTGCGGACCGACCGGCGGCCGTTGTAGCGGTGGTCTCTGTTCCGGTGGTCGGACCGGATTAGGATCTTCATAGCGCGGCGGCACTTGCGGCTCGTATGGATTGACCTCAAGAGGTCGTTGCCGCTGGTCGTGATTGCCGGGATAACGGCGCCCTTGGTCGTCAGCCAGCCGACGGCTGTGCTCCATGTAAGCGCGGTCGCGGTGTTCGTTGAAATAGTAATTCCATTCTATATCTGGACTCATGTCGAGAGCTTGTCTGAGCAACCGTTCGCCCATGCGGAAAATCTGATCGTTGCCTTTGGCGATGAAACAAAATGCAGCATTGGCTCTTGCGTATACCGGAGCCATGCGCATGCTGTCTAGAAACTGTTGCTCTTTTTCAATTTCTGATCTTTGATCACTCATAGCCTGCATTTGTTGGCGGGAAGCACCCATGCGTTCTGCCTGGAGCATTCGCGCATGGGCTTGCTGCAAAGCGCGATCGTTTCTTTCCATATCGCGAGCAACCTGGCGCTGATCAATTCTGTCTGCTGCCGAAATTGCCGACTGATACTCGCGCATCGCCGCTTGTGCACCGTACGCTGACGCTGTCTGGTGGGCGTTTTGCAAATGTGTATAAGGATTATCAAAAGACCGGGGATTGCGATAGTCGTTTACTCGTTCAAAACGCGCATCGCGATTAGAAAAACCATCGAATTGATAGTACGTCGGTTCATTTTCGTATCTGGGTTGGCGCGAACCGCGATCCCATAGAGGCTGGTTACCGTCAAAAACCTGTTGGCTGAACCCGTTGTCGTATCCACCCTGATTGGACTGCAAGTCGTAATTCTGCCCAGCAGGATCTACTAGCTCAAATTGAGGAGCCATTTCTATCCCTCACTGATTATTGCCTGGCCGTTCCAGTGGGATATATACGTAGTCGCTGGAAATTGGACAGAAGAATCAGTCAGTCCAATCGAAAAGACCGGAAAATGTCTACCACTGACCAGTTTCGTAGTTTATGCCGGTGCTGTCCGGGCGCGCTTCGCCCATGTATCCGAATTTGGTGTTGCGCACTGTGAAACCACCCGACATGGTCTTTTCCACTGTTGTTGTCGTGTTGTCGGGGCGAAAGATTGTCACATTGTCGCCATGTTTGACCATGCGACCGCGAGTGTTGTTGGGATATTTGACCAAGTAATCATTAGTGTCCTGGCGCGGAATCAGAACTGTGCCGTCGGCAAACCCATCTTCTATTGCATAGCTGCCATCAGGAAAACGGCGCAAAAAGCAACTGGTGCCATCCGCCATGGTGAACTTAAGAACAATTGCCGTGCGGTTTTTCGGCGGTCCTTTCTTTTCATATGGATCTATATCTTGTACTGAAAAAACCAGAACCATATCTTTGGCAAAGTCGCTGGCGCTGGTTCCAAGCTCTTTAGCTGTGCCTTTCGCTACAGCCTTTACGAAATTGCGCACCGGGCCTTTGTGCGTTTTCTTATCGGTTTCCGCATCATCTTTAGACAACCAGGGCGAATTACGAGTTTTTGCCCATTCCTCAGCTTGCCACACTTTTACCTGCGTATCGGCTGCATTGGCGGCTTCTCCATGATCGACAGTACCCGATGCAAAAGCGCAGGATTGCGTTCCGATTACGGTTGCGCAAGCCAGAAGAACTAAAAGGGAAGAGCGCATTGCCTTATCCTCAGTGGTGATGTGGGCTTAGAACCTTATCACTAAGCGAAAAGGTGCTCAAGACAAGCGCACTAATGTATGTGCTTTGTTATTACGCCAACTTAATTTTGCTAATGGTCGCTAAAGATAGACTGTTGAAATCTTAACGGGCTGGTGTTTCATGAAAAGTACGGGTTCACTTTCATCTTCTCTGCTGTTTGCATTTGTATTCAATTGCATATTCTGCCCTTTGGTATCGGCAGAAGAATCAGCAAGCAAGTTTGTTCGCGTTCCCATATTTTTCTTGACCGACAGAAATCTTATCGGAGACCCGAAGCAATCAAATTTTGACTTCGGCCCGCACCGCAAGTACCTGGGCGATTGTTTGCATGATCCATTTGTTGGAAATGCATATGTAGTAATCGAAAACGTCGATAACAAACCAATTACCGAAGCCCTGAAGGCACTCGGCTGGCAATCTGTAGAGAAAGAAAAATCGCAGGGGCTGGTAACAAACACTCTTGTCACCGGTCAGGATCAAGAGGAAATCGCCGGCAAATTCTATGGCGCGCTGAAAGAGAAATGCGAACTGACGCCGGACAAAAACGTTTTTGTTTTTGCTCACGGTTACAAGACCTCGTTTCGCTCTGCTGCACACACGGCCGCCTGGCTTGCCTATAACTCAGAGCGACCGACCGTCCTTTACTCCTGGCCGTCGGTAGCCAAATTGCGATCTTACTCTTCCGATGAAAACAATGTTGAATGGAGCCAAGAGCACTTCAATGACATGATCGGCTCTCTGGATACTGTCTGCAAAGAGGATCCCGATATCAAAATAAGACTGATGGCTCACAGCATGGGCAGCAGACTTTTAGTCAGGGGAATTCCATTTTTGCGTGAAAAACCATATATTGCGGAGTTTGCTTTGATTTGTCCGGATGTCGATGCAGGACTGGTCAAACATTATGCGCGCCGCTACTTCAATCCCAATGGAACTGCCAAAGTCCGGCTCTATATGTCGCGCAGAGACAAGGCGCTGGCTCTTTCTCAAATTGTGCACGGCGGATACACGCGCCTGGGCGAGTGCGCCGACTCAATGAGTGGCATGCTCAATCAGGTTTTGGGCAACAAACCCGTCCCCGGCGAAAACGCAGAAAAGATAGAGGCAAGAAAAGATGATGCTGCCTTCAAGGAAAGCATCAAGTTGGCACAGCATCGCCTGCAAACAATCGATTTTACTCAAATTGATCGCGGCTTTATCGGCCACAAAATCCCGGCAAAACTGGTCTGCAGTATGTCCTTTAGTGGAAAACCCGGTCAGGGTCTCGAACTTGAGCAGGAAGAATCAGGCAAGAGAAGCGGTCTCAGCAATACATTTGCCAGAATAACGCACCTGAAGGACAATTCCCCGCACCTGACTGAAACTTGCTTGCGCGTGGTCAAGATAAAACAGGAGACGAGGGCACCAGTTGTCGCTAAAGACGGTCACTAGTCAGACAAGGCCTTTTTCACCGCTACTTCCTTTTGAAGTCGATCATGCTCGGCTTTTTCCTGCACGCCCATCGGTTTGACATCGATTGTTACCTTTTCAATTTTGCCTGCAAATTTGTTAGGTACTTCATAGTCATTGCAGACTGCAGTTGCGTGATCGGCGCCGACGTCAGCACCTTCGTCAGCAGAGAATACAAATCCCTGCGTTTTTTCTATGCGCCCCTGTCCAACTTTTTCTCCGTTAACAACAATAGTTCCCACGCCGCCTCTGCCTGGGCCTCCGCCATCATAATCAAAATTGAATCTAATAGTCGCCTTTCCTGAAGGTGCTGGTCTGGATGAGCAAATCGTATATTTCTCCTTTCCAAGCCAATTGTAGGTAAAGGTCGGTTTTCCTTCCTTCAAGTAGAAGCTCCAGCCGCCGAACGCACCCGCCTGTGCGATCAGGACGCCATTTGCGCCCCCTTCAGGAATTTGCGTTTCTGCTGTTATGGAGTAAGAACAATTTTTAGTGTTGATAAAGACGTTTTCCGTCATTCCCGTCATGCCATCATATACGGTGAGAGAATTACGCCCAGCCATCAAATCGGGCCGCCCAACCATTTTCGCATTCATCCTTTCGAGAGTGCGATCGTCCAGTGGCAGTACGCTGTATTTGACGGCTTCTTTCAGGAAAAGATCTTGCATCTCTTTCAATTTTTGCGGATTTTTCGCCGCCAGATCATTGGTCAAACTGAAATCACTGGTGGTGTCATAGAGTTCCCATTTGTCGTTTGCAAAAGTCGTGCGAGGCTTGTTTTCCCATGGAGCGCGATGGACTGTTCCAGCCAGCCAACCGTCGCTGTAAATGGAGCGATTGCCAAATATTTCAAAATACTGAGTAGTGTGGTGACTCTTAGCTTTGGCGTCGTTAAATGTATAGAGCATGCTCACCCCTTCAATTGGAGTTTGCTTGGTGCCGTTAACAGCCTTGGGTTGCGGCAGACCAGCCGCTTCCAAGATGGTCGGCGCAACATCAATGACATGGTGAAATTGAGATCGAGTTTCACCTTTAGCATTGATTCCTTTTGGCCAATGCACCGCCATCGCATTCAATGTGCCGCCGAAATCGGAAGCGACTTGCTTTGTCCAGGTGAAAGGAGTATCTCCAGCCACTGCCCAACCGGCAGCATAATGTCCGTAAGACTTAGGACTGCCGAGATCGTCGTAATGCTTCAAAATATCGGCAACTGATTCCGGAGAAGCATTAAAATAGCTCATCTCATTGTAGAGCCCGTTAAAACCGCCTTCAGCACTGGCACCGTTGTCTCCGGCAATATAAAAGACAAGCGTGTTGTCCAATTGACCCAGGTCGTCGATCGACTGGAGCAAACGACCAACTTCGTGATCGGCAAATTCACCATATCCCGCAAAAACTTCCATTTGATGAGCGAACAATTTCTTCTCATCATCGTTTAGCTTGTCCCAGTCCTTGATTGCCTCCGGCTTGGGCGCAAGTTTTGCATCGGCAGGCACCATGCCAATCTTCTTCTGGCGCTCCAATGTTTCTTCACGTACTTTGTCCCATCCCTGATCGAACTTTCCTCTGTATTTTTCGATCCATTCTTTAGGCACGTGATGCGGTGCATGAGTAGCACCAGGAGCAAAGTAGACGAAAAAAGGTTTGTCGGGTGTCAATGCTTTTTCAGCATGAACCCAGCGCACAGCCTGATTGGTCATATCTTTGACAAGGTGATAGTTTGGTTCTTTGGGCGGCTCCACCTGGTTCAAACCATCATAAAGAGTGGGCGCCCACTGATTTGCTTCACCACCGATAAAACCGTAAAACTTGTCAAAACCGGAGCGCGTCGGCCAGCGATCCGTTGGTCCGGATGTACTGACTTCCCATGCAGCTGTTTCATGTGACTTTCCGAATGCTGCTGTGGAATAGCCGTTCAAACGAAGTATTTCGGCCAGAGGTGCAACACTGTTGGGTCGCTTTCCAGTTTGCCCCGGAAATGAGGTTGCAGTTTCGGTTATCGATCCCATGTTGCAAACGTGGTGATTGCGTCCAGACAACAATGCCGCTCTTGTGGGCGAGCAAAGTGCTGTCGTGTGAAAGCCGTTGTAGCGAAGCCCACCATTGGCCATCTTTTCTAGATTCGGCATGTTTATCGGTCCACCAAAGGCGCTCGATTGCCCAAAACCCATGTCGTCAATCAAGACAATCAATACATTGGGAGCCTTGGCCGGCGCTTTGACGGCAAATGGTGCCGGTGCCTTTGCCTGTCTGACATCGACAATGGTGCAATGAGGAATTTTAGGTTCGGCAATTGGCAAAACCGTTCGATCAAAAACATCCGCACTGCCTGCGTCTTTTGCCATGACAGGAGAAACCTGCACTGCCATAGCAACCAAGAACATGGATGCAGCAGTCATCGACCACGTTTCAAACAATTCAAAGCGATTTTTTCCAGCACTTATTCTTTTCACAGCCCACTCCACATCGCCTTTCGGCTACAAACGAAAGGTCAGATTATGACCGATCTGCCAATCAAAGTCATGGCAAGATTTTGCGTAGCATGACATCCTAATGGATTTGCTTTTTGGAAATGATTGATTGACTACTGTTGTGGTGCGGCCGCGTCGCCCTGCGGCATGGCATCAGCATTATCTTCTTGAGACGGCGAAGGCAAAATGCACGTGTAGGTCCACGTCGAATGCGATTTTGCGTCATTCATCGTCAGAGTAGGAATTTTGGCTCTTTCCATATAGTCCTTGATCGGATTGATAATCTGGTGGCGTGCATTCTTATCTGCCAGTGATGTATCTACCGTTAATTCAATTGGGCTCGGCGAGTTGATATCACCCGGCTGACCGGAAACCGACCAACTGAATTTTCCTTTAGCCCCTACCGCTGTAAGTCCTTCAGTAATCCGCTGTTCAATCAACTGCCTGGCCTGCACTTGATTGACTCCGCCCAGAGGATCCTGCGGCTCCGGTCCACGACGCATGACTTGCCCGATCCAGCTGCCGTTGAGAGCAAAAACCAGCGCCGCGCCGGCAATAAGAATGCCGGCTACAAAAGGCAAAGGATTTACGCCCGGTGCCTGCTGTCCACCGCCATAAGAGCGCTTTGAATCACGCACTACCTGCTTTGTGCCGCAGGAAGGGCAGTTCTCTTCCCAGCCGTGCAGTGGAACTTTGCATGTCGGGCACTTATGCATACTTTCTTTACCAGACTGAAGAGATAATACCTAAGGAAACCTATACCATACCCAAGCACCGGTCAACCGAACCTGCTGCCAAGAGAGAGAATGCCTTCTCTCTTTCCAGAAGTTAAACCGTTAACGGTTTAACTTCCAGACTCAAAAGTGGCGCTTGACGTTTAAGAAAACGCCAACCAGAGCCCAAACTGTCATTATGGCGATGATTATCAGAGTCGCTTTGGTAGGATCGGGACCGCGAAGAGCATCCTTGGCTTTCTGCCTGGCTATCAAGACCTGTTTTTTCGTGTAGCTTTTTTGCACTTCCGCTTCCACTGTCTCGAGGCGCAACTTCAGTGCCTGGCTGGCAGCCCGTTGTTTGATCAATTCTGTTTCCAGTCGCTCTGTCTCTTCAGGGGTAATGCGCCTGTCGGCAAGTTTCTTCTCCAGTTGAATTTCCGTAGCTATAGCCTGAGCGTGTTGCCGGCGAACGTTCACAAGTTTCGTTTGCAGAGTCTGGTAGGCACTCTGGAGCATTTGCTGAGGATTGTCCAGCTTTTCGAAAAGGTTCTTCAGCCATTCAGGCATAAAATCCCATTTGACTTTAGGGTGACCACCTTTTCCATTATCATCCAAACGCGGATCCTTGTTATTCGAGTTAGATTGTTTCGCAGTTTTCAAAAAATTACTTTCGCGCACCTCAGGCAGTATCACCGGCAAAGTTCGCAATTATACTTAGCGTTTTATCGCACAGAGGCGCCAGCATGAAGACGGAATACCTTGATTACACTTCGGGAAAAAACACATTCGAATCGTACGTTGCCTACGATGATTCAAAGTCGGATAAAAGACCTTGCGTAATCATCTGCCATGCCTGGGCTGGGCAGGCAGAGGATGACCGCGAAACCGCCGGCAAGCTGGCTAAACTTGGCTACGTAGGCTTTGCAGCCGACGTCTACGGTAAAGGAATGCGCGGTGATCCAACAGGCGACAACACTCATTTGATGCAACCACTTCTCGATGACAGAGGCGAACTCAAGATTCGCCTTCTGGCGACGATCGATGCTGCGAAACGACATCCAGTCGTTGACGCCTCGCGCATTGCCGCGATTGGTTATTGTTTCGGCGGCTTGTGCGTTCTCGATCTAGCTCGCTGCGGTGCCGATGTTAAGGGCGTCGTCAGTTTTCACGGAATATTCTATCCGCCCAATCTGGGAGCGCAAAAAGAAATCAAAGCCAAGACTTTAATACTGCACGGATGGGACGACCCGCTGGCCACGCCCGATCAAGTGGTTGAAGTGGCCAGAGAATTCAGCAATGCAAAGGCTGACTGGCAAATACACGCCTACGGCGGCACTGTGCATGCATTTACTGCCCCCCAGGCCAATGCTCCGGAGAAAGGCATTCTCTACAATGAGACTGCGGCAAAGAGATCCTGGAAAGCAATGGAGAACTTCCTTGAGGAAGTTCTCGCATAGCAAACTTACTGATTTGATGGAAAGCGTTGTGATTACGCCTTCGGTTCGCGTCTGCCCCGACGTTCTTCACGCCAGATTGTGAATGAATGATTGATAGGTTTGCCATCTTTGTCGATAGCTTCGCCAACCAGCGAGCTCTCTGGCAATCTGCTCAAATGATCATGCTCAAAACGGCTGAGAGTATTGCTGAAGCTTTGATTGCTCAACGCTTCGCCGACAGGAATCCATTTTGCTTCTTTGCTGAATAAGGCCTTGATGGCACCAGTGCGATTGTCCACACCTTCTCCAGTTTGATTGTCGAGTTCGACATTGTATGAATGTCCGACAAACAGGTACTTAGCACCAGGGTAAGCTTCCGCTTTTTTGTAGAATGTGAAATCCGGCTGGGGTAAAGAAGCGCGGCGTCTTTCCACGGCCGGGCGTTGTTCTGAAGTGGCAGTGGCGCCTTCTTTTTTCGATTCTTTCATCAGATTCTCTCTATAAGCAGGTTGGTGTGGCGGAGCCGTAATTATATGCTTGGCAGAGCCAGCAAATCTGCTGACAACCATCACTTGGATGTCATTTTTATCTATTTTGGATGTGAATCGGTATATCTCGTATCAATTCAATACCGATTGGTTGACGCGGGAACCGAGGATTTAAAATATTGTCTGATCGGGCGAATGTTTGTGCGCCCGTGGAACTATAGGAAGCCATGAAATGAACGAGAACGACCTGGAAGATTGCGGCAATCCGAGCTGTGCCTGTACATGCCAACCCAATGAGGACTATTGCTGCGAGAGTTGCAAAATCGCAGGCGCATTGCCTGATGCTCCTTGCCAGTGTGGTCATCCTGGCTGCGCAGGCGGCCCCATTTCCTGAGTATCGCCATTAGTTACCCTCAAGAAATTGCGGAGGAGTGCATGAGTTCCGGCAATGACAATTCTTCCTGCCCTTTGTGCTTGATTGTGAAAGTGAAGGCTATAGCCGGCAAGGAAAAACAATTGAAAGAAGTTTTGACGGCGATGCTGGAGCCGACGCGCAAAGAGCCGGGCTGCATCGTTTATCAGCTTTATACAAACGAAAAAAACGACACTTTCTTTTTCTACGAATTGTGGGAAACACCTCAGCATCTTGAAGCGCACACGAAGACAGAACATTACTTGCATCTGGTCGAAGTGAGGGAAGGACTGGTTGCAGAAGGTGGCGAAAACAGCCGCTTGCATGAAATTCTTGTTTAACGAATCAAAGAATAAATTCCGCAGCTGCGGCTAGCCAGACGGCGGCAGAACCTAAATGGGTTTGCCAAATGCAAAAAAAGACTGGAACATCACAAAGGTCGATTCTACATAGATTCGCAAAGTGGAATTGGTTCGACAATTCGCTTCAGCCGGCCGAAAACCTAAAGCCAATATTTAAGAGTTGCTGAAAGCAGGAGGCTGTCAAGCGCTCGGGATATATTATGGCGGAATAGTTTCGGAGTGTTCAACTTGCATTACTTCTACCTGCCTTGCCTGCTTGTCGCTCTGGGAATTTTCGCAATCAGAGTCTTAGGCGGCGGTGAAGATTGGTATGACGTCTGGAATGAAGGTGGACATTACGGTTGGTTCGGTAACGACGGCTGGTTCAGCGGCTACGGAGAATTCTTCCGTTGCGTGTTTTTTTCAACAGCCGTTATTGTTGGTCTCGGCTTCTTATGGGCTGTCACACCAGGCTCGCTAAGAACGCCAGCTCCATCCTATGAGGAAAGCACACCAATTAAGGCTGCGTCCAGCACACCTGCAAAGGCTCATAAGAAAGACAGTCACAAGAAAAGGCTACAGCCAAAAAGGCACCTTGCCAGACAAAAGCGAGTCTTGCAATAACCAAGGCGCCTTGATTGCCGACAGGTGTTATCAAACTGCGCTCAATCAGGGAATATTGAAAGCAGGTTGCCGCAGATTCCGGGTGAGCGCAGGTAGAGAATGTTCAAAAATGAACAAGCAAAAGGAAAACGCCGTTTTTCTTTTGTTTCTGCGCTTTCCACGTGTCTTTGTCTTTCCCTGAACGGACTGCCGGCAACTGCGCTGAAAGCACCTGCAGCAACAACCAACAAAAGCAAGGTCCTCTACATTGAAGGGACGAGCGATATCTTTGTTAATTTCAAAGCCAGAGCCTTTCGCTCAAATATCCATATCGTAAGCAGACTGGGTGGCTCGATTTGGAAAGAGCAGGCGGCGGAAATGGTGACCGTATACAACAACGAGAATAAGGTCTTTTTCAATCAGCCCGCCGAAACTTATCTCACTGAACTCCGTCAAGACTACTTGCCCATACCGATCGAAGAATTGGATCCGCCCCTGAAGACTGTATTCGAAGGCAGACCGGCAAAAAAATATCTTGGTTATGCAAAACTCGGCAAAATGGGCAGACAATGCGTTGTCGAGTTGACCTGCATAGAAAACAACTGGCTGACTCCGGTGGCGCACCGTATGTGGTGCAAGTTTCTCGGACTGAATCGCTACGACTTTGGATTACCGGTTCTTCTCACTCAAAGAAGAGCCAGCATTGTCAGTTGCGATGCGCAGGGTGTGAAGCTTGGGCGACCCGTCTGGGTCAGGGTTTTGGTCACCAACAAGATTAAGGAATTACCCTACACTGCCGAGAGTTTTGCCGTAAAGCCGAATTGGAAGCAAGCCAAAGACAAAGCAGCACTTTTGTTTTCTCAAAACGGAGACCTGCAGGCCAAAGATCTTGATGACTTTTTCCGGTCAAAGCCCAAGTAGTTGATCGTTGCCCTTAAGTTTCCTGAACAAGGGCACTGAGTTTGTTCTTTTTCTGTGGCTGCAAGAGAATGCCAATCAAAAAACCGAAGACCAAACCACCCAGATGCGCCATGGAAGCGACGTGCGGCAGGAAGTGATCGAGCACTACTTGCGAAAGAGCCAGGCCAAGCATCCACGACAATTCCTGCCGTCTGACGCCCAGCGGCAGTCTGTCTTTGAGCCGCCATATTCCTGCCGCAACCGCACCAAATATGCCCATAATCGCACCTGAAGCACCGACAGCGGGCATGGCAGGAGCAAGCAATACATGACTCATTGCGCTCAACATTCCTGTAGCCAAATAAATAAAGATAAATCGACCGGGACCGTAAATGTTTACAGCCATTTTTCCGAACCAAAAAAGTCCGATCACGTTAAGCAAAGCATGTGAGATGTGAGCGTGAAGAAACAGATACGTAATCAGTCTCCACCACTCTCCATGCATCACTTCGTTAGCTTGAAGCCGGCCCGCCATGTGACAGAAGTGATGGTTGGCATAGCCTGTATGGTTTGCGACAACTTCCACGCTAAGAATTAGAGTAATCAAAACCATAACTACAAAAGAGGTTTTGCGAGGGAAAATTATTCGCTCAACAAAATCGCATTGATCGAATATGTGCCAGCCCCTGTTCACGGCGTCTTGCACGTTACCTGTGACTTTCACAATGTCTCCATTACTGACGCGATCGAGCTGATTCTGAACACGCGCTTGCCAATTGGCCGGTCCGTTTTGTTCCTTTATTAGTTCAAAACATTTGAGAAATTGAACCTTAGCATCGCTCAGTCTCTCGGCAGCGACCTGGCATCGCGCCAACCAGTAGAGCTTTACGTACTCAGGCAAGGCCATTTTGCCAGTGTCACCGACAGCGAACATTCTTTCAGTCTCCGGCATCGCACCAAGCAAAGCAAAATATGGCAACAAAGTAAGTGCGACGCTTTTTGTGCTTGCCCTCGATTCACTTAGTTCTGACTTTTCCAATGTATAAGCAGCCTGATCCGCGTTGCCCACTTCGAGATAGGCTCTGGATGCCGCTAAAGACAGGCGATGCGAAACCTTTGCCGAGTCGGCTGCAGCCGCTTCGTATTCATCTACAATTTGCTGCCATTCACCGAGAACCGCATGTCCGGAAAGACGGTATGAATGAATTACCTCGCGGACCGCATTAGGAATTGACTTCTTCTCCCATATAGAAAGGATCTCCATCGCTTCGTCTACTCTGCGCTCAAGAAACAACGCATTGGCTTGCGTCATATCGATCCAGAATTGACCTGGTTGTCCCCAGTAAAAGTACTTCAGCTTATGGGCATAATCAATTGCTTGTTTGGCGCGCAAGAGTGATACACAAGTATCCAGGCGTGACAATAGAAATCTCGGAAGAACAGCAAAGAGCGCAAAAAGAACCCAACCTAAAGGAGCAAAAAACCAGTCAGGACCGACGGACAAACCGAGAATCGCACAAGCACCAATCGCCAAAACTTGCAGGATAAATCCCCAGGCCCAGGCCATTCCCAGGCGCACACGCATGGCCAGCGCAAGCAGCGAAAATAGAAGCAGCGGATATAACCAGAGGCTGAACTGCGACGGCATCAGAGCTTGAGTCCCCTGACCGATTAATTACGGTCTGCTTTACGCGCCGGAATGGCTTTGACGAATCTTTGAGTGATCAGCTGCGGTCGCGTAATGGCCGAACCAACCACCACGGCATGCACACCCAGCTCAAAGGCCCGCGTCACATCTTCCGGATACCATACCCTGCCTTCCAGAATCACCGGACAATCCATATGTTGGCATAAGTCTTTCAATAGTTCGAAACTCGGTCCGTGCTCAGGCGGCAATACTGTCTCCTCAGTATATCCATACATGGTAGAAGAAATCACATCGGCACCTGCCTCACGCGCGGCAACCCCTTCAGAAAAAGTGGCTACGTCGGCCCAGACTGGGAGATTTAGTTCTTCGTGAATTTTCTGAATTTGTTCTTTCAATGTCAGACCGTCCGGACGGGGCCGGCCGGTTGCATCAAGCGCGATGATATCGGCTCCGGCTTCGGCAAGTGACTGAGCGTCAGCGAAAGAACCTGTGATATAGACCTTTTTCAAACGTTCGGAAGGCGCGATGGTGTCGTCTTTGGTCAGACCGATAATCGGAAGTTTGGTATTGGCGCGAACAAGTTTTATGTTCTCAACACCCTCCAGTCTCAGAGCACCGGCACCGCCATTGATGGCAGAAAGTGAGAGCGCAAGAATATGCTCAGGCGAGCACAGGGGTTCACCCGTACTCGCCTGACAAGAGACAATCAGCTCGCCTGCTACTTGTTTGACAGCCGGCCATTCTCCGCGGCTGCCGGAAGCGGCGTTCAGCATATTTTTTTCCTACTTGATGTTGAGATTCAAGCAAACGAATTTCGGCTGCGTCATCTCGTGCACAGCGTAGCGAACGCCTTCCAGACCCAATCCGGACTCTTTTCTGCCGCCATAGGGCATGTGATCGGAGCGGAATGTAGGAGCATCGTTGACCATGACGCCGCCCACGTCAATCGAGCGCGCCGCCTTGAAAGCGACGTCCAGATTGCTTGTGAATATGCCTGCCTGCAAGCCGAAGCGACCGTCGTTCATTTTGGCGATTGCTTCGTCGATGGTGTCATATTGCATGATCGATACGACCGGTCCGAAAACTTCCTGACATACGACAAGCATGTCCGCATTGGTTTCGGAAAGCACAACGGGCTCAACCAGATGATTGTTTATCACTTTGCCGCCCGAGAGCACTTTAGCACCAGACTTAACAGCCTTGTCCACCCAATCAAGCGTTTTTTCAACGGCGCCGTCATCGATAAGCGGTCCGACATCTGTTGAATCATCGAGCGGATCGCCGACTTTGAGTGTTTTTACCAGCTCCACAAACTTGTCGACGAATTTCTTGTAGACGTTCTTTTGCACATAAACTCTTTGCACCGAGATGCAAGTTTGTCCGGCATGAGCGTAGCCGCCGCGCACAGAGCCCCTTACGGCAAGGTCCAAGTCCGCATCGTCGTGCACGATGACGCCGGCATTGCCGCCCAATTCCAGGACCAGTCTGGTGCCGGGATGCGCGTCGCGGCGCATCTGCCAGCCGATTTCCGGGCTGCCTGTGAAAGTCAAAATGGCAAGACGGGGATCTTTTACTAGGGCATTGCCTTTAGATCCTCGACAAGGAATGATTTGCAAAACACCGTCAGGCAGACCCGCCTCCTTCAAAACAGCAGCCAGCTTGATGGATGCTATGGGCGTCTGTGATGAGGGCTTGAGCACGATGCAGTTGCCGGCCGCGATTGCCGGAGCAACTTTGTGAGC
>JBGAVL010000370.1:0-5421 GCA_044228145.1 Obscuribacteraceae bacterium (SeqCode)
AGACCCTGCGTCAGCGTGCGCAATTCGATTATGTAGTCCCAGAGCTCGCCGCGCGGGATATTGGCGCTGACTTCGTCCCAGCCCTGGCGTTCTGGATTGGGACCGTAGCCGAGGATTTGTCCGCGCAAGCCGGTCACTTGCGAGAGAACACCCGAGGTGTATTGGCTCGGAATGTGGATCTTCACTTCGGCGATTGGTTCCAAAATGAAAGGATGTGCTTTGGCCAGTCCTTCGCGCATCGCCAGAATGCCAGCCATACGGAATGACATTTCATCGGAGTCTACATCGTGATATGAGCCGTCGAAAAGATTGACGGAAACATCGACCAGTGGGAAACCGGCCAGTGTGCCGCGTTGCAGCGCTTCGGTGACGCCTTTTTCGCAGCCGGGGACGTATTGTCTCGGCACCGAACCACCAACAATGGACTCTGAGAACTTGCTTCCGGCGCCTCTTTCCAACGGTTCGATACGCAGGTAGACTTCGCCGAATTGACCGCGACCACCGGTTTGTTTCTTGTGGCGGCCGTGCGCTTCCACTTTGGCTTGAATAGACTCTTTGTACGAAATTTTCGGTTTGTGCGTATCGAGTTCGATGTGATACTTGCGCTCCAATCTCTGTCTGGACAGAGTCAGGTGCACTTCGCCTTGCCCGTAGAGGCAGTATTCATGCGTGTCCGGATCGCGGTCCACTTTGAGGATCGGATCTTCTTCGGTCAATTTGCCGAGCAGTGTCGAAAGCTTCGCTTCGTCGTTGCGATTCTTAGGAGAAATGGCAAGCGAGTAAAGTGGCGGTGCTTCAGGCGGCGCCGGCATTTGTGTGGTTTCTTTCTCGGTGACAAGCGTGTCGCCGGTGCGAGGTGTTTCCAGTCTGGCTAAGGCAACGATCGAACCGGGACCGGCAGTAGGCATGGTTTCTTGTTTCTTGCCCAGGAGCCAGTACAAGCCGCCCACTCGTTCTTTGGAGCCGCCTTTGGTGATGTCCACCAATTGCGAGTCGCCGGTTATTGTGCCGGAGAAAACGCGAGTCAGGGAAAGTTTGCCGGACTGCGGGTGAATGTAGGTGCGGATTACCTGTGAAATAACCGGACCATCTTCTTTGACGGTGATTACCTTGCCGTCTTTGTCCTTGTATTCGCGCTCGTCTGGAGCCGGGCAAAGCGAGATGACTGTGTCCAAAAGCGAAAACACTCCGGCGTCAGTTTGGGCGGAGCCGACCAGGATCGGTACGAAAGTGCCGGCTTTGACAGCGGCTTTAAGGTCTTTCTCGAGCAAATCGAGAGGCGGATCGTTGCCTTCCAGGACCATTTCCAAAAGCGTGTCGTCAGTGTCGGCCAAGCTCTCAATTAGTTTTTCTCTGGCAGCTTCCAGATCTTCTTTCAGATCGCCGGGCACATCTGTTTTTTCCGGTTTGCCCTGGCCGCCATACTTGTACGCTTCTTTCTTGAGCACATCGACATAACCGGTCAAGGTTCCGCTCATGATCGGATAGTGCAATGGAGCCAGTGGGCGTGGTGTTTTCGAGCCCGGCATGTTTTTCAAAACTGTAAGTGTTTCTGCAAAATTGACATCGGGCTTGTCCATCTTGTTGACGAAAACCAGCCTGGCAACGCCTATCTCTTCGCTGTAGCGCAAGAGCATGTCCATTTGAATCAAGCGGCCCGGATCGGGCTCAACAACGAAGACAGCCACGTCGCATCCCATCATTGCGATTTTCGCTTCTTCCTGGAAGTCGATAAATCCGGGGCAATCGAGAATGTTGAAGAGCACGTCTTGATAGGTCGTGCGCGCCACCGAGACCTGGGTGGAAATTTGCCGGCTGACCGATTCCGGCTCGTAGTCGGTGGTCATTGTGCCTTCGTTTATCTTCCCGCGCCTGGAGATTGCGCCTGTTAGGTGAAGTATGGCTTCCACGAGGCTGGTCTTACCGCTTCGGTTCAATCCGATTACGGCTACGTTGCGAATCTTGGCGACACTTGTCACTGCTCTTCTCCTTGTTGGCAAGAGGGCTTGACTATATATATGGAACTTATCGTTAAAGACTATCGAATCAGACTGGCTTTCATCAAGGGCAAGGCGACGATTTAATCTGATTCTTCTTCTGCGAAGCCTCTTGATCAGCGGATTTGTAATTTGCCCGGGCCTAGATCCGCACAAAGAGCGATTAATTCGTCTGCCCAACTAATGTCACACACCGCTGTTACTCTCAGGGCATCGAAAGGCAACTCCCCTTCTCCCCCCACAAACTAAAGCAAGACACCGCCCAGGCTGTGAGTGAATTTGCTTAGTGTTTTTAGCAGGTAACTAAAATGGCTGAAATGAACGTTTGGCAAAAACTGGACAAAGCAGAACAGTCACTGAAAACCGGTGATTTCGGCGGTCTCAAAGAAGCGGCAGTGATTTCCGGCGAAGGCCAGTATCAGTTTATGGCCACCCTGGCTGAACGCATGCAAAGCTCTAAAGCCAGTCTGCCGGATTTGCAAATAGTGGACGTCGACAAGGATGGCAGTCCTGAGAGAATCTCCGCCAAAGGGCTGACGATTCATAAGGAAGGCAAGGGTCTGGCGGTTGAAACAACCTCGATGACAGCCAAAATTGGAGAGAAGCTGGCCAGTGGCTGGAAGTCTTTAAGAGAGACAGTCAGTGAAACTGTTGACAGTGTCACTCCAACGACCAAAGTAGGCGATGCTTTGAAGCGCGCCAATACAAACGACAGCGAATTGAATCGCCGCTGGGAACGCCAGATGAAAGAACGGGGTATCTAACTAAACTGCTGAGCCGGATTACTGACGCATTGCATCGGCATAAGAGCCGCTTGATTGCGAGTACGGAGTCAGGTCGTCGGAGCCCTTTAATCCCAGGGTATTTCCGAAGAACAGTTTCGCTAATTTTTTACTGTTCGACACAGCTGCCGGAAATTGCACTCTGTAGTGATTTTTGTCGAAAACAATAAATGGCGTCTTGTCAGGCAGGAAGTAAGTGAACATCGTGTTGGTCGTTTTGGTACCCGGCAGTCCGGTCAGATCTGCACCGCAGGAAAGCGCAATTACGGCAGAAAAGAAGAAGATCGGGCCGAAAAATGCATGCACCCACATCGCTTCTTTGTATTTGATCAAGGACTTTTCTTTGGGCGGAAAAACACAGACCCAGGGCGATATCAAAGTAAAGGGCAGAAAACCTTGCCAATACCACAACTTGCCCTGGATGCCCGCCATGTACGACTTATGGATGTATATGCACCCCATGACCATGAGGAGAATGCCGACTAGCATGTGTATTTGATCGGTAGACATTAAATAAGCCCCGTGACCGGACTGGTAAGACTTTTGCCTGCAAATTGCCAGCACTTCTAGTTTACTACGTCCTCGAGGCTACAGCTGGGCACTGTCTGAAGGGATGCCGACCTTTTTTTGACTGTTGGAATCGGCAGAGAAAACGCCCGGATCTTTGCTACCTTTTAAGCTGCTGTTACAGCGACAGGTGCCGGAGCCTGCCGGTTTCGGCGCTTCGGATACAATAGCCTTCCCCAAGGAGACTTTTCACATGCCATCCAGATTAAAGCGCAATCAGGCGTGCGGGCAATTAGGCATAGCCGATGTCGAGCGCGAAGTAACCGTGGCCGGATGGGTGCATGTCAGACGCGACCTGGGCGGGCTCATTTTTATCGAACTCAGGGATCAAACAGGCCGTGTGCAGTTGGCCGCCGATCCAAACCGCAATAAAGAAGTCCATGGCGAATTGAGCACACTCAAAAACGAGTATGTATTGATTGCCAGGGGCAAAGTGACGCCGCGTCCTGCCGGCAGTGAAAACCGCGAAACGCCCACCGGGCTTATCGAAATTTATCCCGATGCGGTGGAAATACTGAATACTGCCAAGCCGCTGCCATTTCAGCTCGATCAAGGTGACGCGGTAAATGAAGAGCTGCGCTTGAAATACCGCTTCCTCGACCTCAGACGCCCGGAGATGAACAACAACCTCAAGCTCAGGCATCGAGTTACTCAGGCGGCTCGCCGTGCCCTCGACCAGAGCGGCTTTATTGAGGTAGAAACCCCGATTCTTACGAAAGCTACTCCGGAAGGGGCAAGAGACTTTCTGGTACCGAGTCGTTTGAATCCGGGCGCCTTCTACGCCCTGCCTCAGTCTCCTCAACTTTTCAAGCAAACACTGATGATTAGCGGAATCGACCGCTATTATCAGGTGGCGCGCTGTTTTAGAGACGAAGACTTGAGAGCTGACAGGCAGCCGGAATTCACTCAAATAGACATCGAGCTTTCCTTTACCGATGAAGAAGAAGTAATGGGCGTAACTGAAAAGCTGCTCACTGCGGCGTTTTTAGAGTCAGGCATCGAGCTCAAACCTCCTTTTGCCCGCCTCCCGTACAAGGAAGCCATGGAGCGATTCGGCAACGATAAACCGGATCTGCGCTTTGATATGGAAATCAAAGACATGACCGCAGTGGCAAAAACATGCAATTTCAAGGTCTTCAGAGAGAATGCCGATCAAGGCGGTGTGCTGAAAGGCCTGTGCCTGAAAGGTGCAGCTGAAAAAGATCCGGTCTCGAGAAAAACGCTCGATCTCTGGACTGAGGCTGCCAAAAAGGATGGAGCCAGAGGCCTGGCCTGGGTGATTTTCGGTAAGGACGGCACGCGCTCGTCCGGCATCGACAAACATTTGACGCCTGAAGAAATGGAAAATCTCAAGTCCTCGTCCGGCGCAGAGACAGGAGATGTGCTGCTGCTTGTCAGCGATAAGTTTGCTGTCACCGTCAATGTGCTTGGCCGCATGCGCCTTCGCATCGCCGAAGAGCGCAATTTGATTGATGAAAGCAGGCATGAGCTTCTCTGGGTCGTTGACTTCCCGCTTTTTGAATACGACGAAAAGGAAGGACGGATGATGGCTGTCCATCACCCCTTCACTTCTCCGCATCTCGATGATGTCGATTATCTGGAATCCGATCCCGGAAGAATTCGTGCCCGCGCTTATGACATCGTTTACAACGGTGTTGAAATCGGCGGCGGCTCGATTCGTATCCACGATCAGGAATTGCAGAGCCGGGCATTTCAAGCGATTGGCATCGATCGCGAGCAGGCACGCGACAAATTCGGCTTCTTGCTTGATGCTCTCGAATCCGGCGCGCCGCCTCATGGCGGCCTGGCTCTCGGTCTGGATCGCATCATCATGCTTCTGGCCGGATGCAAGTCAATCCGCGACGTGATTGCTTTTCCGAAGACTCAATCAGGCGGTTGTTTGATGACACAGGCACCATCGGCGGCATCAGACGAACAGCTGAAAGAAATTCATATCGTCACCAACCCGCCGAAGAAGGAAAGCGCCAAAGAAGACCAGGTCGCTTCGGCCGTTCAGTAAAAACGCCCAGGATAAACCCTGGGGTGGCGCCCGGCACACCATGCTAGAATGCGAT
>JBGAVL010000371.1:0-5373 GCA_044228145.1 Obscuribacteraceae bacterium (SeqCode)
AGAGAAGAAAGAGACAGAGTAGACTATTTGACGATACCAGCCCGGCTGCGGAAGCAAAACTTATTGAGCTTCTTCGAAAGAAGACACCGGAGGAGAAGCTGCGTATGGTCAATCAGCTCAATGCTGGCGTGAGGACTGTAACGATAAGCGGGTTGAGACTTCGCTTTCCCAATGCCGATGAGAACGAACTCAAGCAACGGCTTGCCGAGCTCCTTCTCGGTTCTGCGCGAGCCAAGACTGTGTTCGATGCTGCATCGCGAGTGGCTTTGGATGAATGAAGAGGCCACCGAAGTAACGCTTCTTGTTGTCGACGTCTTAGATGATTTAGGCATTCCATATCTGATAGTCGGATCATTGGCCAGCTCTCTTTATGGTCTAGCAAGATCGACTCTTGATACTTAATGAAGCTGTTCTTGGTGAGCATCAGAGCGCCGTTTTCCGTTGATCCGGCGAAACCAGCTTCAAAGGCGAATTTTTCTTGCTTGCGCCGGGAAAGATGGCGGACAGATCTTCTTGATTAAGCGTCTCTTTCTCCAGCAGTAATTCAGCGCCTTTGCAGAGATTATTTTTGTATTGCGTGAGAATAGAAACCGCTTTCTGTTCGGCGGCTTGGATCAATTGCCGGATGGCAGCATCTATTTCTTTGAGCGTTTCTTCGCTCAGATTGGCATTCCTGTGCGCGCCTGGTTGAGCGTTGTCGAGGAATACCGAAGAGTCGACATCATAAGAAACCGGCCCCAGGGATTCGACCATGCCATAACGCGTGACCATGCTGCTGGCGATATCGGTAGCCTTGCTTAAATCGTCCGAGGCTCCGGTCGACATTTCATGGAAGGTAATCAGCTCTGCTGCTCTGCCGCCCAGGAGCACCGCCAGTTTATTTTCAAGGTCTTCTTTGGAAACCAGATAGCGATCTTCTGTCGGCCTCTGCATCGTATAACCGAGCGCGCCGATACCTCTGGGAATGATCGAAATTTTGTGCACAGGATCGGTGCCGGGCAGCGCCATTGCTACAAGGGCATGCCCCATTTCGTGGTGCGCGACAATATTTCTTTCTTTAAAACTCAAGATGCGATTTTTCTTTTCCAGTCCGCCGGTAATGCGCTCGACTGCCTGCGTAAAATCTGCTTCAGTGACTGATTGCGCTCCTTTGCGAGTGGCTACGATAACCGCTTCATTGACCAGATTGGCCAGGTCGGCTCCTGTGAATCCGGGCGTCATAGACGCAATGTTTTCCACTTTGACAGATGCGTCGATTTTTTTCTCTTTGAAGTGAACATTGAGTATCTGTACGCGACCAATTTTGTCAGGCCGATCCACGAGTATATGGCGGTCGAAACGACCGGCTCTCAGCAACGCCTGGTCGAGGATCTCAGGACGATTTGTTGCTGCCAGAAGGACCACCCCTTTGCGTGGATCAAATCCGTCCATTTCAACAAGGAGCTGGTTTAGAGTCTGTTCCTTTTCATCATGTCCTCCCATCATTGGATTAAGTCCACGAGCGCGGCCAAGTGCATCCAGCTCGTCAATAAAAACAATGCAGGGCGCATTTTTTTGTGCCTGGGCAAACAAGTCTCGCACGCGCGCAGCCCCAACCCCGACAAACATTTCTACGAATTCGGAGCCGCTGATTGAAAAGAAAGGAACACAAGCTTCTCCCGCGACAGCTCTGGCTAAAAGCGTTTTTCCCGTGCCAGGTGGTCCGACAAGAAGGATGCCTTTCGGCAAATGACCACCCAGGCGTGTGAAACTTTCAGGTTGTTTTAGAAATCCTATGACTTCCTCTAATTCTGCTTTCGCTTCGTCCACTCCGGCAACGTCCTGATATGTTGTTTTGACTACATCTTCCATGTAGACTTTTGCCTTGTTTTTTTCAATGGACATCAGTCCCGGCATCATGCCGCCTCCGCTGCCTCCTGCTTGCCCGGACATGCGGTTCATCAAGAAAATCCAGAAACAAACAAAAACTAAAGGCGGTAAGACAAGGCCCCAGAAGGACTTCCAAAATGTGTCGCGCTGGACGCCTGTGAATTTGACCTTGGTGACGGACAGGCGCTTAACCAGATCGGGATCATCGATTCTGACTGTTTTGTACACCTTGAACTTGTCACCGGTTTTGGTGGCAACCAATTCATGTTCGTCGATTATCACTTCTTCAAAACGATTGCTTTGCACATCATTCATGAATGTGCTATAGGGCAGCATCTCGATCCTGGCCGCATTGAACATTGGTGTAAAGAGGATAAGAATCCAGAACACAGCTATGAAAACCCAGGGCAGGATATCGGCGACTTTCAGTTTTTCGTTTTTCGTTTGATCCTGCATATCGATAGGTCTGCCTTATCGCCTGTTGTGAGATTTGGGGATCTTGATGTTCTGATTGACGATGCCTAGACTTCCACGCCTGTCTTCATTTCCTCAGGGATATCTGATTCGTCTAAATCAAAGTCGAGCATGTCGCATTCCGAAACTCTGACGATGCTGAACGAGCACGGAGCATGGGAAGCAATATAAAAAGATACGCTTCCCAGAAAGGCTCTTTCCAGTCCCTGCCGTCCATGCGAACCCATTACGATCATGGACGCCGGCCAATTCTGAGCACAATCAAGAATTTCATTTGCAGTGTGACCAATGAGCACTTCGTAGGTTACATAGGCATCCGACTGTTCTTTCATAAATGCGGTCTTTTCTTGTGACAAAAGTTTGTCGAAGTGCGTTTTTTCTTCTTCGAAAAAGGCTTTCTTTTCTTCTATGGATTTCCCTGGCTGCGAGTTAAGCGGAGCTACAACACTGACGAATTTGAATTCTGTATTAGCCGGCCACTTGTGCGAAGCCGCAAAGCGGACGACGGCATCACCGAATAGTTTGTCTGATATAGCAAGAAGCACTTTCACGATGACGCTCTCCCGGTAAGGAAATTTATTTTGTCTCCTCTAAGCATATTTCCGGGCGGCTGTTATTTCATCGACCTTTAGTATGGTGTCGCTGCCGCGACTGTGGCGTTTGATTTCTATTTTGTGAAAAAACAAGCCCGTACGTTTGTAAACGCTGCCGGGCTTGTTCGTTTGTCAGGCCGCGTGTGGCGGCAGATGGGGAAATCGCAGTCTGATTCGACGCAACCTGCGAAGTTCCCTTTGGAGATCTAAGAGGCTTTTCGAAGAGTGTAACCATATTCCTCTTGACCGCTCGTTTCGTCCGCTTGCGGTTCGTCAACCATAAGCTCGTTTTCGTCGGCATCTTCAACCAGTTCTGCATTCTCTTCCAACCGTCCCAAGACGACCACGTCGCCTAGTCCGAAGAGAAGCAAGCCGGCATTGGCTCCTACGGCGGCACCGGCCAGGATGGCGGCGGTAAGAGTGGCAGGCGTCATGGCGATCATCAGTACATAGAATGTAATGAACCCACCCAGAAGAGCTCCGACAATTGTCGATATTACCAATCCTCTAAACACTGTCTGTTCGATTCTTTCTTTGAACGACCGTGTGGTTTGATCGGTATTTCTGTTCATAGTCATTTGAGCAAACATAGCTTTTACCCTCAATTTCCTTCCAGCCTCTCGGATTTTCGACGCTTTCGGCGCCACCGGGGCTCGACTTTTTAATGTTTGCATTGTCCGGGATGTAGCCCATCGTTCTCAGGGTTGAACTCCGGTCGACTGCAGCCCGGGTAGCTGAAAAGCCCACAGGGGCGAGAAATATCAGCTGGTTCTTAAGTCCAATCGTTCTTAAGTATGATTGACACTTTCGGCCAACTGCCCGGAAAACGCCGTCCGAGGGAGGATATCTGCAGCGTTTGAGGTCTGCATACTGAAAGCGTATAGTGTGTGAGGTTTGCCATGACGAACGGACTTGCCGACATGCCTGAGAAAGTCGATGCCGCAGTTGCAGTAATTGCTCCTGAAAAGCCATTTTTTCTCTCCATCGATCGCGCTTCTCTCTTGCCGGCTGAAGATGTGGCAAAAATGCTGGAGACGGATATAGCCAATGGGCTGGCGCCGGTCGAAGTTGAAAATCGTCTGAAAAGGTTCGGCCCGAACGAATTGACCAAGAAGGCGGCTGTCAATCCGCTGCAACTTTTTTGTGCTCAGTTTATGTCAACGGTCGTTATCTTGTTGATAGTTGCGGCAATTGCTTCTGCCCTGGGCGGCGAGCATTTGCAGGCAGCCGGTATTACAGTTGCCGTATTGATCAATGCAATTGTTGGTTTTATTACCGAGTATAAGGCTCAAGTTTCGCTTGCCGCACTGGAAAAACTGGCCGGGCCGCTGGCGCGTGTTCGTCGCGCAGGCAGAGACTCTGAGATTCCTGCAACGGAAATTGTTCCTGGAGATCTTTTGATTCTCGAGGAAGGTTCGAGAGTACCTGCCGACCTTCGCCTGCTCACTGCTACCGCCCTCAGCCTGGATGAGTCAATGCTGTCAGGCGAGAGTATTCCTGTCTATAAGTCTAGTGCAGTTGAGGATTCAAACGATCAGGCAACAGTTGCATATCAAGGCACCTTGATCATGAAAGGGCGAGCCAAGGCGCTCGTTGTTGCGACCGGAAACAATACCAAGCTGGGCCAGTTGGGACATTCGCTTACCGACATTCAATCTAAAGCCACACCACTGCAAGATGACCTGGAAAAACTGGGCAGGCAGCTGAGCATTCTCACAGTAGGTGTGTGCGCATTTCTGTTTGTAGTCGGAATTTTGCATGGTGAGAGTTTTTGGGAAATGATCCAGGCTTCCATTGCACTTGCTGTTGCCGCAATACCTGAAGGTTTACCCGTGGTGGCAACACTTGCTCTTGCCTCGGGCACCAACCGCATGGTTAAACTGGGTGCACTGATAAGAAAGCTCAGTGCTGTAGAAACTCTCGGTTGCACTGAGATAATCTGCACAGACAAGACAGGCACGCTCACCCAAAATCAAATGACTGTAACCGACGTTGTAGTTGACGGCAGGCATATAAATGTAACCGGACTTGGTTATACGCCCCAGGGCGAATTTACCGAAAACGAAACAAAAATTTCTTTTGAAAATTGCGCCCTTTTGAACCCACTTTTCACTGCGGCAGTACTTTGCAATGATGCAAAACTGGAAGCACACGAGGATGCGCAATGGCACATTCATGGAGATCCTACGGAAGGGGCACTTCTTACCCTCGCCCTCAAGGCGGGCATAGAACAGCGGCCAAGCAAGGAAAAAATGCCCCGGCGGCAGGAATTTTCTTTTGATCTCAATCGCAAGAGAATGACCACAATTCACGGTTCACTCACTGAAGATATCTTGGCTTATACGAAAGGCGCACCGGAGACAGTTATAGCTCTCTGTCAATATTACGAAACGGAAGACGGACCTGCGCTCCTCGATCAAGCCAAAAGAGACTGGTT
>JBGAVL010000372.1:0-5334 GCA_044228145.1 Obscuribacteraceae bacterium (SeqCode)
CGAAGACCACCCCAAGATGAGAAATCCCATTGAGTTAATCAAGTAAGGACCGGGGAAGACCACCCCGTATATAGGCTCTAGGTAGAAGCGCCCCGCAAGGCCAGCGCGTAGCCGAGGAGTACTAATCGTCCGAGGGCTTAACCATAAAATATCTGGTGATTACGATAATCAGCAAAGATGCCATCCTCAATATGCAGTATTCAGGGCACGGTTCGAAAGAACCCTGCTTGGTCCGAAAGGACCAATGTGTGAATTGCACCATATACGGTGCCCACACCCTAAAAGGTTCTTGGTGCTAAAGCGACCGGAACACACCCGTTCCCATCCCGAACACGACGGTAAAGACGGTCAGCAGCGACAATACTTGGTGGGAGACCGCCTGGGAAGATAGCCCGGTGCCAGGATTTATAAAAGACCCGAGTTAACCCTCGGGTCTTTTTGTTTTGGGCACGCGCGGACGAACGATCTTCCGGCGCTGGCTCTCAACCAACTTGCTTGCTCGACCACGCAAAATTGCGCCCGCGCGGATGTCATTTGCGTTTTACCGCCATTGACGGTAAGAATCGCGATTTTTTACCGCCATTAGCGGTAAATGGCGCTTGGAATCCGATGTCGCATGGATTAACCATGAGTCTTTCTGCTAGAAACAATGAGTCACTCCGCCAGACGATCATCGAGCAACGGTAGATAGAACCAGGGCACCGGGCGCAGTTCTAAATTGAGTTGATGGCAAACAGCGCATATGACATGCAATGAGATGTTGAGCCGTTTTCCCTTCTCGAGATCTGAGATTGTCTGCTGGCCTACTCCAGCTCGCACTGCAAGTTGATGTTGAGTCATCCGCAGATCGAGGCGGCGTTGCTGTATTCGAAGACCAAGCAATTGACGCTGCTCATTGGGTGTTGCCGTGCCGCCAGCGAATGCGGGCCGTCCGCGTTTCACCAAGCAAGTGTCGCATTGATTAATGCGATGCTCCACCATGGCATTCATTGCCATTTCTCTGCTAACAATCCGTGACATTCTTTCGCACGTATTTCTGTGACTTAGCACGTTCAAACTGCCATCCCAGAGCACTCTCTCATCGATGACAGCTATCTTTTCATGAATTGAGGGCCTGACATTGACGTGCACGCCAGCATTTTGAAGGTGCAAGAGACAGTTTTGGAATTCGGCAGAGTCGCCCTGGTCTTGCACGAAAACGCAAACGCATACATGCCGATCTACGCAAGAGCGGAAATCAGAACTGAGTTGAGACCAACGTTTGTGTGTAATGAATGGACTTTGCAGAACTACGAGTGCCTTTGCGTTCGCGAGATCAGCGAGAAACGTCTCGTAGAAGTTCGATTCATTAAACACCTGCACAACTTCGGGTGCGAAGGATTTTGGCTCAAGAGTCATGTTAACTTCCCACTAACCGTAATCACTATAGATCTACTGACACGTAGGGACACCGTGCAATTGCACAGTTCTGTGCTCGAATCAAGACTGTAGTCTTTGGAGTTACCTACGGCAAATTCAGATGGGTGATGCCTGATGCCTGATGGCTAAGGGCTCAATTATTGTCGACAGTTTGCTCGCACGAACGCATCTGTTGAGAGGAAAGAAAGCCGGTCAGTGGAAGACGAACTTGGCAAAGCGTTGTCATGCCATGGTCGCCGTCTTCGTAATCGATTTCAATTGCCATGCCCACTTTGGAAACAACATGGCCGAAGAAATACTTGCCGCGCCCCTTGTAATTGACGGAGACTAAGGTACCCACCTCTAGATCACCACAAAACACTTCTGCAACCAATACTTCTGATTCATCCCCGTCTAGATAAACCACGTGAACGGAATCGCCTTTTGCCTCTGTGATGATGGCTGGATAGAGGAACTGATCTGGTCCCCACGTCGCCCACACAAGCTCTCCAGGTTTCATTTCTGGTCTCTTCAGGTTGGCCAAATTGGGTTTTAGAACTATCTTCTTTCCTTGCATGGCCGCTCCTTCAAGTCGTGAGCTGTGGCAGGTTCTCTGGCTCCTTCGATGTTTTATACCCATATATCCCACACTTAAAGGTTTCGCGCCCAGCGCCTGAATTGACACAAAAGACCCGAGTTAACCATCGGGTCTTTTTGTTTTTGGTCTGGCGCGGAATAATAGTGATGAGGCATACAAATCCATGACCAAACCGGAACACATTCGAGTTAACAAAGAAGTGATTGTAGAAACATCACTTACGGACGAACCTGATGACAAAAGTTATTGGCTGTCCAGAACTACCGAAGAACGGTTTGCTGCAATTGAATCCCTGAGACAGGTTCTCTATGGCTACGAAACTGCCCCAAGACTTCAAAGAGTTCTTGAAGTTATTGGCAGATCACAAGATTGATTATCTCCTCGTTGGCGGATACGCGGTTGGCTTCTACGGCTATGTAAGGGCGACTGCGGACATTGACATTTGGGTCAGGAACGAGAAAAGTAATGCCGAACGTTTGGTGATGGCACTTCGAGAATTCGGCTTTGCAATGGAAACCATCGTTCCGTCCATGTTTTTAAAGGTGGACAACATTGTGAGACTGGGCCAACCGCCCTTTCGCATTGAACTTATGACCGCCATCTCTGGAGTTATTTTTGATGAGTGCTTTGAACGAGCGAAGGTCGAAACGCTTGACGGCATCGATGTAAAAATCATCAGTCTTGAAGACTTAAGAGCGAACAAACGAGCAGCAGGCCGTCATAAAGACTTGGATGACCTCGAACACTTGTGAAGTATGGAAATTAGAAACACACCACCCAAGCGAGAGATTTCAGCGAGGTCGAACGAGGAGTTGCTGGATGATCTAGATACCAGTTTGCGAGATTCAACGTTAGTAAGAACTGCAGACGCGTTTGCCTACGTGAAAGAAATTCACGGCGAGTTCACTCGACGATCAGTTCCATTGAAAAACTTCATTGATGATTTAAGCCGAAAGACACTGCCACCATGCTGGAGACGAAACATTGTTGCTAATGCTGGATCGCATGGACTGTTGGGAGAGTCCTTACTGCGAACAGTGTTTGCTCTAGGAAGAGAGACTCAGAGCAATACAATTCCTGTCGCGTTAGACGAATCGATCAATAGAGACCAGAGTTAACCATCGGGTCTTTTTGCTTCAAGGCATTCATACAACCGTGCAATTGAATTCGGTGCATCCGACTTTGCGACTGGGAATAACACATACAGAGCGGAGATTACCGGACGGAGAATTTCTCGATGCCTCTTCTGATTCGCGTTCAAAACCTGTCCAACTATGATGTTGCACTTGCGCTGGTGCTTGCCTGCACAGGCACTTCAGCAGGCACTTCGGCGAACGCGCAAGCGGAGCATTCGAGTTTCCCTACGCAAAGCCGGTATGCCGATCAGCAAACCGGAATGCCAGTTGTAGCACCGAACAGCAGACAATTGACCAACCCAGTGTCCGGACAGTCGACCTTCAATGGTTTCA
Organism: Obscuribacteraceae bacterium (SeqCode); assembly: GCA_044228145.1. Lineage (GTDB taxonomy): Bacteria > Cyanobacteriota > Vampirovibrionia > Obscuribacterales > Obscuribacteraceae > QKMZ01. The sequence goes on from JBGAVL010000372.1 coordinate 3,466, forward strand.
ACAGGCAGCTGACCGATCCAACTACCGGCGCATCTACTTTCAATGGCTACTCGATCAAGCTGACTGATCCAACCACCGGGCAATCGACGTTTAATGGCTATTCAATCAAATTGACCGACCCGCAAACCGGTGCGCCAACCTTCAAGGGTTACGGGGAAAACCCGCTCATGCAAAATCGCCAGAGTGCACCGGATTTCAAATGGAATTCAAACGTCGATGGCACAGGCAAATCACAATATTCGGGATTCGGTCGAGACCCTCTCACTACCAGCGAAGGGCGCTCCACTTTCATAGGAAACAATCGCAAACTCACTGATGAAAATGGCGCACCAAGTTTCATCGGCAACAATCGCCAACTTTCCGATCCCAATGCACGAAAGGACTTTCTCAAACAATCGCAGTTTCTCCGCCCCAGCACCGGTCACCAATCTTACATCAATGGACGCTCATTTCCAGGTGTACCGCAGATGACACCACCTGCAGTGCCCAGCGATGGCAATCAACAGATGCCAGTGTCGACTTCGGTAAGTGCAGAGCAGCGGAAGCAAAACGACAACACCGACAAACCGTCTTCCTCATTAGAACCAGACAATGGCCAAACGGCACCGGTCGGGAAACAAGAGAACCCTCCTGCCGGCGCCCATGCAACTGAAAGTGGAAGTGGATTCTGAGCTCCTTGATTGATGCCGCTTGCTCGTCTTGCACCTGGTGCAACATCGAAAGTGAACTGGATGCCGACGTCGCGCAGACTCACCTTGACCCCTCGCGCGGCATGATATATTCTTTTGATATATAGCAGCTGGAGCTAGCAAATGGATACAGCGAAAGTGTTTTGGTCAGGTCGCTCTCAGGCAGTTCGCTTGCCTAAGGGTTATCGATTTCAATCTGATGAGGTCCGAATCAGGCGGCATGGCAATTCCATTATTCTGGAGCCGATTGCCACGGACTGGAAGTGGTTGGATGAACTTCCAGAAAAACTCGACGATGACTTCGTTCAATACGTATGCGAAAAGCCAGACTTCCAACAGGAAAGGGCGGAAATAGATGAGATGTTCGAGTAATGTTGTATCTGCTCGACACTAATGCAGTCATCTCGTTGCTCAATGATCGCAGTTCAATCACTGCCGCTTGGGCTAAGCAACAGCATCCCAGCGAGATCGGTGTATCCAGCGTCGTGGTTCACGAATTGTATTACGGTGCGCACAAAAGCAAACGACGCGATTCAAACGTTTCTCTGATCGATAATCTACCTTTTGAAATATTGGAGTTCGACAAAGAAGATGCACGAGCAGCAGGGCAACTTCGTGCTGACTTGGCATTAGCCGGCACACCAATTGGACCACTGGACGTTTTAATTGCTGGGCAAGCGGTTTCAAGAAATCTCTCCTTAGTGACAAGCAACCTGAAAGAGTTCAGCAGAGTGAAAGCGCTAAAGTTAGTCGACCTATCGGATCGACCTTAATTGTCGCGCTCTCTTAAAATCCAGCAATTTCCCTGTATCTTTCCAGCACAGGCGAACTCAAAATGGGTGCGTTCACTAACATCGAGCAAAGTGATGAAAGCAATACTAGATGAAAGAGTTCTGGTGAGGTTCCTGCGTGCATGTTTGCCGCTGGCCGTGGTTCTGTTTTCCTCTCAACCGGCATACTGCGAAGAACCAAGTGCAGAGCAGATCATCGAGCGCTGCAAGTCAAAGCTAGAGAAGCAAGAAGCTGTCCTACTCAAAATCGACGATGACCAATTTATTGTAATTGCGGCGCGCAACCATAGCCTTGAGGACGAAATTGTCACTCTCAAACACGTCTTCGGCGCCGCTGAATCAGAGCGCGTCTACCTCTACTACAAACACGGCTCGAACGCGGCAGTACT
>JBGAVL010000373.1:0-5303 GCA_044228145.1 Obscuribacteraceae bacterium (SeqCode)
GAAAACACTGCCACTGGAATTCGCCACCCTGGCATACAGACCGGAACCATGGAAGCCGGCAGATACTCTGTGCGTGCTCAAGTATTTGCAATTCGAGGCAGATGAATCCTGGCGTCTGGATGATCTGCGCCAGCGTATTCTCGACAAACAAGGGGCCAAGATCGCCTCTGAAATTTTTGAAGAGCAATTGTGCTCTGCCATAGAACAACCGCCAGCACCGATTGCCCCGCCGACTGAAGCGCCACCGCCGGCTGTCACTCCGGCAGCATTGCCAGGTGCACCGGGAGCAGATTCTTCTGCCACTCATGAAGCCGCAGCCGGTGGTCACGGCACACCGAAAACGGCGAGCCCCGGTTTGCGCCCCTCCAGCCCCTCCAATCAGGTAGCACCGCGAGTTGCTCCGCAAAGGCCGAGCACACCGTCGCGTCCAACCCCTCCAACCGGATTTGTTCCATCTCTTGAATCATACAGAAAGGCAATGTCCAGCATCGATCCTCGCATCGGCAGCAACGCCTTTGCCATCTCCGGAGCATTGTCCGATACCAGAGGAGGCTTGCTCGCCTGCGATAAGCATGCATTCTTTACGGTGCCAGATCGCTATTATCAAATCTCACTGACCTCGCCATCCACGCATCTGGCAGGTGCCACCATACCTGGTGTGCCGGGAATTCTTGCCGGCCGCAATGAATTTGTTTCGTTCGGTTCTGCAAATCTAAAAGCCGATGCTCAAGATTTGATTTTGGAAGAATTCTCCACGCAGTTTCCCAACAAATATAGAACCGTCGACGGCTGGCAGAACGTCACCGAATCAATTGAAGCGATTCCGGTGCGCTTGAAGAAAGACCTCTTGCACAAGGTTTTGCTCACCAAACATGGCCCGATTCTGACTCGCAATGAATCATCCGGCGTGGCTTTAAATTGGACGGGTTCTCGACCATCAAAGCCCCTGATCGAAGCGATCTGGAAAATGAACAAAGCCAAGGATCTGCCTTCATTTTCCCTGGCGCTGGATGATTATCAAGGCAATCCCCAGACCTTTGTCTTCGCCGACAAGAAAGGAGGCGCCGGCTATAAAGTTGCCGGCGCCGTTCCCGACCGCCGGCGTTTTGGCGGTGGCAGTGTGATGGTGCCCGGATGGCTGGTCAGGCAGGATCCCCCACTGATGAAACCGGCCGAGTTGCCGCAAGAAATCTATGGTAAAGAAGGTTTTGTCATTGCCGGCGAGCAACGCATTCCCGGGCATCCAAGCATCGGCAGTCCTTACAATACGATGCGCATCAGACAAATTTTGTCTTCTTACAAGCGCGGCGGACAGCGGGCGGGCTTACCCGAGCTGGGTCTTTTGCAAAGCGATCAAACTGCACCGCTTGTAGAGCTGGTCAAATCAGAGCTGAAACGGGCCACCGATAAAACCGAATTGATCGACAAAACTCAGCTGACCGCACTCGAACAGTTGAAAAATTGGGACGGTCAATTAGGTGCGGGCAGTGTTCCTGCCGCAATTTACGAGAGTTTTATCAATACGCTGGCACACCGGATGCTCGAGCCCAAATTGGGCGCGGATGCCACTGCGGAATATTTGGAGCGCTGGCCGCGCTCAACTGTTTTTGTCGAGCGCGCTTTGCGCGGACATCCGAATCTGTGGCTGCCTCCCGGCGAGCGCAGCTATGATGCATTTTTGATCACCACATTCGGTATGGCGCTTAAAGGCGTTCGTGTCTCGGCAGAAAAAGAAGACGCTAAGACGGTCGCGTGGGGCACCTTGCACAAAGCGACATTCCGGCATCCTATCGTCAAGTATGTAGCCAGCCTGGAAAAATTGGCACCATTTCTCGATGTCGGACCGTCCGCTGTGGGCGGCGATCAGGACACCGTCAATGCGTGCAACATCAAAGCGTCGAAAGATGCCTGGAATTTCGCGTCTTCGGTAGGACCGACTCTGCGTGTGCTTCTGGACATGTCTGACGACGAAAAGATATACGTCAATCTGGCCCTGGGCGAATCGGGACAATTGATCTCGGCCAACCGAGCCGACCAGCTCAAGGCCTGGCTGGGCTTTGAACCACATGCGGTGGCATTCTCGAGCAAGCAACTGGAAAGACAAGCGCAACACAAACTGATTTTGACAAATCAGTAAAACACGGGGAGAAAGACAGTGCCCGCCAAAGACAGGACAGCTACAGAGGATGCAAAAGCAGTGAGTGCTGAATCGAAAACAGATCGCATACTGGTGGCCGATGAGATTAGCCAGGAAGGCATCGACGTGATGTCCGCCGCACTGTCGGTCGACTACCTGCCGAAGATCACTCCGGAGGAATTGCTGAAAGTCATCCCCGAATATCAGGGTTTGTTGGTCCGCAGCAGAACAGTCGTGACGCCTGATGTGATCAAGGCAGGCAAAAATTTGAAAGTAATCGGCCGGGCCGGAGTCGGTGTCGACAATATTGATATCGGCGCCGCCACAGAAGCAGGAGTCCTTGTCGTCAATTCGCCGGAAGGCAACACTGCATCGGCGGCAGAACACACCGTCGCCTTGATGATGGCCCTGGCAAGAAATGTAGCTCCTGCCGATCGCTCGATGAAAGAGGGCAAATGGGAGCGCAGCAAATTCGTCGGCACAGAGTTGTTCAACAAAACATTGGGCGTCGTCGGGCTGGGCAAGGTCGGGCAACGAGTGGCCCAAACGGCGCAAGCACTGGGCATGAAAGTAATTGTTTTCGACCCCCTGGTAAGCCAGGAGCGGGCCGCGCAATTGCACATGCAAAGCGTCTCTTTGGAAGAAATATGGCGGCGCGCTGACTTCATCACCATACATACACCCAAGACTCGCGAGACCACCAATCTAATTAGCGGCACCGTACTCTCAAGAGTTAAACCTGGCGTGCGCATCATCAATGCTGCCAGAGGCGGCATCATCGACGAGCAGGCGCTTGCCAAAGCAATTAAAGACGGTCGCGTCGCCGGCGCCGCGCTCGATGTTTTCGATAACGAGCCGCCCAAGGATTCTCCGCTGTATGACTTGGGAGACAAAGTGGTTTTGACACCGCACCTGGGCGCCTCCACAATCGAAGCGCAATTCAATGTGGCGATAGATCTGGCCGAGCAAATGCGAGATTACCTCACCACCGGTCTGGCCAAAAGTCCCGTCAATTTGCCTTTCATGCGCCCCGAAATCCTCAAGAGCCTGGGACGCTTTGTCTGGCTTGCCGAGGCAATGGGCGCTATTGCCGGCGAGCTCAGTCAGGGCACCGTCAAAGAATTGGAAACAATTGCCTACGGCGGTCTGGCTACGAAAGACACCTCACCACTGACGGTGACGGCGCTGCGTGGCATGCTCTACTCAAAAATGGAAGGCGTCACATATGTCAACGCCTCTTTGATTGCCAGACAGCACGGCATTCAAGTAAGAGAAAGCAAGTTTGAGGAAACCAGCCAATTCGGCGACGAACTCTCGATCATTCTTTCGACCGAGACGGGCATCACCTCAATGTCCGGAACCATTCTCGCTCACGACGAGCCGATTATCACGAAAATAAACGACTACCCGATCAATCTCACTCCTGCGCGCTACATGCTTTTCACCATGCACCGCGATCAGCCGGGTATGGTTGCGAAAGTAGCAGGAATTCTCGGAAAATACGACATCAACATCAGCACTATGTCGGTTGCCAGAAAAGGCATACGCGAGGATGCCGTCATGGTGATGACGCTCGATGATCCGGTCGAGCACGAGTTGATTACCGAACTTATCGAAGTGGAGGGCATACACATGGCTCGCTTCGTGTCATTGATTCCGCAGAGCCGCCGATAAAACGGTTGATTTCAGCTGTATTTCGAAGTGCGTTATTGTAGCCGCCGTGATTATTAAATGAGTTCATTGATGGTAAAGTCCAATCAGAAAAAAATGTCAGGCGCCGCCGCCCTTCTGATTCTTCAAGCTGGACTCTTACCTCTGGGCGCTCAGGCGCAGCTTACCGAGTCTACGATCGCTCCGATTCGATTGCCCGCCGGCATGACCAAACATCCCAGCCTGGAAAAAGACTCGAGCCTGGAGGCAATTTTAAAACCGCAAGAATTGCCGACCACTCCTGTCACTCCAATATCGCTGGCCGGCGTAAAGATCCCCGGCGTCACTGCCAGTACGACCAACCTCCTGGGGATGAATCATTTCGTCGTCATCAACAACACCAATTTCGAAACGATGGGTGACGTCTACAGGGACAATCGCCTCAAAGGCAAACCCAATTTCGTCACCCTGGACAGCATTGTTCATCCTTACTTCGCAACCACCAACGGGCTGATTGCCGCCGTTATCGAAGAGCACGCCCTGGGAGAGCTCAAGCAGATCTTGAACGCCATGCTGAAGGCGTCGGTTGAAGATTATCGCAATTGCCAGGACGCTGAAATCAAAGACGATATCCAGCGCAATCTGGCTTTTCTGATTGTCGCTCTGCGTCTGCTGGAGCCCTCAATCAAGCTGCCGGACATGGGCGGTGCCAGCGATCTTGCTGACAGAGAAATGAAAAATATTGATTCCGGTTTTAAAGCCAGATCGCAAATTTTTGACCGCGAGGAAAATTTCGAAGCAATTGCTCCCTCAGGCTGGTTTGCAAAACGCGAAAAACTTTCTAATTTCTACCGCTCAGCGCAGTGGATTTCCAGAATGGACTTCCCTCTCACTGACGTGACGGTGGACACTGAGACTGGCAGCGGCAACTTGTTTCGCCGATCGGTGCTGCTATACAGGGCCTTAGACCGCGCCGTCTGCGCCGGAAAGCCGGCTGTCGAATCATGGCAAAGGCTGGTATCAGTCTGGGAACTCTTTGCCACCAGTTCGATCAGAAACAGGCAGAAGACGCTTCTCTATACAGACTTCAAAGCAGTGGTGCCGGGTGGACCACAAGATTTAAAATCCACTCTCAACAACCTGGCCAGCCCGTTTTTCCGCGCCAAGTTGCTGTTGTCCGTGCGCAAGCAAAAACCGGTCGGACTTGGTGCAACTTCGATTTTCGATCTGGCCGACTCGTCCGGCACAGGAGATCAAACAACATCATTTCGGCTGATGCCACTGATTGAAGATCCGGAAATGCCATGGCTTCGCGCCCGCGCCGGCAGCTATGCCGATGACGAGAAAGGCAGCGTCTGGTGCCCGCTTTCCTTGCTGATCTTGCATGCGCGAGGCGCGCAGGCCGCCACCAACATTTTATACAATGGTGTTTCCACCCTGCAGCCGGATTTGAATAAATTGATTCCGGAATTAGAGCGCCTTGTGGCAAAGCCAAAAGCAGTACAAGCAATAACCC
>JBGAVL010000374.1:0-5282 GCA_044228145.1 Obscuribacteraceae bacterium (SeqCode)
CATCTGTTTGTATTCTGCGACACGGAATTCCTTCATTGATTTGTCGGTTACGCGCAGGTCGGCAGGATCTTTTACGCGATCGCTGTTTTCTGCCATGTCGGAAATCTTTTCCTTTCCATAAATCAGGCTCACTTCAGGAATCAAGTCTTCCTTGTAGAGCTTGGCGCGCACTCTTTCTGTGTAGAGCTTCTCTTTTTCGGAGCCGATGCCGTAAGTTCTTCTATCATTCTCAATTTCTTCAAGTGCATGAGCGATGGTGCCGGATCCGTTGACGGCATCGCGAAAGAGATCCATTGTCGCTTGTGCTTCGGCTTCAACAGGTGGCAATTTTGTCTCAGGCATGACTTTATACTCCGTGCTTGTCCATGCGACCAATTTAGCTTCGCCTTTTGGCAAAGTATTGGCATGCATTGCCAAGAATGCAGGGCAGTTAAAAGCCGAATCGCAGCATTGCCCTTTTAATCAGTCTAATCCCGTTAAGGAAGGAGCTGAAAATGCGTAGAGTGTAGGGGTCTGTATATCGAGAAATCTCTACGGTCGAGTGTAAAGACATGCTTGATATTGAGTTTTTCACATGCGGCAACGATGGTGGCATCAGCAAAATCCATTGGTAGATCTTCGTAGCGATTTTGTAAGTCAAAGATCCTTTCGAGAGCAGAAAGTTCGAGCGGGACAGTTTGTATGCCAAGGGTTTCTAACAGTTTGCTCAGAGCAGCTCTAAAGCGACTCTCGTTCGGAATCAACCAGAATACCTCGGTCAGGCAAGCTTCGGTTGTGACGAAAATAGTTCCTTCAGGCAGCGCACCGAGGACTGAACAGCAGGCATCATGAGCAGGATCCTTTCGCAATAGCAGAGCCACCAGGGCGCCCGTATCAACTGCGACGCTTTTTGGATACTTTTTCACGCATTATCTTCCTCTGCGCTTCCTCGTCGCTTGCGTCAAACTCTAGTCTTGCATCAATTGGCTCAAACTCACATTCTGAGAGGCGATCCAGCATTGTGCGTTTTGAGCGCTTGATCTCTTCTTCGTACAGTTTGTCAATGGATTCCTTAACTACCTGCGCCTTGGACAGGCCCAGTCTGGTGGCAAGGAATTCTAGTCTTTTCATGTGCTCTGAGGACAATCTAAATGAAGTGGCCATGCTTCCGGCTCCAGCCATGTGATGCAACCATGTGATACATATGAATGATAGCATAGCTGCAGAAATGAGAGTCCGGTCAAGGCAAAGCAAAAGCGAGTCCTCCATGACCAGACGGCTTTGCGAAGGTGCTTCTATCGACACTCAGGCCGGCGGTTTCATTTGACTCCCTTGCGCGGCCGCGTTCTCATGGGTTCTCTAAAGTGTGCTTCCCGTGGGCCGCCCAAGTGTCTGTCACTATATTGGCAATCGCAAAAGTGGATCTTTGTCATAGCCAAGCTGGTTAGCTTTCTTCAAGTCCGCAGCTGCTTTGTCCGGAGAGCCGAGATGCTTGTACGCAAGGCTGCGCAGGTAATGCTCCTGCGCGGTCTCGTTGCCTTCTTTCAGCGATTTGTTCAGCAGGACCAGCGACTGCTTGTAATTGCCGCACGCTTGCAGTACTTCCGCTTTGTCTATAATGTTACAGCTGCAATCGCTGATTGACACCGTGTCGGCGACTTTCTGTGCGTTAGAAAATTTCTTTTGTGCCGCCAGTATTTTTGCAAGCGTGATTTTGTAAGTTGGGTCGTCGACTTCTTGCTTGAGTGATTGATTTATTGCTGACTCCGCTTTTGGGTAGTCGTTAAAGACCATATACAATTGGGCGAGCGCATAGTAATTCGTCGCACTGGCGTCTGCGGATACGTCTTTCTCGGCGCTGGCGATGCACAACTGTTGCTCTTTCATCGCTTCTGCCGCTTTGCCCTGGTCTTGGAGAAGAACTGCTTTGACCATGTGCAAGTGAGAGCGGTTTGTTTTTTTTGCAATTGCTGCCGTATAAATATCAATGGCTTTTTGCGGCATGCCAATTCGGCAGCACAAGTGCGCCACATCATCACTTTCATACTTATCGTTCAATAGCAGTGATTCCTGAAAGTCCGCCAGGGCATCAGTATATTTCCCCAGTTCTTCATAAGCATGTCCTCTTTCGCTGAGCATGTCTGCAGTTTCTGCGTTGTTGATCTCGTCGAAATCAAATTTGTTTTCCGCCTTTGAGACTCTGGAGACAAGCTTCATAGTCGCATCCCACATGAAGTTCCTGGCCTTTTGCGTCACGCCTCTCTTCAACGAAATGGCTCTGGAGTAGTCCTGAATCGCCTCTGCGTATCGCTTGCGCTCCTTCAGTAAATTTGCCCTGCTCCTGTAGGTGTAATAGTTGTTTGGTTCTTTGGCTATGACGCGCGAAAATTCCTTTTCAGCCAGGTTGATCAGTCCAGCATTACCATAAGCCTCGGCTAAATTTCTGCGCACGTCAATTTCCGAAATGGGGACAATGTCGAAGCTCGCCTCTCTCTCGAAGTCTAGTGCCAGAGCTGCTTTGAATTCTTCTATTGCCTCCTGGTTTTTGTCGATATAAGTCAGTAGGTGCCCCTTCTCTACGTGATATTTGATCCGGTAAGGCTCGAGCTTAATTGCTTTATCCCATTCAGCTATTGCCACCTCGCGGACTTTTTTCTCTTCTTTCTCATCCTCGATTGAAATTGCTTCGCCTTCCAGCCTGTCCGCCAGTTTTTCGTGAATGTAAGCAAGGTTCTTGGCGCTAGACAGCTCTCTTAGTTTGCCAATTGCCGACTTTGGTTCGTTGTAGTCGGAGTCAGATAGAAAGTCCACGTACTCTGTGATTGGTTCTCGGTCTTCCGGGGTGCTTGCAATCGCTTTTCTATACCAAACCTCAGCTTCCGAAGTTTTCTTCTGGTACTGCAAGACCTTCGCTTTCGTCATCAGTACCTTGGTGCAATCCGGCATGATGGCGAGTATCTCGTCGCATTCTCTTACCTTTTTGGCAAGCAGGTCCTGGCTAGCGTCACTGAAAATGTTTTCAAATTCTGGTTCTCTATCTTTTTTGACAAAAACTGGGTCAATACTTGAAATATGCCTTACATCGTTGAGTTTTAGGAGTGGCTTGCCATAAGCGCTGTCTATGGCGTTGAGAATTTTTGATGCCTGTCGATTGTATGGATTCCACTTCAGCGCGTTAATTGAAAGATCTCGAGCGGTCTGAAGATCACCTTTCATCTGCGCCAAGCGTGCTCTTGTGGAGAGTTCTGATGAGTTTGGACCGAGAAAGAGTGAGAAACGATGACTTAGGGCTTGCAAATCTTTTTCAGCCAGAGCGATTTGACTATCATCAAGGTCTCTATTGACGCGCTCGATGATTTTTGTGGAGTTGTGATTGTACAGCAGTGCTCGATCTTGAATTTCTCGCTCCAAAATTCTAAGATTTAAATTGTGCGCAAGCGATTCTATCGCGTAATACACATAGTCCATTTTCTTTATCGTTGTCTTTGGCATTTCTTTGTCTGTTGTGGCCGCTTTGATGGCAGTTTCGACAGCCACAAGACTTTGGGTCACTTGAGTTAACGCAAAGACAGACCATCCACAGCACAAAAAACAAATTGCGGACGCTGCGGACATCTTGATTCGTTCAAATTTAGTATTGATCTGGAAGTGCGAGAAAAACAATTTTGCCTGCTGCGGCAATCTGAAAAATGATGACTTGAAGCACTCGAAGACCGTCATCTGTTGCGAATTGGCGTAACCGGGCTGGAACACCACAACGCGACGCGCGGCCTTGTCGAACAGCGTTTGCTTTTTCTTCGTAAAAAGGACAAAGCAGTATCCGAAGTAAAGCGCGAAAATGTACGATATTGCTCCCTGATCCACAGGAAGATTTGTCTTCCACTTTGCGTTGCAATATCCAATCGCGACGCCGTTCAAAAATATTAATCCGACTGTTAATACGAAGAGAACCAGATATTGAATCAGTAGCCGGAGACTCGAACGCCAAAATGAGAGCTGTTCGCCTTTCAAGTCCGTGACTCTCAGCCCAACCAAGAATTTACCTGGTGTTGCTTGCCATTTAGAGTGTTCGAAAAAGGCAGTGTATATCCAGTAGTGCATCACGGCGACTGAGATGGCAATCACGCACGTGAGTGCCCAACCGATGTATTCGCTGTACAAAATTGCTAGAAACGCAGGACTGAGGAAAAACCATTCGGTTGCAATAATGAAAATTTGGTCGAGAACCAGTGCAAATGCTCTTCTTGCAAATCCAGCGTACTCGACAGGCGCATCTGTCCCGGCAATTGTTATCTTCGGCTGGAAGGATGGAGGGCGAGATTGGTTTTTGACATTAGACTGAAGTCGGTCTGTAGCAGCAGATCGGGGCTGGTCTTCAGGGAACTCTGTATCAACAGGTCCTGTTTGCCCTTCAGAGGTCTCGTCAATATCTTCTGGCTTCGTGGGCTGAGGGTCGGGAGTTTCTTTGAGTACTGGATTTGACCTGATTTTCAGGTCAGGAGCATGTTTTTTGAACATCTTTGGTTTTTGCCTGTGGCGTTTTGGCAGACAGAAGGGGGTAGAATCCCATCCTAGCCCGCCTCTTGACAATATTGCGTTTCGTTAAGGAAGCCGTAAGGAGTGCTTCCGGGTTGTTAAATCCGATTGAATTTAACTGCTGCTCTCACTGTCTGTTCTTGCGGGCAGCCAGGTGAACAGTCGCCAGATTACCGACATTTTTCAGTGCCTGTTGAGGTGTGGGATCGCCTGGAAATGAACTATCAACCGTGTGTTTGGCGGCCTCAGGGTTATCGCTATTGTTATTCTAATTTGCCGCCGTTAGTATGAATGCTGGTGGAATGTGAATCGGACTCGTCAAATCACGCAGAGGCTCAAGTGGTAAGAAATGGATTTATCAAGGAGCTGTCCCTTGGTCTGGTGCTCCTTTTGCTGTCTTTCTGCCCGGTCATTGCCAAAGACAACGTCGACGTATTCTCGCAGCCGATTAGTTCCGACGAGCCTCCAGTTCCACACGGAATGCCGATTTTGCCGCATGGTGTTGATCTTCCTTCCGGCCGAAGAGGTGGCTCAGAAAGAGCACCCGCTATCAGTGCCGCTGAACGCAATCGGGCTTTGAGAGAGCGTAGTTCTGAAATGATGCGTCAGAGGGAAGAAGAACGCGAGCATGAAAGAGCACGCAGTCAAGAAATCAGGCGGCAGGCTGAAGAAAAGCGCGAGCAAACATTGCAATTGCTAAGTAAGCAACCTCATGATGGTACCGAATATGGTGCGAGACGCCCAAAGACTGATTTTGTAAACACTTC
>JBGAVL010000375.1:0-5280 GCA_044228145.1 Obscuribacteraceae bacterium (SeqCode)
GTCTTAATTATGCCCTTGCCTGAGCGCAGGATCCCGCTTCTGTGCGGCTGTCGTGGACAAAAGGCGGTATTCGAAGCGGAGTACTCGGGACTGGGCTGACCGGCCCAGCTCCATTCCGATGCTATTCCGCTACTGACAGGTAGCTATTCCATGGCAGCGATGCCTTCGCGCGAGAGGCTGATATGGCTGGATTTCCAGCCTTTGCTGATGGTGAAATTGGCGCCTGGCATTGTCGGTGTGCCGGTTTCGTCAAAAGTGACCGATCCCAGCACATTAACACCCTTGGGCAGGAGCACTTCTTCGATTGTGCGGTTGCCGTTTTGAATCAGGTAGGCGGTACCCTCGTTTTCGGTGGCCGGGCGTCCGCAGACTGTGATACTCAGTCCGTATTCCTTGGAAATGTCCTTGGCGCGAACCAGATCTTTGACCAGATCGACGCCGGTCTGGCGGACTGCCAGCTGAGTAGAGGTCAAATCCACAACTTTGAAGGCAAAAAACGGTATTGCGAAGACCATGCTGGCAAAGATCAATGATTCGAATTTCCGGATCAGAGGCCAATCCAGTTTGCTGCCCTTATCTTCAGGTGGGCGAGGAGGCGGCGCTGCCGCAGGGGAGGGAGCCGGATCTTTAGCTGGAGCTTGAGCTTGATCTTTAGCTGGAGCTGGATCAGCAACCGCATCTTTAGCTGGAGCTGGATCAGCATCTGGCTCTTTCGCAGAATCAACAGTCGGCTCTGGTTTCACAGCCGGAGTTGCCTGGTTTTCAGTATTTTCGCTGGTGGTCTCTTCGGTCATTACCTAATGGCAGCCTGGGTTCTTTATGCCTGACAGTTTAAGTGTACTATTCCACGGCGCAAACCCCGGAATCCAATCTGCTTGGACTTAAATTGGATCCAAAATGGGTTTGGACTTGCCATGTTCTATACCCGTAAGTACACTTAGATGTATACGTCATTATTTACAGTGTATACGGATTAAATATGCCGGCAAGAAAATCCAGCAGCCAGAAAGAAGGCGAAAAGCCTGACACTGGGGCGCTGGTTAGAATCAATCCGGCAGATAAAACCTTGTTGCAGGAGCTTGCCAACAAGGAAGGCGAGTCGATGCCAAGAATTTTGCATAAAGCCATTGAGCTTTATCGGCGCGAGCGGTTCTTGAGGCAAGTGAATGAGGGTTATGCACGGCTCAATTCTGACCAAACTTCACTGGGTGCCGACTCCAAAGAGCGCGAAGTCTGGGTTGCAACTCAGGATGAGTGGCGACCAGAGGAAATTTAGCAAGCGAGTCTTTTGCGCCGCGGGAGTCTAATTATGGAAGACCAGAATTACAATCGCGGTGAAGTCTGGCTGGCCAGCTTGGACCAGAGCCTGGCGGAGGTGACGACCAGGGCACGGCTGGTGATGATTGTATCCACAGACACATTTAATAACGGTCCTGCAGATTTGGTTGTTGTTTTGCCGATGACCACACGCGACCACCAGATTCCCTGCCATGTCGCAGTCTCTGCCCCGGAAAGCGGCAGCAATAAATCCAGCTATGTTCTTTGCGAGCGCATCCAGTGTGTGGACCGCGATCGATTGATAAAGAAAATCGGCAGAGTTTCCAATGGCACGATGAAAACGATTGACGACAACCTGGCTACCCTGCTCAATTTGTTTCCTCCAAACTGAGGCTTTCGATGAAGTTTCTCGACATTGTCATCGCCGAAGAATCCAGCTTGAAAGAGAAGGAGCAACAAGCTGGCTCTCAGGACCACGAACTGGCTCCTACTTTGGAAAAACTCGGCTATGCCTATCATGCCCTCAATCGGTTTCATGACGCGCAAGAGGCGTACGAACGTGCTTTGAGGCTCAGGCTGGCGGCAGGGCAGGGGGACACTGCCGAGTTGATTCCCTGTGTGCATGCGCTCGGTCTGATGCATCGTTTGCAGGGGAATTATCCTGCGGCAGAAATGCATTACAAGCATGCACTCGATCTGTCCGAGAAACTGTCCGGCGAAACTGCCATGGATACATGCATTCGCAGGAATTATCTGGCCGGGCTTTATTATGCGATGAAGCGTTATGACGAAGCTCAAGAATTGATTGGTCGCAGTTGCGAGATTTACTCCGAGAAGCTGGGTGCCTGGCACTCAAGTGTTACTCTCTGTTTGCTCGCCCAGGCATTAATCGCATTTCGTACCGGACAGAAGGCTAAAGGCGAAAAACTGACCGGTCAAGTTACCGCCAGCCTGGAGGAGAATTTTGAGTATAAGGAAGCGGCAGGAGAAGCAAACGATGAGATCCTCAAGTTTGTGCTCTTGCAATTGCGTCAGGAAAAGCTCGATGATGCCGAAGCCTTGTTTCGCTTTGCCCTGGTGAGAGAGGCAAATGTGCTCTGGCCCAATCATCCTCTGGTTGCGAAAAACTTAAAACGCTTAGGTGATTTGAACAGATCTCTGAATCATCTCGAGCGGGCGGCAGAACTTTACCGGCAGTCGCTCGAGATGTATATGTCGACTATGGGAATTGCCGATCCTGATATTGCCACTTTGGCTGAATCGTTCGGTCAGGTGCTTATTCAGCTGAATAAGCGCAAGGAAGCGGTTTGGCCCATGCAAGTCGCTCTTGATGTGAGAGGAATGTTTCAGGAGATTGAGCCTGAACAGTACGAAAAGGCAAAAAACACTCTCGATAAATTGAACTCGAGTCTCTAATTGAACTCAAGTCTCTAAACGGAGCTCTCTTGTCCTTTCGTAAGTTCAATTCGACTTCTTATGCGGTCTGAATTTCGGCAGCATCCTTCAGACCGAGTTCTTCGATCATTTTTTCGCGCATCACGAACTTTTGAATCTTGCCCGTCACTGTCATGGGAAATTCCTGAACAATGCTGATGTGGCGCGGCACCTTGAAATAGGCAACCTTTTCCTTCAACCATTCTGTGATTGTTTCTGCTTTGGCTTCTGAGCCTGGTTTGAGCATCACCCACATGGCCACCTCTTCGCCCAGGTGGGCATCGGGAATGCCGAAGACTTGAGCTTGCACGACTTCAGGGTGTGCGTGCATCACTTCTTCGATTTCTCTTGGGTAGATGTTTTCTCCGCCTCTGATGATCATGTCTTTCTTGCGTCCGGTGATATTGATGTAGCCGGCCGCGTTCATCACGGCAAGGTCGCCTGAATGCAGCCAGCGCGCACTGTCTATGCAATCTTGAGTGGCAGATGGGTTATTCCAATAACCGAGCATCACACCATGTCCGCGTGAGCACAGTTCGCCCTGTATGCCGCGGGCAACGATCTCACCGGATATGGTGTCAATCAGTTTAATTTCCAGTCCGGGTATTATTTTGCCGACCGTGGTGGCACGCAATTCCAGAGAGTCGCTTACTGTTGTGGCAGTAATGAGCGGTGATGCTTCAGTCAGTCCGTAGAGTATAACGACCTCTTGCATATGCATCTTGTCGGCTACCTTGCGCATCAATTGCACGGGGCAGGGAGCGCCTGCCATGAAGCCGCCGCGCAGATTGGATAGATCGTATTTGGCGAAATCAGGGTGTTCGAGCTCGCCTATGAACATGGTCGGCACGCCGGAAACATGCGTGCATTTTTCCCCTGCCAGTGCTTTCAAAACCTTCTCTTCATCATAGAAAGCGCAGGGAATAATGACGGCTCCGCCGACCGAAAAGGACGCCAATGCCGAGCTGACCATGCCGCCGCAATGATAAAAGGGCATCGGCACGCAGAAGCGTGTTGACTGATTGAGACCCATTGCCTGCGCAGCAAACCAGGCATTATTGAGCAGGTTGTGGTGGCTTAACGTGACGCCTTTTGGAAAGCCGGTCGTGCCTGAGGTGTATTGAATGTTGATCGGCTCGTCGAATTGCAGATGCTGCATTCTTTCTTGTAATGCAAATTGAGGTATCTTTTCACCCGATTCAAGTAAGGATTCAAATGCTCTTACATTGCCGATTAGTTTTTCTCGTAGTTCTTGAGGATTTCCGATCACAAAAATGGATTCCAACTGAGGTGTGTCGGAAAGCTCATTTTTAGTTTCCGGAGCGAAGACCTGGTGGGCAATTTCGCGCAGCATTTTCAAATAATCGGCAGTGCGGTGGCCGGGAACCGTAATCAGCAGCTTCACGCCTGCTTGTTTGAGCGCGTACTCGACTTCCTGCGTCTTGTAAGAAGGATTGATGTTGACGAGAATTCCACCGACAGACCAGACTGCAAGCATTGAAATCAGCCACTCGGCATTATTGGTAGACCAAATACCGACTCGATCTCCGCGATTGATGCCCATAGACAAAAGTCCGCGGGCGGCGAGATCAACTTTTTCTTGCAGTTGCTTGTAAGTAAAACGCTTATTGCCGGCGACATCTATGAGAGCGTCGTTGTCCTGCCTTTGGCTGGAAACCTGAAGAAAGTAATCGCCTAAAGTGGCGCCCAGAAGCCTGGCGCTTGAAGGGCCGTGATCGTAGCTCGGCAAGTGAGCGTGCTTGGATTTAGTCAAAGAGAGAGCCTGCTTTTCGTTCCGATTACATGGGGAACGCTTCAGCGCCGCCCAAAATCAGGATGTTACCAGCAGATCTGTAATTGTGCCTTAGTAGTTTCTTTGCCTTGATCTTAGTGCCTGCTTGCTTCTCGACTGCTTTGACGGCTTCGATTGCTTGCTTGACCTCGGCGTCTTGATAACTGGCTGATGGTGCGCCTGTGTTCATAGCGAGCCTGTCCTGGCAGACTGGCCCTGAGTTTGCCAGTGCCGGCAGTGCTATGCAGCATATGATTGCTGCAGCGGTTGTCACGGCCCTAGTGCTTGGATTGAACACAAATATTGCTCCCATGAGCGATCACCTGTCTGGAGTATAGGGGCGGACTTTTGAAATGAAAACCATTCTTTAAATCGTTTAAGATTTCGCTACAATGTTCGTACATGTCAAGCTCATAAATGGGGCATCTTGGAAAAAACGAACGCAATATTCGGATACCAAGTGGTCAATCCTCTTATAAGACTTTTGGGACCTCAAGTACTTGGACAAGAAAGAAACTAAAAATTCATTGATGAGCTTGCCGGGTAAGACCGGAATGCCAAGCGCTGAGTTCCCTTGCCGGACATTACTTTGCATAACTTTATGTCTGTCACCCATCCCTCTTTCGGTGGCCTGCGCTAGTGCCGTCATGATGCTCCCTTTTTTGGCCCGGCCTGCTTTTGCTGACCCTCTGGATACGATGAAAGCGCGGGAGTTTCTTCAAAAAGGCAACAATCATTTGAACAGGTACGAGTTTCAACAGGCTCTTGATGCTTAT
>JBGAVL010000376.1:0-5254 GCA_044228145.1 Obscuribacteraceae bacterium (SeqCode)
ACTCTATGCGGGCGGAATCTTTTCGGGACTGACGGCATTTTTTGGAACACTGATATTCGGCGGCGGAGCGTTTGGATTTTGTATGGGACTGTATATGCTTCTTCTGATGAAGATAACTACGTCGTCAATGGCGAGAAATTTGAACGCAGGACAAAGTTCTCTTTTCCAGGTTCGCAAAGTTGAGATTCCAGTACCTCTTGCGGAAGGAATTGAACTGAGCCTTACAGCAGTTGCCTCAAAAAAGGGCTGGCGCATCGAATCGATAAATCGTGAAGACGGAACGGTACGTGCTATGACGCCTGCAACCTTTCGCAGTCCAGGGGAAATAGTCGGAGTGAAAGTAGATGCTCTGTCTGAAGATGCAAGCTGTGTAAGCGTATACAGCCGGGCGCTATTCACTGCGTTGGATTTTGGAAAAAACAAACAGAATGTGACGATGCTTGCCAAAGAAATTGAGGAAGCCGGTGCTGTTCATTCCATTCTCAAATTGCATTAGACTGATGCGTTGTCGCCAGGACCTTCACGCAGAAGTTCGCTATATATTTCAAAAAAATCTGGTCGGGCAAGACGGACTATCTAACGCCTGCTTTTGGACGGGGCGCTGGTTCTGATGCTGATTGGGCGGCTGACTGGTGCTCTAATTGGGGCTCCAATTGCTCCTTCATAAGCTGCAAATCCTTTGCATTCGGTCGTGCGCACGTGCCAAGCACATAATCCGCGAAAGGGAAGACAACGTTGAAATTTTTGTCTGGATAGCGATGATGCAACCAGTGGTATCGAGCCAAAAACTTGTAAATCGGCCAGCGGCTGAAGCCAGGATGTTCTGGTTTGTGCATTTCCAGGTGAATCTTATTCCAGATCCAGTGGTGCAAAGTAACCACGCCAGCAAAAACAATCGCGCAAGGAATCGAGAAAATGGCGATGATCAAAATGACAGGCAACGCTTTATAAGCAGCTTTGTGAACTCTCAGCTGAATTTCCTGGTCTTCGCCTTTCGGAACAGGCTCATCACTGAAGATTTTTGCGTAGTGCCCATGATGAAAAATCGCATGCATTTCAAAGGTTCTTTTGAAAGACGGGTGCCTGTCGCTTAGAAAATTTCGTCTGTGCATCAAGTGCCTGTGAACTTGATGCTCAACGAATGACATTATCACGCAAGATACAACTACCCAGCCGACGAAATGAAGAATGATCATGCTTTCCCTGACTCCAGATTGAAATCGCCATTAGGGCTGGAACTTTGAACTCTGACGCACGTGTAGATCGGCGAAAACAGCATTTTGCTGTTGGAAGTGTCCAAGCACGACTAAAGTCCTTCGAATTATAGGAGCTATGGAGGACTATGGGGGAAGATGCACTTGAAAATGCCCTTAATAGTCTCTCATCGAAGTATGTTATTGAACGTTCAACCGGTGAAATAGCGCCAGCATCAGGAGCACAGCCGACAAATCAGTAAGGAGAGAATGGGCAAGAGCAGGCACCAGCAGGGATTTCGTCTTTCGATACAAAATACCCAGCATACCCCCATAAATCATTAACAAAACAGTGCCAAACTCTGCCCAGCCTGGATACATTACTAATTGCATGATTGGATAGTGAAACGCCCCGTAAGCAAATGACGACCAAATCAGTCCGCAGTGTGGAAAATCAGGACAGAGCTCATCCAACTTGTTCATCACAAAACCGCGCCAAAATAGCTCTTCCAGTGCTGGATTTACTATTACGATATAGATACTGATCGGACAGAAGATGTCTCTGTTATAGCCGACCGTCTTCATCAGCTCAAAGACGTGAGGACTGGATAGAACCATATCCCCGAAATGTTCGTAGGCATATACAGAACCAGTCGAAAACAAAATGCATGCCACGATTAGCCCGAGCAATTCCAAATATGTCGGTGGTCTAAGCGTTTTTAGAAACGATTCTCGTCCCCAGATGATCCCGGGAAGTAAACAGAAACCATGATAAAGAGCCAGAGATAAGACCGCACTCTTAAAGAAATTCAGGCCCAACCAAATGATGGAATAAGGCAAAATCATCATGCAGATGATTATCCATAATTCACGAAGCCGAGCATATTCCTTGAGCGCAGCAGCCATCGATGAGCTGTAGTCTTCGTCTGGAGCGTCGTCAGGCATTGTTACCGTATCGAAAGTCTTCAATACAGATTATAACAACGGCCTTTAGTGAGTCGGAGCCATTGATTTCAGTGTCGCCGGCACGTCTTCTCTAAATGGATAGTCCTTGAAGAGCGTTTCGCCCAGACCAAGATACGGATCGTCGATATCGGCGTGAAGAACTTCGCGATATAGCTTCTTTGTCACATCGTCGGGCTTCGCGTTCGGGCGGTTGGCCAACATCGCATGAATTGGTCCACGCCTTTCTCTCTCATTTATCTCGGTGTCTTCGCGTAGCTTCTTCCAGTGGGCAAGCTCGCCCGGTTTGCTGAAATCAGGTTGTTCGATATCTTCGGCACTCACCATCGGAATGCGTTTGGTCATGAACTGTCTGGACGAACCAGGCGGAAGCAAGATCGTTTTGGTGCTGATTTCGATGGACATTTTCGACATGTCTGCAAACGGTTTTACAACCATCGGCATGCCTACGGTCTTGATCGAATTCATCTGCTTGCCGTGATAGTCAGCAAGGAAGACTGTGGGATTGCGGGATTCCCTCAAATAATGGTGAACCCACCAGAGTTGATCCAGTTGCGACAGATACTCTTGCGATTCGTATAAGCCAGGCAATATGTCGACAATGGTACCATCGGCGGTGAGCACATGAGTAGCGACATTGCCATGCAAGGTGCGCGTGATTTTGTGTCCCTTGCCGAAGTCGATTGTCACGGTCGGCACATCTCTGACACTGACCCAGACAGGCTCGAACTTAAGGTTAATCGCATCAGCTACAGTTTCATCCGAGAACAACACGGTTCTCGCCAGGCGTGCATTCGTTCAGCAAAAGCGGTCGTCGAGGCGACCCATCATTTGAAACAAAAGTACTGGCTTTCCCGATTGCCGAGATGCATCCATGGCTGTTTGAATCGCTTTGTGCCAGCGCACTTTCCCGGGCTCAACCTTTTCGCTCGGTTGCTGTTTGATGACAGGCATTAGGCTGCGGCCCACGGTCTTGGCCCGGATTGCCGGTTTGGCTTCCTTTCTTATAGCGCTCTTCCAAGACGTGGACTCGGATGCGACAGGTTCTCGATACCCTTTGAGCAAACCTTTTACAGGAAACTCAACACGCATTTTGCTCATGTCGCGAATGTCGCGCGATCCGACTCCATTAATTCGTGGTGTCTCCTGCGCCGGAGCCGGAGAATTGCCTGCCATGCCGGCAAAGAGCGCCAGCATTGTCAAAGACTTGAGTGTTCGACTAAACATAATTGCCTCACAACGCGGTCGCCACATGAATGCAATTATGGGCGGCAAGGTGTTGAAAACGGCCCGGGTTAACCCCAGACTTGCAAGGCTATCTATCCTGGAAATCGCTTCTGGCTGGCATCAGCTTGCGACCGTGTACAATAGGCGGTTCGTAACAGCCAGGGAGGACCTTTGGGCATGAAGAGAAAGCAGTACGTGACAGGCGCCATCTTTGCAGCAGCCGTTTTGTTTCCGCTTGCAGCCTGGTCGCAATACGGGAAGAATACCGCCAATTTTGTATCTGTGGGAACATCGACCTTGCCGGCTGGACAATACCTGATGAGCAACCTGGCTACCGGTCAGTCTCTTTACGTCGTAGTCAATCCGCAAGGTCAAATGTTGGGTCAAGATCCCAGAGCTCTGCAAATCTCCTTGGGCCCGGTCCAGGGCGCTCCCATCCAATCAGCTCAACCGGCTGCACCTGTGGGTGGTGGTGGTGGTTTTGGCGGATTGCTGAAACAAGGTCTGGATACCTTGATTCAAAACAGAAACTCTCAACCGCAAGGTCAGTAATACGTCTATTGATATTCGAAGGGGCTCATCAAATGAGCCCCTTTCGTTTGCATATCGCGCTCGTTAGTCGTCATCTCGATCGCGCTTTTTCTTGTCTTTGTCCTTGTCGTCATCATCATCGTCATCGTCATCGTCCTGATGCTTTTTCACCGATGGAGTTGAAGGCGAAGAATCGTTTGCCTCTTTTGTAAGCGATGAGCTGCTTTGCTGCTTGGGCTCTTCTACTTTAGGTGCCTCTTCTTTCTTCTTATTTTCGCTGAAATCGATCACTGTTGTCGTTTCGATTTCAGGTGTCTTCTTAGGAGCAGCATCTGCTGGTGGGCTAGACGCCGGAGCAGAAGTGGAAGAATTTGACGAATTTGAAGTAACGGCGTCGGAGCTTGGCGTGCTTGGACTTGTTGCGCTGGAGCCTGCACTGGTCGAACTCGAAGAAGTGGATGATGCTGCTCCATTTGATGCAGGAACGCTCAAGTCCGTGGAACTTGTCGTCGTGGTAGTCGTGGTAGTCGCAGTTGACTCAGGAGTCGCGGTCACAGAAGTTGAGGTGGTTGCTGTCGAAGTGCTAGCACCGGTCGACGTCGTCAGACTGCCGCTACCTGTTGTGGTCGAATTCGTCATTGTTGAAGGCGCGGTTCCTGTCGTGGCGATGTCGGTAGGTGTACCGAACAATTTAGTCTCATCGACAAAAGCTGCGACAGGCTGAAAGACTTTCGCATCGATGGATTTAGTGACTGTTTTGGTGACGCCCATTTTTCCTGCTGTGATAGCGGCATCACGCTGACCAGTCTCATTAGGCTTGCCGAAATTTACAGCAAGCAAGTTGACCCACATTTTCTTTTCGACAACGTGGATTTTGAAACCTTTGATGTTTTGAGCCTGTACAGTTCCGTCAGCACCCTCAGTCAGATTGAGCGTGACAGATTTCTCCATAGCAATCGAGTCGACTTTGTCATCGCCAGTGGTATTTTCAATTCGGTTGGGAACAGTGACCGTGACGACGTAGCTGCCTTCATCTTTGTCTTTCACTACAACAATCGTCGCCTTGTTGTCACGAATCAGTTTCTCAGCGTCAGCGCCTAGCTTGACTGGATCTATAACGCGGCAATACTTGCAGAGTTCGTTTGACTCTGTCTGCAGGTCGGGATCGGCCAAATTGATCTTGTTGGCGATTTCAATTGCTCTGCGCAAATAAGTTTGTCCGTCACCATAATCTCCGGCTTGCCTGTTTGCTTGCGCGAGCCGTTTGAGAGTTAGCTCCAAATTCGCATCGGGAGTGGCCTCACCTTGAGCCTCGAGACAGGCCAAGCACTTGAGCCAAT